>SVAL01000002.1 GCA_015059405.1 Bacillota bacterium
TTGTGCTTTCTTTTCTTTAGTTAATTGTTTATAATTCATATAGGAGCCTCCTTGCCGGGATTTGGCTCCTTTTATTTTATCAAAAAAGCCGCACCAGGTGGTGCGGTTGAAATTTCAATTTAAGAAATAACATTTCTGTTATTTATTTATACTTATAACTGCAACCGCTATTATTAAAACTATTATTAATAAAGTAAAGATATAAGCCAAGATTACTTTTTTATTTTCTTCTGATTCTTCACGATCAGCACCATATAATGAAGAAGCATAATCTCCCTCATCATACTCTACACTATTAGTATTAGTAAGAGGCTTATAATTTTCATACATATCTTCTTCTTTATAAGTCTTGCTATCTTTTTCATATTCTTCTTTATCTATATCCGTAAAATACATAGTATCTTCTTCTACATTTAAATTTCTAATATCTAAATTTTCAAAACTATTATCATCTTTCATAAACTTCACCTATTCTGTAACAATTATATCAAATAAAAGAAAAAAGAAAAAGACATTAATCTTTTTCTTTTATTTAAATATTAATTTAAATATATCATTACCAGTAATATATATAGCTAGAATTATAATTAATATAAAACCAACAGTATTTATTAAATTCTCAGTTTCAGCTTTTATTGGTTTACCTTTAATCTTTTCAACTAATAACAAGAATATTCTTCCACCATCAAACGCTGGGAATGGAATTAAATTTAAGAAACCAACATTAATACTTAATAAAGCAGTTAATTGAAGAAGAGTTAAAACACCATATCCCTTTGCATCATCAACAACAGTATAAATACCAACTGGACCACTTAAATTATTAACACTAACTCCACCAGTAAATAAATTACCAAGAACTATTACCATTTGTCTTAATATAGCACCAGCTTTTTCAAAACTAAATCTAATAGCTGCAAGGAACCCTTCTTCATATTCAGCTTTAAACTCTAATCCATAATAATATCCTTCTACCCCATCTTTTTCTACTTTAATAGGTTTAATAGAATAATCCTTAATATTACCTTCACTATCTTTAATTTTTAAATCAAGATTACTACCTACTTTATTTAAAGTAATATAAAGTTGAACATCATCAATAGTAGGAGTCTTATGACCATTTACTTCTAATATTTTATCTCCAGCTTCGATTCCTGCTATTGCTACTGGATAATCTTTAGTAACCCCTCCAATAACTGGATCCATTATTTGAGCACCACCAAATAATCCTACAAAAAACAAGAATAAGAAAGCTAAAATAAAGTTATTACCAGCACCAAAAAACAAAATCAAAAATCTTTGCCAAATTGGTTTTGCGAAAAATTTTCTATTTCTAGGAATCTTCTTTCCTTTTTCATCAGTTTCTTCTCCGTCTTCTCCAGCCATAGCACAAAAACCACCTATTGGAATTGCTCTAATAGAATAAACTGTTTCTCCCTTTTTCTTACTAAAAATCTTTGGTCCCATACCAAGCGCAAACTCATGTACAAAAACACCAAATTTCTTAGCCCATATAAAATGTCCAAACTCATGGACTAATATAATTATCCCAAGAATTAAAACAAAATATATTAATGTAATAAAAGTATTTATCATAAAATCACCAAAAATAATAAGAATCCTAATACTACAAATATCGCACTATCTAATCTATCTAATATACCACCATGTCCTGGAATTAAATTAGAGAAATCTTTTTCACCATAATGTCTCTTAATTGCTGAGAAAACTAAATCTCCTAATTGCCCAATAATACTTAATGTTAAAGTCATAATAATTAATATAAATAAATTCAAATCTGGATCAATCGCTGTATTAAAGAAAACACTTCCAAAAACAGTTCCCCATAATGCACCACCAAAGAAACCTTCCCAAGTCTTCTTAGGAGATATTTTAGGGGCAAGTTTATTTTTACCAATAAATCTACCTGTAATTAAAGCAAATGTATCAGTCATTATTGTAATCAAGAAAAGATAAATTATGTAAAATAAACTTTCATTTCTAATTAATAACAATAAATTCATACTTAAACCAATAAACAAAGTTGCACCAATCATAAATAAAGCATCATCTACACTATATTTCTTATCATCATTAATAAACACTATAGGTAGTATAAATATAAATATCATAAATGCTACTATTCTATAATCAATATCTAAAGTTAAATAATTAGATGTACAATTATTTAAAGTTAAAAATCCCCCTAATAAATATCCAAACATTTCAATTAATATTGGTACTTCTTTTTGTTTCTTCTTCACTTTAAAAATTTCATGTAATCCAATTAACGATATAAGTAACATAAGTATCGCAAAAGGAATACCTCCAGTTAAAAGCAAAGGAACAAAAATAAGCAACATGACTAAAGCACTAATAATTCTAATTTTCATATTCTAACCTCCAAATCTTCTTTTCCTATTATTATACTCATCTATTGCTAAATCATATTCTTTTTCATTAAAATCTGGAAAATAAACATCTGTAAAATATAATTCACTATAAGCAAGTTGATATAACATAAAATTACTTATTCTTTTTTCTCCACTAGTTCTAATCATTAAATCTATTGGTGGTAAATCTTGATATAAATAACTATTAAAATCTAAATTAGATAAATCAACTTTCCCATCTTTATAATCAGCAGCTATTTTCTTACAAGCATCTTCTATTTCAGCTTGTCCTCCATAATTAAAACAAATATTAAAAGTACCAACAGTACCATTTCTTGTTTGTTCTTCTATTTCTAAAATAGTATCTAAAACATCTTTTCTTAAATTATCTTTTCTACCAGAAATAATAACCCTAATACCATT
The DNA here is from genome assembly GCA_015059405.1 of Bacillota bacterium. Classification (GTDB taxonomy): domain Bacteria; phylum Bacillota_I; class Bacilli_A; order RF39; family UBA660; genus RUG11788. The sequence goes on from SVAL01000002.1 coordinate 2,817, forward strand.
TTTAACAAACTTACTACAAGTAGATTTAAATCCCTTAATAATTAAATCCATTAAATATGTAACCTCTTCTTCTTCACGTTTAAAGTTTTCAGTCGAAAAAGCAAAAACACTTAAATATTTAACTCCTGTACCAAATATATACATACCAATCTTTTCTAGAGTTTTACTACCTTCTAAGTGCCCCATACTAGGACTCTTACCATTTTCTTTAGCCCATCTCCTATTACCATCCATAATAATCGCAACATGATTAGGAACTTTTATATTATCCATCTTTATCACCTATATTAAATATTATAATATATTTTTATAATTACTACAACAAAAGAAAAAAAGAATTAAATTTAATTCTTTTTATTTTTCTATATATTATTTTAAAACTTTAACTTTAGATACATCTAAAGAATTAGGATAATAAGCACCTGCAAAATTACGTCCCTTTTTCTTAGGATCATTTCTAACACCATTATTAGAATAATAGTTAGAATTAGTCAAAGTATCATCCATATTCCAATATATATCTTTTTGTTTTATACCAGTTGATATAAGTTGTTTAAAAATAGCTTTTCTAATATCTATATTATAATAAGTATTTTTATCCATTGTATGAACTTCACTAATAGATTCTCGCCAAACCTCTTTATTTTTGACAAAACTCGGAAAAGAATCATATTCCCATTTATCAGAAATACAACTACTTACATAAACTTTAACATCACTACAAGTAGTACCAAATTCCTTTTCTAATGCTAAAAATATATTTATAGGCAACAAATTGTCGACCATCTCAGCACTACAATGACCTAATGCTGTTGCTCCATGCTTCTTATCATTCATAATAATAACTGGACAATCAGCTATAGGATGACCTACTACAACTCCCGGAGTATTTTTAGTAATAATTAAAATATCCTCCGGAATATCAAGTAACCATCCATCATCATATAACGAAATAATTTCTGGAGTTAACACACAATAAGACCCATCTTTAAAAGTTTGACTAGCCATAAAAAACTTTTTATAATCAAAATCATTTTCTTTCCCTAATTTTTTTCTTTTCTTTAAAAAACTAGCTTGTCTCTTTTCTAAAGTCATCTTCATCGGATAAAATCCAGCAGCTGTATTCATCGTACCAAACTTATTACCAACATCTAAAATTCTAACATCACCTAAACATCTATCCCCATTAATTAACATAAAAACACCCGTTTAGATTATTTAGAACCAAGTTGTTTTAACTTAGCATCTTTTCTTGCTTGAAGACTTTCTTGATATACTTCTTTATTAGCATAAAATCTAATTTCATCAAAACATCCTACAACAAAAGCAGAACCAATTAAATTAGCCTCAGCACAAACTTCAACACCTAAACCAAGTCTACCTTGTTTATCAACACTAACAACACCAATACTATTAAATAAGAAATCTCCAAGTTCTTCTAACTTCTCTTCTCTTTCTTTAGGATCAGCATCGATATACTTTCTACCTAATCTTTGAATACTCTCTTCGCTTCGTGCAATAACACAATTTTTATCATCAGAATAAAATAAATATAATTTTTCCCCTGATTCTACACCAGTATTCTTAGCTGGTAAAAAACATCTACCCTTAGCATCTACTGAAATTGTTTTTGTAAATAACATAGTATCAAACATACTATCCACCCCCAATTAGTGCTCATATTATACCATAAAACATCAAAAAAGTCAAACAACTGTTCAAAACAAAAAAAGAACCAAAAGGTTCTTAAAAACTATCTATATTAATTTTTACTTTTTTATTATCTGATAAAAAACTACTTGCTTGCACTAAAGTTCTAATAGCATTAGCACATTTTCCACCTTTACCAATTACTCTTCCCATATCTTCACTATCAATCATAACTTGAATAAGAATTTCATTTTCTTCATCAGTAGGAAATTCTTTAACACTAACTGAATCTTTATGTAACGCAAGAGATTTTACGATTTGTTCTGTTAAAGATATTAAATCCATAATTACTTAACTTCTTTCTTAGATTCTGCGAACTTCTTCATAACACCAGCTTGACTTAATAAACTTCTAACTGTGTCAGTAGGTTCAGCACCATTACTTAACCATTTTAATGCAACTTCTTCATTTACATTAATTGTAGCTGGTTGAGTTAATGGATTATAAGTTCCAACTAATTCAATATATTGACCATCTCTAGGACGTCTTGAATCACTAGCAACAATTCTATATACAGGTTTCTTCTTAGCACCCATTCTTGTTAATCTTAATTTAACTGCCATGTTTTTTTCCTCCATTTCTTCATTCGTATATGATTATATAATACAAAAAAACTCCTGTCAACCTTTTTTTGTTAACAGGATAAATTTAATTATTAATCACATCAATTATAATTTAAAAATTACTAATTATTAAATCTATAAAATATTTTATTTAATTAACCCATTTGGGTGGAGTTACTTTAGATTCTGAACCAGCATTAAAGCTTGAATAACTTGTTACTTTATCCACATTCCAACTACTACAATCTAGTTTGAATAGCGAACTTCTATACCCTACAACATAAAACATCCTACTCATATCAATAACATTACTTGTATCAAATTTATTTCCTAAATCTAAGGTAAATTTTGTACTTGAAAAACCTGTTTGATCAAACATACTACTCATATCAGTAACATTACTAGTATCAAATTTGTCACCTAAATTCAATGTAAATATTGTGCTTGAATACCCTGCGTAACAAAACATGTTAGTCATATTATTTACCTTACTTGTATCAAATCTACTACCAAGTTCTAATAAAAATGACGGATTTGAATATCCTACAAATCGAAACATAGACGTCATATCAGTAACATTACTAGTATCAAACTTGTCACCTAAATCTAAGGTGAATACTGTACTTGAATATCCTATTCCATAAAACAAATGCCCCATATTATTTACTTTGCTTGTATCAAAATTATCACCTAAATCCAAAGTGAATCTTGTATTTGAATACCCAGCATATCTAAACATATGTGCCATCGTTTTAACGTTACTAGTATCAAAATTATTTCCTAAATCTAAAGTAAATACAGTACTTGAATACCCAGTTTTATAAAACATCTTATACATATTAGTAGTTTTACAAGTATTTAATAAATTAATATTATTAATATTATCAACATTTTTAAAATCAGAAAACAAATATGAACTATCTCTATTTGCATATATTTCACCATCACCTTGTATATATAAATTATAAAAAGATGAATCACCAGAATTTTCAACAATATAAGCCATTACTTTCCCATTACCTGTTTCTGATACATCCCATGATTTATATACATTATCAGGTATATTTATTGTATCTTCAAATGTAATATTTTTTATTTGTTCTCTATATTCCCAAAAATATGTGTTTTCTGCATATTTAACTAAAGTCATATCTTTAACTTCTTGCTGTACTTGTTCATAATTATTTGCTTTTTGTAAAAGCGTACATGTTTTTTCACCATCTCCAACATTACCTTCTGTTGTTGCTTTTAATACTTTTAATTGCGTGTCATCATCTACTATAAATCCATTCCAATTAGATTTAGAGGTTACATTTTCAATAGATCCATTTCTAGGCCTTTTTATATCAAGATTAGTTTGGATTTGCTTTCCTTGTTCATTTAGTTTTGCTTGAGAAGTTGGATAAAGTCCATATCCTGCACTATCTTTAAAAGTATAACCGTATATATAACTTGATGTTTCATCATCGTATTGAACTAATACATATGCCCAATATGCATTACTTGCTTGATGCCATTCACCAAATGGATTTGTTCCTCCTCGCTCTAACGCAATACACTCTATTGGTACTGCATATATAGTATTTGCTTCTGTAAATGTATAAGTTAGATCATTTACCTCATTTACCATCGCAGTCATATAATTTCCTATTGTTGATACAACTGTCTTTTTTCTAGATTCAGTTATATACTTAGTTACACTTGGTATTGCTATTGCCATAAGTAAACCAAGTATTACTATTACCGCTAATAACTCTATTAACGTAAAACCTTTTCTATTATTCATTTGACACACTCCTTTATTATCTACTAAAATCATACCCCCCCCCGGTCTTTTGTCAAGGTTTTACATCTTCTAACCTTCATATTTACACTATTATTTTTATTTACTATTTTTAATAAAAAAAAGACTATTTCTAGTCTTATAAAAATTCTTCTTCTACTTCATTATCTATAACTTCTTCTACTTCTTTATCAAGATTCTCTTCTTCATCTAATAAATCCCAATCATCATCATCTAAACTATCTACTACTATTTTTACTTTAGTATTACCTACAAGTTCAATTCCTAATTCTTTTTCAATCGTATAAATAATTTTATTACCTTCAATATCAGCTTGAATAACTGTTGGTTGCTTCAAACTCCTTACAATTATTTCTTCATCAGTACCATCTACTTCTTCTTTTTTATTTAATTGAACAACCTCTTGATAATTATTACTCTTTCTAACAACATCCGTCTTAGTATTATTATCATATGAATACCATACATTTATATCATAGCTTCCATCGATTTTAATCTTATCATTATCTTTATACCCTTTAAAGTTATGATTAATAACCCAGCACCCTAAAATAGTAGTAGGTGTAACATCTAATATAATATCATTAGTAGAAGTAAAATTCTTCTTCCCCTTACCAATAACGGCCTTAGTAACAATCTCTTTATAATTTGCCATAAAATTCCTCCCATACTAGTTTATGCAAAAAATAAAGAATAAGTTAAAAAAAGAGAGTTACTTCTTACTCTCTTTGACATCTTCTGTACTACAAATATAACCATATTGTCCAAATAAACTATTAAACTTATCTAAAATCCCACTACTTCTTTCACTATTTTTACTACAATAAGGAATTAAAATATTATCTCTTAAAAAAGCTAAACAAGCATCTTTCTCATCAAGTGCAAAACAAGAAGTAACTCCATTTGCTTTATCTCGTCTTACACCATTCATCACATCAGATAATTGTTTACTAAATAATGCAAAGTCTTCACACCCACATTCTAAAAATAAATTATGCAAATTAGGGCGCGATTGATTATGATGCAAATAATCATCTACTGCTTTATCAAGCCCCATCATTTCTGTAAATAACTCACATACTTTTTCAGGAAACTCATATGTATCACTAACAACATCTCTTTTACTACTAACCATATGAGCAAATACTTCAGTAAATCCTTCAATAATAGGATCATCTAGTACTACTATATCTTTTCCATCCTCTTTAAAACTCATTTTATGTAAAAACTCATGAGTAAAAGTATGTATAAAGAAATCTTTTAATTCTTCCTTAAATCCAACAAAAGTACCTTTTTCATCAAAATTAACATACGATGCATCAACACCAATACGATCGCATGCATGAACTAATTTACCACCATAACCTAAATTAATATCACTAACAAAAAATTCGATTTCACTAGTCATAGAAGTAACATCCTCTAGCGATACTCCAAACTGTCCAAAAAAAGAATAAATATTACTAAATATTTCTTCTTTATAAGGAATATCATCTATAACTATACCATTTCTAACTTGACTCATTAACTCATTTGCTTCTTCTTTAGTCTTTAAATCATACATAATTCTTTCATCTTTAGTAGCAAGACTACTTCTAGTAGTAGAAATCTCTTCTAATCTACTTTTAATTCTATCAAGTTCTAATTTATCTTTTATAACTTTTCTTTCAAATAAAGAATCATTATTCATACTATCACCCATATTAATTATACAAAATAAAAAACAAACAAAAAAGAGATAATACATCTCTTTACACTAATTAATCTTACTATTTAAATAATTCTCAATAATAAATTTAATACTTTGAAAAGTATTATTTAAATCTTCAAATAAATAATTATATTCTTGATAAATAGGATAACTATTTAAACTAGATAAAATATCTTCTATTTCTTTTTCTTTAATAGAAATATCTTTCTTTTCTATCTCTAATTTTACTATTTCTTTTTGAATAGACTTAACTTTATTAATCTTATCCATAATATCAGAATCTTTTTCTAATCTTTTTTCTATTTCCTTATACTTTTTATAAGTATCAGAATCTTCTATATATTTAACTATTTCATCTACTTTAGATAAAACATCATTATTTAACGATTTCACCATCTAAACTCCATGTCTTAGCTTCAACTACTTTTACATTAATTATTTCTCCTATTAAAGAACTATCCCCTTCAAAATTAATTAATTTAAAAGTATCTGTATAACCAAATAATTCATTTTTCTTAGAACTTACTCCTTCTACAAGTACTGGAAATACTTCTCCTACTAATTTTTGATTATTTTCTAAGAAATATTTATTTACTACACTATTTAATCTTTGTAATCTTTCTTCTTTAACACTTTCATCTACTTGATTAGCAAGTTTAGCTGCTGCTGTGTTTTCTCTAGGAGAATAAATAAAAGTAAATGCATTATCATACTTACAATGTTCAACTAAATCTAATGTATCTAAGAAATCTTCTTCTTCTTCACCTGGAAAACCTACAATAATATCTGTTGAAATACTAACTCTAGGAACTCTCCCTCTAATTTTATCAAACAACTCTAAATAACTTTCTTTAGTATAACGTCTTCCCATTAGTTTTAAAATCCTACTAGAACCAGATTGTACTGGTAAATGTACATATGGCATTACATTATCACACTTACTAATAACATCAATCATACCATCAGTAAAATCCCATGGATGACTAGTCATAAAGAAAATTCTAGGAATACCTGTCTTACTAACATCTTCAAGTAAATTTTCCATTGTATATGTATAATCAAAATCTTTTCCATATGCATTAACATTTTGTCCAAGTAAAGTAACTTCTTTATATCCATCTTTAACAAGTTCTTCTACTTCTTTTACTATATCCTTAGGATCTCTACTTCTTTGTTTTCCTCTTGTATAAGGAACTATACAATAAGTACAAAATTTATCACAACCATAAATAATATTTACATATGCTTTATGATTACTAGCTCTTTTAACAGGAATACCCTCAATAATATTTCCCTCTCTACTTAATACTTCTATTTGTTGTTTATTTGCCTGTAATGCATCATTTAGAATATATGGAAGTCTATGTATATTATGAGTACCAAACACAAAATTAACCCATTTATATTTATGCATTAATTCATTTACTACCCCTTCTTCTTGAGCCATACATCCACATAACCCAACTATTAAATCAGGATTAGTACTTTCCTTAACATGTTTTAAACGTCCTAACATACCAAATGCTTTATTATGAGCATTTTCTCTAATAGAACAAGTATTTAATAAAACTAAATCAGCATTATTATAATCATCTACTTCTACAAATCCTAACTCTTCAAGCATAGCTTTTAAGTTTTCACTATCATGTTCATTCATTTGACAACCATAAGTCTTTAAAAAGTATTTTTTCCCAACTCCAATACTTTTTAAATTATCATCTAAAACATAATCTTCTCTTAATACTTTATCCTTACTTCTTGCTCTTGCTTTAACATAATCAGGTAATTCCATAATATCCCTTCTTTCAAACAAATTTATTATACTAAAAATAAACAAAAAGAAAAAGTAATAATTTAAATATTACTTTCTTTTAAAACCATATTAATAATAGAATCCATTTTATTCATTTTATTATCATTAATAACTTCATCTTTTATATCAGTATAATCCTTCTTAAAATAATTTACTAACTTAGTCATTCTAGGAACTAAATCTTTTTCATCTAACGAATCCATAATTATTTCTAAATTGGCTAACTTAGTATATTTACCATACTTATTAGTTTTTATATAAGTATCATAAATCTTCTTAAAAGATGCGATATCTATACTATTAAATCTTCTATCTTCAAGTATCTTTACTGTTGTATAAATATAATTACTATTAATAGATCTATCTAGTATAGTTTCACCCTTATTATTTTTTATATTAGGTAAAAATTTCTTATTCTTCTTTAATTGTTTAATTATTTCCATGACATTTATATAATTTATTAAAACTAATATATGAGCAAAAGTATTACCATCATTATTTTGATGATTAATATCCCAGTCTTTATTTTTCATATGTTTTAGTACTAAGTCATATTGACCTTTCTTTAATAATCTAACTAATATGTCATTTCCACTTTCGTCACAAACATTAATGTTTATCTTATGTTTGCTAAGCAACTTATCTACTGTCTCGAAGTGTTCCTCTTTTATCATTTCAAATATCAGGGACGGATCTTCTTCACAAGCAAGCATTGCTTTATCTTCATCATAAAACATTATAATACACCTCTTTTTTAATAACGTGACAATTACGTATTCTAGCAAAAAAATATTACTTTGTCAAATCATCAAAAAAGACAACTTATGAAAAAAGTTGTCAAATATTTAAAATTATCTTTTACCAAAAGTCTTTCTTATACATTTAGATGGGCTAACACCACCATCATAAACCGCACCTAATGCCTTAACTAAATTATCTTCATAAACAGATACAACAGATACATAATCTTCTTCTTTCATATACTCTCCACCTATATACCAAAAATCAGTTTGTTGTAAACGATCATGAACTATTCTATCTTCTATTATAGGAGTATTTTTTTCGTTATAACGTCTTAAAAAATCCATTATTTTTGAAGAATCATCATCAAACTGACCATATAACCAAAGTGGTTGTAAATGAACTACATAATATTTTCTTTCATCCATTGGTGTAAATAAATGAAGATTAGTATATGGAATAACCATACTTTCACTATTTAAAGGTTTATTATTACTATCTACATAAATTGCTGGTTTATGTAAATTTTGAAAATTAGAAACATCTGTTACCGAAAATATTTCCCCATTTTCTTTTTCAACAAATATTTCTTTGTCCGTAGAAATATCAAAGTATGCTTTTCCATTTCTACTACATTTAACAATCTTATTACCTAAAAATAATTCTACTCCACTTTTAGAATCTAAAAACTCTTTTAACTTAGTTCTATTTATATTCATAATATCTCCCCTTAATTGAGGTGTATTATATCAAAAAAAATATATATAAGCAACAAAAAAGCACATTAACATGTGCTTAATCTTATAGTTCTTCTTCTTTTGTTGTATTAACTGTACTACAAAAAGAATCATAATCTACAGTTGTATAATTAACTGTAATAGTCTTAATCGCAAAAGTTTTAGTAACTTCTATATCATAAATAAAATACTTACCTACACTACTATAATAATATGGTGTTTCACTTTCACCACAATAATAAATATCAAATCTTTCACTTTCTAAGAAATCTTCATAAAAAGCCTTAGTATTAGCAGATTTTCTTAAAGTTTTAAATACAATTGTATTATCATCAGAACTTACATAATAAGTAAATCTAGGTAAATCAATACTTACAGTAGAATTACCTACTTTCTTAGTATAATTAGTCTTTAAAAATGTTGGATTACAAGCAACTACAAAAGCAATTACAAGAATAATACAAGCAATAACTATTTCAATAATTCTATTTCTTCTTTTATATCTTTCAATTAACTTTCTATATTTACTAGATTTTCTTTTAGTTTCTGTATTTTCTTCTGTTTTATGTCCTGTTTTATGTTCTACCTTTTTTGTTTCCTTAACTTCTTTTTCTTCTTTATTAGCCATTAGTCAATCCCTCTTTCCTACTATATATAATTATAATATAAAAATATATATAATTCAAGATTTTAATTATCATCATCTAAAACTGTTTTATATAAATCTTTTGCTTCTTCTAAAGATGAATCAACCTCATCTAAACTAACTTCATCATTTTCTAAGTCTTCAACCTGTTGCCAATACTTTAACCATTCCTTATCCATAACAACAAATCCTTTCACCTAAAAGATAACACAACGAAAAAAACTAGTAAATAAAAGTACAAAATTAGTTTGTAAACCTATGTAAAAAAGAGGAATAATCCTCTTTTTATTAATCATTTAAGTTCTTATTTAAATACTCTTTTACCTTTTCATCTCTAATATAAAAATAATTATTATTTTTTAAAATATACTTATCAAAATCTCTTTCTTTTTCTATAGATTTTATATCAAAAATAGAAAGTTCTAATATAATTTCTTTTTTAGAAATATAATTTACACCTCTACTAATTCTTAAAACTTCTTGATAATCCATATTTATATTTGGATAATCAAACAAAAGTAATCTCATATTAGTAACAATAACTGATATATTTTCTTCTTTATCATCAACCTTCAAAACAGCATCATCAGAAATAAGTACTACTTCCTCACCATTTAATTTATTATATTCATACATACATAGTCCCTTCTAATAAGAAAGAGAAACACCTCCCATACCATCATAGTATTGACCCATGCCATTATTAAATAAAATTACTTTACCTAATCCATTGGTTGAAAAATCATATTTTTTTGCCACACTATTAAAATCAACTGAACTTGACGCATGTTGATAACTAGCATACACCGTTAAAACATTTGGAGTGCTAGCAGTAGAAGAAATGGAAGTACTCATACTTTTAATAGGTGCCTTAATAGCTAAAAGTGCATCATTATAGCACGCTATACGATCAGAAGCAAGTTCATGAGTCAATCCCACTCCATAATAAGAAACACCTGAAATTAAAGCTTTTTTATTCCATGAACTACTACTATTATTAAATGTATCTTTTAATATAGTATCATTTCCTATATTACAATCAGGCGCACTAGAAATAGTATAATTATATACACCCGATTGTGTTCCGTCCTCAAAATAATCACCAGTTGATTTATCAACTCTCATAGCAATAATATCGTAACTTCTAACTTTTGGCATTTGTTTCCAAGTTAACAAAACAGAAACCCTACGTTTTGTGGCGACATTCAAATCTTTTGTAATAGTCAATGTTATTTTTTTATAAGTTGTTTCATAATAATTATTTTTTAAATTTAAACTTAAGATTTGAGCATTATTAAAAGTTTCACCTTGTAAAATTAAACCATTTTTTTGAACTCCTTGCTCATATTCAGATTTTGTTATTTCATTAGTAAGAACATTAATAACCTTACCTTCATCATAACTACTTCTATCATCATATATGTAAACATCCTTATAATATGCAGTAATAGAAGAACTAGAATCAACTTTAAATTCTTTTAACTGCTCAACCTGTACAGCACTAAATTCTTCTATCTCCCTCTCGTCATAACCTAACTCTACAAAACTATTATACTGTTCGATTGTCATCTTTACACCATTATTATTTACATAGAAATTATCATATTGACTTACCAAAGCAAAACACCAATTTGGAAACAAATATAAAACACAAATTATTAAAAAAACAATACTTTTTTTCATTAAATCACTCCTCTCTTTAACAATAACAAAAATTTTTTAAAAAATAAATATTTCTATTACTTTAATAAATCATTAATCTTATCAAATTCTGTATAATTATCATCAACTAAATAAATCTTAACTTCACAATTATATCTATCTTTTAAAATAGTAATAAGTTCCTTACAATTTAAATCTTCTAAATTAATATTTTTATTATCAATATCTATCTCATAATTATACTTTATACCAACAAGATTATCAGTACCTTTTAATGGATATATCTCTTTTATTCTATTTAAAACATCATCCTTCTTACCACTTGAATATCCACATATAATAATAAATTCTTTCTCACATTCATTATCATTATATCTTTTAACCCCATCAATAACATATTCAAACTTTTTATTTTCAAAATGATATAAAACATTATTACGATCACAAATATAATCATATATTTCTTTTAAAGCTTCATTATTTTTTTCAAAACCATTAACAAGATCTATTAAATGCTTATGAATACCATTAGTACCCCCAATAACATCTTCATTATATTTTAACTCAGTAAATAAAATTTTATTTTCTTTAACAAAAATATTATCTACACGACCATTTCTACTAGATCTAGTACGAGTATTAATATTATCTTCAAATAAATTATATTCCATTTCAAATGCATAACTATTTAAAAAAGGACAATAATCTGTTTTATATAAATTTTCTCTTTTATCTCTATCAAACATCTTATTCATTAACTTTTGTTGATAACTCTTCTCACTAGAATCTTCTTCTACTTTATTATAAGCATTGATACGTTCTTCCATAATTTTATCTAAATCATTATATAATCCTTCATAACTATCTTTAGAACCACGAATATTTTCATTAAAATCAATCTTTTTTATACCTTCTTGAGAAACAGTATTTTTTAAACCTACTTCTTGTAAATGTAAAAGATCATTATAAGATATCTTATTATCTTTTATATAGAAATAATTTGTTAAACTATCACTATCAAAACGATGAACAACCTCATCCTTTACTTTCTTAATTTCAATCAGTATATTATTCATAATTTCTTTAATTATATCTTTATTTTTTATATATAATTCTTTATTAGATGAACAATCTACCTTTATACGATAACGATATCCTTGATTAAATAATTCATCGCAATTTCTAATGCTACTTCCCATTGTAAAACTAAATCCTAAACTCATTAAATTCTTAATACACTCATTATTTGGCAAATCAAAAACTTTATTTCCCTTCAAAAAGAAATAAGCATCATCTAGAATCAATTTACCATCTTTAACCTCAAATACTTTTCTTCCATCATAATAAACATTAATTTGAATATTAGTTTTAGTTTTATTAAGTCTAATTCTAACTACATAGTCTTTCTTACCTAAATATCTATTTATAACTTCTTCATCAATCTTATTAATAATCATCTTATCTTTTTCTAATTCGTCTTCTTTTATTAAACAAGTAACATCTTTAAAAACATTAATATTAACTTCATAACAATCTTTTTCAATGCCAATTACTTTACCTAAAAAACCTTTATATTTCCCAGAAGTAACAACTACTCTATCTCCTTTATTAATATCCTTTTTCATATTATCACCTCTATATTTTTATAATTTCTTTATCTTTTAAATCAATAACATTATTAAATATATCTTTTCCTAAACTATTATCTTCAGTATGAATAATAATTGTCTTATCAGGATTAATTATTTCATTTAATTTTTTCATCGAATTTATATCACTATGACCAGAAGTATGTAAATTAATTACTTTTATACCTAAACTTTCTATCTTATTAATAAAATTTCTTAACTTTTCTTCTTTTTCTATATATCCATCCCACATAGAATAAATAAAACAAGCATTTGTAATTAATCCCTTTTCATATAATTTTATTATATCACTTAACATTGATACTTTCACCTGCATTACATAGTTTTCACCAAAATAAGAACTAGTATCAAAATTCATATAATTACTTTTAAAACTATCATCTTTTTTATTATATCTTAAAGGTTTCCATACAAATATTCTTTTAAAATCAACTTTAATATTCATATCTATAATTTTACTTAGAGAATAAGTAAATAAATCTAAAATAAAATTCTTTTTATTTTTTAATGCCGATCTTACAAAAGAAACAGTTCTATCAATATTAGTAGATGACTGCATAATAAATACTTGATTATAATTCATCATATATTTAGATACTTCTTTTTCTAAATCCTTTTCTTTCTTATAATTTAAAACATTTCTATTTAAAGCTGTACCTTCTGTGATAAGCAAATCTACTTTTCCTACTTTTTTTAAATTTAAAATTGTCTCTTCTTCTTTTCTACCATGTAATCTAAAATCTCCTGTATGTAGTATTTTTTTACCTTCGCACTGTATTAAATACATACAAGAATTATAAGAAGAATGATCTACTCGATAAGGAATAACTTCAATATTACCAACTTTAATACTATCATTAAAATTAAATATATTAACTTCTCTTAATATTTTATCTTCACAACAAAAATCACACATAATATTATAAATTTTCAAAGAACTTTCTTCTATATATATAGGAATATCACTATTAATTTTATTGATAAGTCCAATGTGATCACTATGCGAATGCGTTATAAAAACAGCATCATAAATTGATTTTCCATATGTTAATCCCTCTAAATCAAAATCACTTTCTTCTTCTAAATCTTTACCAAAATCAATTATTATTTTAGTAGTACTAGAACTTATTTCTGTGATACATCCACCTATTTGGTTAGTTCCTTTTATTATTTTTACTTCCATTAAACCACTACCTAACATCATCAATACTCCAATAATCCCATGATTTTTTAACTATATCTACTGTATCATTATTACTTTTACTTCCCATAAAACAAGTCTTAAATCTTTATTTTTCTTTTTATACTCAATATAATTATCTAAATTATCATTAATACTAACTATTGAGTAATAATTAGTAAAAGTTAAGCTTTCGCTACATAAACTACTTACATTTAAAATTATTATACATCCCTTTTCATATAACTCATTTATCTCTTCCTTATTAAAATATTCCCCATTTATTTCTTTTAAACACGAATAATAACTAACATATTTATCTTTAGAAAAATCCACAATATACCCATAATATTTATTATTATCAGTTTGAATATCACATAAGTATTTAGGGTAAGTTATACCTCTAAAAACACGACCATGATTAACTTCTGAAAATAATAGATCATCTAAACTAGTTAAATTATTTATATTTAAGTAATTATATATATCCATACTTGTATTAAAACTAATATTACCTATATCTATATATTTAAAATTAAATCTATCATATATTTTATTTTTATATAACATATCCAGTATTATAGATAATGTCTCTTTTCTTTTAGAAAGAACAATAACGGAATTCCTACAAAAATTTATAAAATTCAAAATTCCTTTTTTATAATTATCCCTAAACTCTATTTGAATCTTATCTAATATAACTAAACTACTATTAACTTTAATCAAATCAAACTTAATAAAATTATTATCTTTATTTATATTTAAAAGTACATAACTACTCATATTTTTCACCTACATAAACTTTTTTATCTTTAATAAAATAATTTATATTTCTTTCATACATTTCTAAAAAAAATTCTAATATTTCTAACTCCTCACTTTCTTCTAAGGTTAAATAAAATTTTCTTTTTTCATTTAATTCAATATATCTATTCTTAATTTCATCAATAGAATAATTAAACACTTTATCATCAACATATCTTTCTTTTAAATCAGATAAAAATTCTTCATAATATTCTTTAGGATAATATAATTTATAATACATTTGCATATAAGCAATCCTAACTCTATTTAAAAACAAAGCCCGACTAATTACTATTTTATTACTTTCTCTTAAATAATTTATAACATTAAATATTTCTACATCATCAAGTCCTCTTTTCTTAAGTCCCAAATATAAATCATCTTTGATGATACCATGATTAATTTTATTAAGTACATCTACTAAATCATCTATCCATATATTAGAAATATTTTTAAGTTTACTTTCTAATTCTTTATAACCAAAATCTCTTATATTAAGTGTTCCATTTACTTTATCAAGCACATTAAACTTACAATTAAATTCTTCCGTATTTCTAAACAAATTAAAAACTCTTTTATCATTACAAAACCCTATTCTTTTATTAGTCTTATTAATTAAATTAGTTATATGACCAATATCTTCATCCAAAATAAATTTAATATAAATTAAATTATTAGATAAATCATGATAATCAAAATGGGTACCTTTAATTCCACTTTCTTCATAAGGACAAAAATCTAAAATATCTTTACTATCAGGAACAATATAAAAAGTATGAGCTAAATTTTCTTTATAAACACACATACCTTCCAAAATATTAGAAATATAATCCTTTGATGATGAATGTATATTTAATTTATTCTTAATTTCATATTGTTTTATTATTCTTGCGACAGAACCTTTTGATAATTTAAAACCATAATTACATTTAATCAAATTATTATTAAACTTATTAATAAAGAAAGTAAACATCTTTTTATAATAAAAACCAGGTGATAATTTAAGTTCTATTTTTGGTATTTCACTAAAAAACAACTCACAAGGTAAATAACAAGGTTCTATCTCTGTTAGATCTAATACATATGCAATTAAAGAATTATTAATATTACCATCTAGTTGATAATACTCTTTATTCTCTTTACAAAAATCAATAATATCCTTTAATAAATAAAAATAATGTGTATAATTCATATCTTTAACTAAAACTAGTTCTTTATTTAATCTTTCTATAGTTTTTAAAGATGGATTTTTATACTTCTTAGAAAAATAATTTCTTACCAATTTATCAAATTCATCAAAATTAGAAATATTATTAATATAAAACTCTCCATCATTAATAATTATTCTTTCTAAATTATTAAAAATAAAATTAGAATTATTAATAACAATTTCTTTATCATTACATTTTTTCAAACTATCTATAGTATCTAAATATAAACGACATTCTACACATTTATTTATTTTTTTATAAGAATATAATATTTCTTTAGCACTTTTTTCTCCTTCAAACAAACAATTAGGAATATTAGAATAAATTAATTTCTTATAAAACTTATTATCTATTTTAGATATATATTTATAATCATTTATTTCTAAGTAATCAAATAAAGACAAATTAGTATCTAAATTATCATCATTTATCATTAATCCTAATACTAAATTTCCTCTTAATAATAAAATTTCTTCTATTGGAATCTTTTTATCATATGTATTTAAATACATAGAAATTATTTTGTATAAATCTCTTAATCCAGATTGCTTCTTAACTAATAAAATAACTTCCTCTTCCCTACCATCTACCAATGTAGTAAGCTGAGTTCCATAACCAATTTTAAAATCTTTCATAGATTGATCTTCTAAACATAATTTATTATAAGCTTTCTCTATTTTAGGAAAAGAAAAAACACTATCTTTATCTACAAATACTATTCCCCTTTCTTTATTTTCTTTAGCGTTCCATAATAACGTTTCAATATCAATAGTTGAATCCAAATCATAACTAAACTTACTCTTAGCGTGCATTTCAATTTTTTTCATATTATCCCTTCTTTCGAGATAAATATAGCATTACTAAAAAAGATATGCTTAACACAGAAGAACACGCGACAAAAAAAATAAATCAAGTTTCCTTGATTTATCAATATAAAATATCATTTTCGTACTTAATCAACAACGTACCAACAACGTTTTTTTTCATCATAACCCACACTGTCATATAAATAATTAATGTCTTTCAGATCTCTTTCTACACTTCTTAAAGACATATTAAAATATTCTGCGATTTCCCTACTCTTTATATATTTCTTATTTTTTAAATAAGCATTAATTTTATTTAACTTAGATATCCTATTATCAGTAAAAGTTACTTTATTTAAATTAAATTCTTTATATAATCTATATACAAATAAATCATTAATATTATTTCTTTTTATTAGTTTGATTTTAGATAAACTATTATTAGAAATATTATTTAAATAAATATCATCACTTAATATTAAAACAATATCATATTTCTTAAATTTCTTTCTATTTTCTATATCAAATAAATAATAATCATCAACAGAAATACCATTAATAATTAACATAAATCCTTGGTGTTTTAAAGCCTCTTCTAAAGTATCTACAAAAACTAAATAAGGAAATCTTCGACTATCTTTATATAAATAATTATCCCACTTATCTTTTAAATCTCTAATATCACTTAACCCAATTTCTTCTTTATTTAATCCAAGTATTACAATATTTCTAGAATAATCATTCATATTACCACCAATTTAATTATATTATAAAAAGAAAAAAAAGTAAGAAAAACTTACTTTTTATTATTAATAAAACTCTTATAATCATCATAATTACCAACATATTCTACTAATTTCTTATTTTCAATACTTATTACTTTAGAAGCAACTTTATTAATAAAATATCTATCATGAGATACAAAAAGAATTGTACCATCATATTCATTTAAAGTATCTTCTAATATTTCTCTAGTAGTTATATCTATATGGTTAGTTGGTTCATCAAGTATTAAAAAATTAACTTCATCTTGCATTAAACAAAACAACTTTAAACGAACCTTTTCACCACCACTTAATTTAGATACCTTCTTAAATATATTTTCACCCATAAACATAAATTTATATAAAGCACTTCTAAGATGTGACTCTTCACCTTTAAAATAACGCCTAGCTAAATCATAAACCCTTTCATCTTTAGAAAAAGTAATTTCTTGTGGAATATATCCTATTTTAATATTAGTACCTAAAATAATACTATCATTATTTGACATAATACTTTTAATAAAACTACTCTTACCACTACCATTTTTACCAATTAAACATACTCTATCTTTATAATAAATATTAGCACAAGCATGATTAAAAATAATTTTATCTCCAAATTTAATATCTAATTTTTTAACAGTTAAAACATCTTTTCCACTTCTAGAACCACTATTAAAATTAAGAGGTATTACCATTTTTTCCTTAGGTCTATTTAACTTTTCCATCTTTTCAAGTCTTTTTTCAATCGATTTAGCTCTTTTAAACATTCTCTCGTTATCACCTAAAGTTCCAAATTCTCTAAGTTTTTTGATGCTTTCTTTCATAGCTTTAATCTCTTTTTGTTGATCTTTATATTCTTTAAACTCATTTAATACTCTTTTTTCATTTTCTTCTAAAAATCCCGAATAATTAGTATGAAATATTTCTAACTGACCATTTTCTATAAGAATTATCTTTTTAGCTATATTATCTAAAAAATATCTATCATGAGATACAATTAAAACAGTACCATTATATCCTTTTAAATAACTTTCTAACCACTCTAAAGTTTCTATATCCAAATGATTTGTAGGTTCATCTAAAAGTAAAATATCTGGATTATTTATCATAAGGCTCGCAAAAGAAACAATTCTTTTCTCCCCACCACTTAAATGATTATAATTTATATCAAGTAAATGCCCTATTTTAAAACCATTAACTATTTTTCCTATTTTTTCATCTACTTCATAACCACCTAAAGAAATATATTTTTCTTGTAAATCACTATATTTCGTAATAATTTTTTCTAAGTTTTTATCATCTGCATCTAACATCTTTTCTTCATATTTGTCTAATTTTTCTTTTATTTCAATAATATCTTTTAAACTTCCATATAATATATCTTTTACTTTAGTAGTTAATCCCAAATCAGCAACCTGACTTAAATATCCAATACTAGCACCTTTTCTAATAGAAATAATCCCACTACTTGGATTTTCTTCTTTAGCTATTAATTTAAGTAATGTACTTTTACCACTACCATTATCTCCTACTATTGAAATTATCTCTCCACTTTTTATATCAAAAGATATATTATCTAAAATATTCCCAAATCCAAAATCTTTACAAACTTTATTTATACTTATATCTATCATAGTAATCACTCCTTTAATTATTAAAAAAACCATATGGAATACATCCATATGGCGGATGCAGGCACGACAAAAACTTCACACCTGCTTACTATTTTAATTATTTATTTCTAAATATTAGTAACAGGTGTGATTATTATTAACATACATGATTACGTGATCGTATCTAAATAACATAATAATCATCCCTTTCACTGCCAATTATATCATATATATCATTTTTTTCAATAAAAAAGAGTAAGTTATCTTACTCTTTTTCACTTATTTCTTTAACATCTTTTGGAACTTCTACAACTATAAAGTATCCTCCCATCACAGTAGTTCCTACTTCTCCTTTTGTTTTCTTATTATATGAAATAGTAACCTTATCATCTACAACCTTAGCTTCACTATATTCTATATATGTATTACCACTACCTGTAATAACATAAATAACCGCTAAAGATTTTTTCTTAAAGAACTTTTCATTATAATCAGAAATTATCTTTTCTCCATCTTTTTCAAAATATTCAAAGTACTTAACAAAATCATCATAAGTACTTAAAACAACTTTATCATTAGATCGATCTATCTCTCCAAAATATCCTACTCTATATGTTTTACCATCATATTTAATAGTTCTTTCTATATTAGGAAGACCAATAATTAATACTAATATAATTACCCCTAAAATAGTTCCTATTAATTTTAACTTTGTAGTTTTATCCATAATAATCCTCCTTATTTTTTAATTTCCTTAATATCTTTACTAACTTCTACTATCAAAAAGTAACCATTCATATCCATTGTACCAACATCTGGACTATTCTTTTTATATTCAAAACTTATCTTTTCTCCATCAATTATTCCATATACTGAAGAAATAGTAATACTACCACTACTTAAAGGAATATATTTAACCGCTAAAGACTTAGTTTTAAAAAACTCTTCATTATACATAGATAAAATCTTATCACAAGAAGTACTGATAATATTTCCATTACCATCATAAGTATAATTAGTATATGTAACAAAATAACTCTTAAACGAATTATAATCAGAAATAACTATATCTATTTCGTTTTCCTTAACATTACTTAAATAACCAACATTATAAACAAAACCCTCTATTTTGTTTTTAGTTATATTTTCCTTCTTATCAGTAAAACGATATATTAAAAAAGAACCAATAATTGCCATAATAGTTAATAAAACAACAGTAAAAATATCTTTTTTCATAACTTCACCTATACATTTTTAATTTTCTTTATTTCTTTTATATTTAATACAATTGCTGTTATAATCGCACCACAAGATACAATTAACAATAAATTAAGTGTACTTATAAATATTAATACTAAATATATAGATAATAAAATCTGAATAGAAATCGAAATATAAGATAAGACTTTACTAACTGTATTTTTCCATTTCTTTATACCACCAATTTGAAAAAGTCTAGAAATAAGTTGAATACCAAAAATAATAATTGCTATAAAAGATGGTATTACAAACATAACAAACATCAAAGCTAAAGCATTAGCTAAATCTGCTAAAATAGCAATTGGAAACAACACCAGTCCCACCTCAGGTGACTGTTCAAAAAAATAACTAGTAACAGTAAATAAATTAAAATCAGCAAAATAAACCGATAAATAACTAAATAAAATAACTATGACAGAACACACCCCTGTAATAAGTAACATTCTTTTTATTATATTCTTCATAATATCACTATCCTTTCTTTAAATTCTATAATTCCATTCTATAAATAACTTCAAATTCATTAAAACCATTTCTTTCATAAAAACTTCTAGCGTTATTATTCTTACTACTTGCAGTCACTCTAATTTCAGTAATTTCCATCTCCTTAACATCACCTTTAAATTTCTCTAAAAGAAGATGCCCTATACCTTTTCCACGACACTTATTACTAACACACATATTATTAACTTCTGCATACTTATGTTTAACATAGCTAACATCTACAATTGATCCCGCCAAATAACCAACGATTTCATTAGATTCAACACATACATAAACATAATCATTTAAAATTAAATCTTTAAAATATTCTTCTCCATCTTTTGATAATGGCCAATCTTTAACTAAAGTATGATCAAAACTATCTAATTCTAAATCAAATAAATCATTATTTAACTCTTGAATCTTTGATAAATCATTAATACTTGCTCTTCTAATATCCATACCATACTCTCCTATAAAAATTATAACATAAAAAAGAGTAAGAAGTCTCCTACTCTATACTAATTTTTTTACCTTTTATCTTTTTATTAACACTTTCTTTAATTAAAGCATATAAAACTGATGCAACTGGAAGACCAATAAGCATACCTACAATCCCAAATAAACTTCCACCAGCTGTTATCGCAAGAAGTGTCCATAAAGGCGATAAACCTACTGATTTTCCAACAACTCTTGGATATATTAAATTACCTTCTATTTGTTGAATAGTTTGGTATACAACTATAAAGAAAATAGCCTTTATAGGATTAGTAATACCAATTAATATCGCCCCTATTACCATTGCTATAATCGCTCCAAATATTGGAATTAAAGCAGTTACTGCTGTAAGTACAGAAATAATTAAAGCATATGGAAAACTAAATATTTTTAATGCAACAAATATTAAACACCCAAGTATAACCGCTTCTACACATTGTCCTGATATAAACTTACTAAAAGTATTATTAGCTAAACTCCCTACCTCTAAAAACTTATCTACTTTTTCTTTATTTATATATGCATATAAAACCTTTTTAAACCCCTTTATTAATCCTTCTTTTTGACAAAGCATATATATAGAAAAAATAATAGAAGTAAATACAGTCGCAAATCCAGAAACCAAATTCCCCATAAAACCTAAAGCACTATTTAATAAATAATTCAAAATACTAGAAACAATACTACTAACACTATGTTCTGAATTAGAAAAAGCATTATTTATTTGAACTTGAATATCAGGATATTTATCAAGTAAATCTACTATCCATACTTTTAAATCATTAATAACTTTAGGAATACTATTAATTAATGATTCTACATTACTAATAAGTTCCGGAATAAGTAAAAATGCAATAAATACTAAAACCAATACAAAAATCATTAAAGATAAAATAATCGATATAATTCTAACTAAATTCTTATATTTATTTTTCTTAATTATTTTTTTTAATAAAGTCTCTATCTTCATCATAGGAATATTTAATATATAAGCAATTACACCACCTAAAATAAAAGGAAATAACACTTTAAAAATCTTAGAAACAATACCAAAGATAATACTAAAATTATTTACTACCCAAAATGATAAAGCAGCAAATAATATTAGAAACATCCATTTTCTTAACTCTTTTATTTCTTCTTTTATATTCATAAAATCACTCCCAACATATAAATTATTATAATACAAAAATAAATAATTATAAATATAAATAAAAAAGACAAGAACACTTGTCTTTAATACTCTTTCTTTAACCCATCTTTATTTAATATATATAAACTATCAATAACTTCTTCTATATACTTACGATCATGAGAAACACTAATAATACAACCAGAAAAATCTCTTAAAACACTTCTAATAACAGGATTGGATAAAGGACTAACATTTCTAGTAGGTTCATCAAGTATTAATACATTCACTTGATCAAGAACTAATTTAATTAAAAATAATTTAGCTTTAGAACCATTACTTAAATTGCTAATCTTACCACTCATTTCTTCTTTAGTAAATTTCATATTACCTAAATACATTCTTGATTTAGTAATATCTTCTTTCTTCTTACTATCACAAATAAAATCTAAGACGTATTCATATTTTTCTAAAACATCATCATAATTTTGTGGCATATAACCAACTCTAATATCATCTCTATTATTTAAAAAACTATATATTTGTTTTATTAAAGTACTTTTTCCACAACCATTAGATCCAATAATACATATATGACTATTACCAATTACTTCCATATTTATATTTTTAGCTAACAATTTATCCCCTATATACAAATCATAATTATCTAACTTTAATATAACCTTACTATTTGGTAATGAACTTTTTTCAAAATAAAAGTTAATATTTTCTTCTACATCAGGAAACTCCGTCATTTCCATATTATTTAATTTATTTTCTTGATGCTTTAACGTATGCATCTTTCTTTTCAAAATAGCTGCCTCAAATGGTTTACTTCTTGAAATAACATTTTGCTTATGTTCAACAATCTGCATAACCTGAAATAGTTTAGCCTGTCTTTTACGAAAATCTCTTTTATCACTTTTTGCCATTTGAATTTGCTTAGAAATAGATTTTAATCTTTTATCTACATATGTATCATAATCAATCTTTAATAACGTGTGACGACACTCCGTTTTATTTTTAATTTGCTCTAAATGAAGTATCATATTAGCAGTTTTAGAAAGCAAGACTTCATCATGAGATACATAAACAATTGGTTTACTAGTACTATTAATAAAATTCTCTAACCACAACAACGTATCTATATCAAGATCATTGGTGGGTTCATCTAAAAATAAGATATCAGCTTCACTAAGTAAGATCTTAAGTATACTAACTTTAACTTTTTCTCCACCACTCAAAGTATACATATACTGTTCTAAAATAGAATCATCAAATAAAAACATATCCAAATATTTATATAAACTATTTATTTTTTCATAATAATCATTTTTATCCAAAAATAAATAATCAAATACTTTTAAAGATAATTCAAAACTATCTAAAGATTGTTTTAAATAACCAACACAATTACCATATAAATTAATTATTCCTTCTATTTTAGCATAATCACATACACCAAGAATTGCTTTAAGTAATGTACTCTTACCATTACCCTCTTCTCCGATAATTGCTAGTTTATCATTTTTATTTAAAGTTAAAGATAAAGATTTAACTAAATATCTTGTATCAACAAGAATACTTAAATCATTTATTTCAAACATATTATGCCTCCTTTTGGCATAATCAAAGTTTATGCCCTACTTATTAACTAATATGCTCATTTTCCCACCTCACAATATAACCTTATTATATCAAAAAAGTAGGACTATCCTACTTATTTTTTTAACTTTACTTTAGATTTTTCTAACGCTTCAGATTTATAAGTAATAGTATGAGAATCATAATCTACTACCTTAAGTCCATCTACTCCTAATTTACAAATAGTAACATCATAACTACCAGATTCTACTTTTAATTCGGAAGCTACAGTATTAGGAATAAAATAACAAAGTCTTCCTTCACTACTTCTATTACCATTAGAAAACTCACTATAAACAGAATATAAATATTTAGAAAAGAAACTATAATCATTTTTTATCATTGTACAAGGTCCATATTTACCTAAATACATAACATCTTCTCCAAACACTTTAACCGCAGTCTTAAATCCATCTCCAAACCAAGAATCATTATGACCACCAACTATTCCAACAAATGGAATATCTATTTTTAAAACTCTTTTATTTTTCTTACCAAAATTTTCTAATTTTTTAACTAAACTATCCATAACTCTTTTATTAGAGTTCGCAAGAGAATAAATATTATAAAAAACATCGAATAAATCCCCCATTAAAACAATTCCATCAACTGGAACATCTTTCATATCACTAACTAATTGATTCTTAAAATTAATGTATTCAATCAAAGAATCATATAATTTTTCTTCATCTATACTACCATCTTCATTAATACATTTACCACCTATACTAACACCAGTAACAATTGCAAAATTCAAAGTATCAAGAGATGTCTTATTTTCTATCTTTATATCAGTTCCCAATATTGTAATCAAAGGATTACCACAAATATCTTCATCATAAATATATTCTTGCAAACTCCAAAAATTAATATTATCAATGACAGTACTTCTAATATCAGGAAGTGTAGCATCTAATCTACAAAGTTTACAAAAATCAACTAAAGATAAACTCTTACCATCACTATTAAGTAAAGTATTAAATACCCTAAAAGGAACCATATCACTTTTCCTTATATTATACTCAAATAAATTACAATAATAATTATATACTTCCCCATCTCTATTAAAATCAGTATTATTTTTACCTAAGCAATCACAATAAGCCTGTTCATAAATTGCTTTTTCTACACTAGTTAATTCAACACCTAAACTTCTTTTTCTAATAGCTTCCGCTAAAGTCCTTAAAAAGTTCATATAACCACCCCAATAGTTGCCTAATTATACCACAAAATCAAGAAAAAATCAAATTCAACTACAATACTTACCTATTTCAACAATAACTGTTGCACCATCATTCTTTAATCTCTCACAAATTACATCATCAACTATACATCTATTATCTTTATAATCACTAACTATATAAGTACCATATTTGCTATATCCTAAAGCACAATATTCTTTTTCTTCAACTTCATAAAAATTAATGTGTATAAAAGGGCTAGCTTCCTTTACTGATTTAACTACTATATAATCATCCTCATCTCTAACTTTTTCATAGAATCTATAGTTTCCGTACCAGGCAATATTTTCCCATTCATTATAATAATAATTAATATAATTTTCTTTATCACTTTTAGAAACAACCCTAACATTAATATCAAAAAAAGATAAAATACGAGATTCCACTTCAGTCATTTCTACACCCACTTCATTAGTATAAATCCCATTTATAAAAGGAATTGTATCATCTTCTTTTTTTAACTCTTTAATTTCAAAATATTGATATAAAGAAAATAATCCTAAACAAGATAAAAGCATTATACTTAATATTAAAACAATTAAACTTTTTCTCTTATTTTTTCTCCCACTTTTTAACATTTCAACAGTCTTTTTATTAGACTCTTCTATATAGTTATCTTTCTCTATTTTCTTGCACTTTAAAAGTTCTAAAACAGAAACATCTAATTCCTTACCAATACCCTCAAATAAAGAAATATCTGGCATATAATTACCATTTTCCCATCTAGAAATAGTTCTACTATTAACACCTAATTTTTCTCCTAATTGTTCTTGTGTTAATTTCTTTTCCTTTCTTAATTTTGCAATAAACTTTCCAAACTCTTTTTGATTCATTTCTTTCACCTCTAGAATAACTATAATAAAATTATATCTTTTTTTACACGACATAAAAAGCGAATAAAAAAGATAGTTAAAAACTATCTCTTAAATATTAAGAAAATAATCAAGTACCAAATTAGTAAAAATTTCAACTGCAAAATAACTTGTTAAAATAGAAAGAGAAGCAAAAGATACTTTTAAAAGTACTTCTTTCTTAGACTTAAATGCATTAATAATAAATCTAATTCCAAGTATAAAAATAAATATATTAATTACTACTAACAAACCAGTAATATAATCATTATTTAATAATTTAACAATTGGTAATAATGCATCATGATATATATCCGTATCATTGTACCAACTCCATGTATTTCTCAACCAAGTAAAAATTAAATTTATAAAAGTAAGAACAACAAGAATAACAGTACTGTCAATCTTTTTAATTAACTTCTTTAAAAATTTCATATCATTTTTTCCTTTATACATAACACATGTATAAATAAAAAGTGCTGTTGCTAAAATTACACCTAAAAAGAAAATCCCTAAAGCAACAATTACACCCGCTAAAGAAATTAAAAATACAAATAATATAATAGATAAAACATATATTCCCAAACTTAATCCTATACCTTTGGCTTTCATATTTTCATGTTCTTTTTCTTCTTTAACAATTTCTTCTTTTTTCTTACCAGTTAATAGTTCATCACTACTTATTTCATATAATTCACAAAGTGGAATTATCTTATCAAAATCAGGACTACTTTGACCTGTTTCCCATTTAGAAATAGTTTGACGAGAAACATTTAATCTATCAGCTACTTCTTCTTGTGATAAACCTTTTTCCTTTCTTAACTTTAATAACTTATCTTCTATTTTCATTTTATCACCTCGAGAAAATTATATAATTTTATTAATTATAAACACCACCAACTATACTTGGAAATTACGCAACTAACTTTAACATTTACCATTTATTTCCTTTTCTATCCATTTAATAATAACATCTACTAAATATTCTTTTTCTGATTCAGATAACTCTTTATCTTTCTTTATATGATGCCACTTTTCTATACACCCTCTACAACAAGTCGCTGTTGCATGTTGTGCAATAAAAACAGGATGACCTCTCATAGGTGTTTGCCTACCATCATTTTCTTTTAATAGACCAAGTCTTGTATCTACAAAATTATAAGCATGATCCATTATTTCATCTATTCCTTTTTCTAATACATATTCTCTATCTTTATCTTTCAAATGAAATCTATTTCTAAAATTAGACTTAGCTAAACGTTCTAATAAACTATCTATATCATTCATATTATCACCATATAAATTATATCAAAAAAAGAAGACTATTTCTAATCTTCTAAAATTCTTGACTCTTTTTAACTTTTCTATATACAACAAATATTATAAGACCTACTATAGCAGCTATAATTATTTTTACATATAAAGGAATAATCCCATCATCTATAGTTTTAGTTGCAGTTTGAATCTTTTCTGTTTTACTAACTTGAAAAACAATTTCTCCTTTTTCAAAATCATTCCATTTATAAATACCTTTTTCTTCATCTACTTCATCTGCATTATGTTTAAGTACTACTTTATCAGTCTTAAAAACAATATCACTACTAGATAAATATTCACATACCATATCACCTTCTAAATGAAAATAATAATAATCATCTTTATCTAGAAATGTTTTATATCTAAAACAATTTTTATATACTAATGAATTATCAATAGAAATATTATCATACTTAAAATCAAGTGTTAATGTTTCACTTTTTTCATCATTAGTAAACTCATATTTATAAGAATTCTTCTCATCTAATTTAACCAAATTAGGATTTGTTTTAACTCTATTAATCCCAAATTCACTTAGACTTCCATTAATTTTTTCTTCATTAATAACAATATGTTCACTAAAAACATCATTTTCATAAGTTAATTCATATTTTGCTGTACATCCAGTTAATACAAATAACGCAATTAATACTAATAAAACCTTTTTTATTCTCATAATTATAACCCCTTTTGAGTAACTAAATAAAAGTTACTAACATCTCCATCAAATGCACTTAATGGCCAAGTTTGATCATTTTGTGCTGGTCTTGATACTTGAGCAATTGTAAATTCTCCATTCTTAACACCAGTAAGTACAAAGTAATGTCCACCACTAGTAAATATTCCACGTCCTGTATTATCAGCTACTAAAATAAGTGCTAAATATTTACCAGTTGCTAATTTATTCATCAATAAATCAATTCCTGCATTATTCCAATAATAAGGACCTGTTACATCTAACCCAACATGTTTTAAATACTGAGCATTAGAACCAGCATAAGTACCACTAGAAGTACATCCACCATGTTCACAAATCCATTTTGTTGTATCAAGCGGTGTATGACCAGAAACTCCTAAAAAAGTAGATGCAATAACAGCTGATGAAGTTGGACCACATCCATGAGAACAAATAGTACCATAAGTACCATAAGGATAATCTCTAAAATCACATTGATTATAATAAATTACATCTTTACTAAAAACACCCTTTAATGTCTTATATTTATTTCTTAATTCAGCATTTTTCTTAGATTCTTCTTCTCTTAATTTTTGTACTCTTTCTAACTCTTTCTTAGCTTCTCCCATCGCTTTATTAAGATCCGCTTTTTCTTTTTCTTTTTCCGCATCTTCAATTGATCTAAAATGCGCTATAGTTGTAGTATTAGCATTATTCCAACAAGCAGTTGCAGAATATGATATTTGTCCAGCAAAAGAAAGTACAATACTAACAATACTAGGAATAAAGAATACTGCTACTGCTGCTATTGCTTTAACAACAATAGACTTAGTAACTTTAGGAATAATTTTCACATCTCCTAATACAATCTTTCCAAGTTGAATACCAGTCATAATAATTAAAGCAATTGGTACTATAATTCCAATTATTTCTATAAGATATTTTAAGTAATATATAACACTTAAAAAATCTGCTTTTTCACATACATTTAAAAATAACATTTTATCTCTCCTACTCTATATTTTAATAATAACTTAATAAAAAATAATTAGCAATAAATATAATACTATTTTGTAAAATCAATATCTCTATTTGATATAACTTTTACTTTTTTAACTTCTTTTTTTAACAATAAATAAAATTTCTTTTCAAATAAAATATCTTCAATATTAGAATTCATCATAATATTTAAAGTACCATTAAAAGTACATATCGTACATTTAATTTTTTGAAGTCTTCCTGGCATTACAAGTGCATATATATTATCAATATACTTTAAATAATTACTATCTACATTAATAACTCCCAAATTAGATAATGTAGAAGTTGTAGAAGTACCAAAAAACTTACCTAAATGTCCCATAAAAAACTTCTTTATAAAACAAGGAACATATCTATATCCAATATTTTTACCAAGTCTAACTTCTTTAGCTAAATACTCTTTTATTCTTTCTTCAGTTAAATTATTTTTAAATTCTAACTTAACTTCTTCTAATATATCTTTAAAAGAAGATAAATTTTTTTCATACACTTTAGGATTAACCTTCATACATACAAAGAAATTAGATAATGTATCAACTTCAAAATGCCTTCTAATGTCAATTGGAATAGTTAAAGCTATTTCTTTTTTTGATTTTTTATCATACATACTCTCATATATAGAATATATATATAAAGCAGTTAAATACTCTGTAATAGTTGCATTATTCTTTTTAGCTACTAACTTTACATCATCAATATTAACCATATAATTATAAGTATTATTAATTCCTCTTTTTCTTTTTTCTCTAAATAAATAAATATTTTTTAAACCTGGATTACTTTTACTACTCTTATCATAATTTTTTATTAATTCATCATCATATGATATTTCATATTTAGTTTCATTTTTATTATAAGAAGTATTATTCTTAATATCTAAATAATTAGAAACAATCGAAACAATAAAATTAATTGCCCCAGCACCATCTGTTAATAAATGAAAGAAATCTACATTTATATTTTTATCATTATAAGTAACTTTAAATAAATAATCATTATTTCTAACATAATCAAAATGTTTTAACTCTCTTTTTCTTTCCTTAACAACAGGTAACTTTTCATTATACTCAAAATAATCCCAAAACAACCCCATCTTTAACTTAACTCTAAAAGCTTCATGTGAGTCTAAAGATTTATATAAAGCATCTTCCAACACTTTCTTATCAACTTTATCTTTTAATACTATAGAAAATCTAAATACATTCGCATTCTTCTTAAAATCTAAAGAAAATATTTTAGCCGTATTATCTATATTTCTCCTCTTCTTCATAAGACACCTCTATATATAAATTATAATACTAAAACAAATTATAAGTAAATTAAAAAAGAATAGATTACTCTATTCTAAAAATAAAAACTTTTTTTTAAAAATCTAATAAAACAAACTGGACTTTTTAAGCTAGTAATAATTTTTTTACTACCTTCTATTAAATTAAGAAAAAACTCTTTTAATATAACTTTTCTATTTCTCTTTTTTATCTTTATCGGATACATCTTTATCTTCTTCCTTTTCTAATTAATATATTACTTTCTATATCAACTTTATTAATATATTTTTTTAAATTATTTAAAAATTCTTTTTCAAATTCAGAATCATTAATATTAGAATTCATAGTAATATTAAGTTTATCATCATATGAACAAACAGTGCATTTAATCTTTTGTACTTTATTAGGTAAAACAAGTACAAATATATTATCTATATACTTTTTATATTCACTATCTATATCAATAATTCCTATATTAGATAATCTAGATGTAGCTGAATTAGTAACACTCTTACCCATATACTTAATAAATAATTTCTTTATAAATAATGGTACTAATCTAATAGATAAATTCATTCCTAATTTAACATCTCTAGCTAAATACTCTTTTATCTTTTCACTATTTAACTTATTTAAAAACTCTTTCTTTACAAGTAAAAGAACATCTTCAAAATTAACTCTATCTTTACCTACAAAACTAGATTCAATATTAGTATAAGTAAAAAAATTAGACAAAGTCTCATCCTCATAATGAGGCCTTAAATTAATAGGAATAGATACACTAATTTCTTTTTTAGAATCTTTATTAAAATATGTTAAATATAAAGAATAAATATATATAGCAGTAAGAAACTCTGTTATAGTCGACTTTAATTCTTTACATACCTTCTTTATCTCTTTAACACTAACAGTATAATGATAAGTATTATTAACTTTCATATTACCTCTACCAGGTATAATAAAAGCTTTTCTTAACTTATTACGTTTACTATATTTCTTATCATAATATTTTAAATATTGATCTTTAGTACTAACATCAATTCTTTCCATCCTTTTTAAAGATAAATCATATCTTAAACTTAGATAATGATAAACTAATGCTTTAAAAAATATAATCGCACCAGTCCCATCAGTTAAAACATGAAATATATCTAAATTAATCTTATTCTTAAAATAAGTAACTTTAAATAAATAATTATTATTCTTTCTAAAATTAATATTAGCACATGGTATATCAGATTCTAATTCTACTATTGGACCCTTTTCATTAAAATCTAAATAATTCCAAAATAAACCAGTACCTAACTTAACTCTATATTCAGGATAATCATTTAAAGTTCTAATTAATGCTCTACTAAGTAAATTTACATCTACTTTTTCTTTTAGAAGTATAGAAAATCTAAAAACACTCATATCATCATCAACAGATAAAGAAAATATCTTAGCTGTATTATCAAGTTTTCTCCAACTATTTCGATAATTCTTTTTTTTCATTCCTCCACCTCTAGTAAATTATAATATAAAAACAAAGTTTTAGTAAATTATAAACAAAAATAACTGACAAGTTGCCTATTTTTGTAACAAAAATAAGAATAGATAAACTATTCTATATATCCATATCAATACTAGATAAAACAAAATCTAAATATTCTCTCGCAGATGAATGTTCATTAGGTTTAGAAAATACTTTAATAACTATTTTATCTAACTCTTCTTCTTTTATATTAAAAGTTTTTAAAAACTCTTTATATTTACTTAACTGATACTTAACAACCTCATTAAAACTAGTAAAAGGATGAATTCCTCTATTATCAAAATCAGCATTTTCAAAATAATTCCAGCCGTTATTATCTTTATTCTTATAACATAAAAAAGCATGTGTTGGATAAATATTTTCATAATCTAGATTAACCATTACAAAAACTGTTTTTATTTCATAATCATTTTCTAAAAACCAACATCTTTCTAATTCAGTTTGATCAAAACAATTACCTATACCAGTTCTTAAAATATCTTCTTTTGATTCCAAAATATATTCATTATACCAATCTTTATCAAAATCAACATCTCCAAAATAATATATTTTATTATTTTTGCCCAAATAACCATAATTAATATTATTATCCATAAATTCAAGTAACTCTTCTGGAGTTTTAATTAAATTATATTTATTAATAAGCTCTTTATCTAACATATATATCCCCTTCTATTTTATTTACTAAAATTATTATATCTCAAAATAAAAATATTTTATATAGATATTCATCATCTACATAAAAATAAATCCTAAATATAATAAAATGAAAGGAGTGTTATTATGTGGTATGGAATAAATGGATATAATACATGTGGATGCAATAACAACAATAATAATTCAAATAGCTGGATTTGGATAATAATCATAATATTTATCTTCTTCTATATCTTTAAAGACAATAATAATT
The DNA here is from genome assembly GCA_015059405.1 of Bacillota bacterium. Taxonomy (GTDB): domain Bacteria; phylum Bacillota_I; class Bacilli_A; order RF39; family UBA660; genus RUG11788. The sequence continues at coordinate 36,089 of SVAL01000002.1, forward strand.
GTTGCAGATAAAAAGCAAAGATTACCTCTTTGCTTTTTTATCTCTTATTAATTCTACTTTAACTTTTTTAAGTATTAAAAACTTATTTCTTTTCTTACAATTAGTACACTTTACTTTTTTAATACCTCTTTTATTAGGAAGAGGTAATTTTAAAGTTGTTTTACAATGATGACATTTCTTATATACGTGATCTTTATCTTTAAAATTTCTTTTAATATTTAGAAATGGTTTTAATATTTTTTTCTTTATCTTTCTAAATTTAACATTCTCATTACTTCTTTTATAAATATCTCTAGAAATAAATCTATATAAAACTATAACTACTATTATAAATTCAATAATAGTTAAAACATATGATTTAACAAATATATTAATAATTAACAATATAAAATATATTTTAAATAGAAATTTACCTAAATCATCAAAACCATATCTACCATACATAAATTGTTGTAACTTATTTAAAAACTTCATATATCCTCCAAAATAATTATATGTATATAATTTAATAAAAACATTTTAAATCATGAATAATTTCATATTTAGATGATTTAACTACTCCTTCACGATCCATTTGTCTAACATCTAATCCTTTAGATAATGCAATATCAAGTAAACTTTCATTATCATCAACAAAATATGCATCATCTGGTTTTATATTATATTCATCAATTAAAATATCAAAAAAATCTCCATTCTTTTTAACTGTACCATAACAAGAAGAAATATATATCTTATCAAAATACTTAGATAAATCTCTATCATCCATTATTGGTTTACAACAAGGCCAGTTATCAGATAATAAAAGTAAAGTATATTTATCTTTTAAAACATCTAACTCTTCATAAATTTCTTTATAAAAACCATATTTATGATCTGTATATGTAAAATCATTTGCAAGTCTTTCTAAAACCTCATCACTAACAGAATAATTTAAAGTATTAAAAGTACTTTTATAAAAATCATAAAAAATAAAGTACTCTTCTTCAAGAGTAATTGCTTTTCTAGATAATATATCACTAAAATTACTCATAGTTTTTAAAATATCTTCTCTTTTTAATTTATCCATATCAATAAGTTCTAAAAATAAAGGAGTTATAAACCAATCTCCTGTTTTAGGATACGCTAAAACTCTACCAAAATCTAATATTAAATATTTCTTCATACTAACTTCTAACACTTTCTAATTCTTCTTTTGTAAACTCACGTACATCACCTTGTTTTAAATCACTAGGTAAAGTAAAATTTCCCATTTTAATACGTTCTAGTTCAACAACCTTTGCACCAAAACATCCAAACATTCTTTTTATTTGATGATATCTTCCTTCAGTTAAAATAACTATCCCTGTATTTTTACCAGTTATTTCTAAAGATGCACTTTTACATTCACCATCAGAAAGATTAACTCCATTCTTAAAACCTAAAACCATATCTTCATTCATATCAATATCTATAGTTACATTATATGTTTTACTAATATGTTTATTAGGAGCTAAAATATTATGCGCAAATTCACCATCATCAGTAATTATCATTAAACCAGTAGTATCTTTATCAAGTCTTCCAGCTGGAAATAAATTACGATGTTTATAAATATCAGGAACCAAATCAATAACAGTCTTATCATTTTTATCAAAAGAAGCTGATACATATCCCTTAGGTTTATTAAGCATTAAATAAACATATTTTTTAAATATTATTTCTTCTCCACAAACAACTATCTTATCAACTAAATTATCCACCTTTATATCACTTTTTAAAACAACTTCACCATTTACCAAGACTTGTTTTTTCTTAACTAAATCCTTTATATCTTTTCTTGAATAATTAGTTTGTGAAGATATAAACTTATCTAATCTTTCCATAATAAACCTCCAATATATAGATTATAACATAAGAAAAACAGTTAAAAAACTGTTTAAACTACTCTACCTTATTTTTCCATAATCCATGTAAATTACAATATGCGTATATTTCTGAACCAGTTATATATGGAAGTCTAACCTCTGGTTTATTTTCAGGATGCAAATATACTTTAGTAATTACATCATCTTTTATTAAAGCAACCCACATAATATAATGTTCAAAAGTCATAGGATGCTCTACTTCTCCTACTTTAACAATTATTTCATTACCTTCCTTTTCATAAACAGGAACATGTTTTTCTACTGCTGCATCTTTAGTATTAGCAACCATTAAATCCATTTCTTTCCCACAACATCTAACACGACTAATATCTCCATCAATTAATTCTACAATATTACCACATATACTACATTGATAAAATTTTTTCATATAAACACCTCATTCTATTTTTATTTTCTTTTTCTCCCAAAAAATGGAATCTTTTTAAATATCTTTTCTTCTTGATATGTATCTTCAAAAACTTCATTATTTTTACCAATAATTCTAACTCCACTTAAAGACTTATGAATACCAAGTTCTATTTCTTCATCAGTAATTTTATCTTCATCAAAATTAACAAAGAACTTCATTAACATAAAATTCATACTACTATCAAAAACACCATCAAGCTTGTTTACTCCATCTTCTATTTTTAAGGCACATGCTGCGCAATCTATACCACTTAATTTATATACATTCTTTTTCATAAAATCACCTATATATCTATTATAACACAAAAAAAGATAGATAAATCTATCTAAAAAAACATCTAATTAAAATATAAAATTATATATTCTTCATCCAATCTTTAATAGTTGTTTTTACACTAGGAGATATCTCCTTCTTTAATACTTTTTTATATTCTTTTTTTATATTTATTATATTTACTTCACCATCTACATCTTTCATTAAATGATTAACAGTATCTGGAGTAGAAACAGTTATACCATCAAAAGAACTAATATCATCTAATCTTCTAAAATCAGCTTGAACATCACTCTTACCAGTAAGCGCTAAAACCTTTCCTTTATATTCTTTTAATAATTTAACATATTCATCTTTTGTTAATTTAAGATGCTCTCTCATATATTTAGTACTAAAAAATACTCCTCTATAAAAATATCTTGGTTTATTACATTTCTCTGCTTTATCAAACAAATCAAATACTTGTTTATCGACTTTTTCCTTATTTATAGTTTTTCTTAAAAACCAACCTAAAATACCTTTCATATTTTTTACTTCATCAATTACTAAATAATTTTGGTATAAAGAAGCATCTTTAAGACTCATGCAAGCTCCACCTAAAAGTATAATTCCTTTTAAATCTTCATTCTTTGTAAGAAGAGTTGCAATCATCGCTCCCTCACTATGACCACATACAACTATTCTTTCTGGATCAACATAATCTAACTTTTTAGCATAACAAATTACTTGAGCTGCATCATCAACTAAATCATAAACACCACTAGTCTTACCATCTCCTCCTGATTCATGAGTTCCTCTTTTATCATATCTAATACAAACACATCCCATATCTACAAACATATCAGACATATCTTTATAAAGATTTGACTTAAATCCAAAACTATTACCATCCCTATCCAAACTTCCAGTTCCCATAATAAGTAATACAAGAGGCATTTTCTCTTTTTTCTCTTTATATGCAATAGTTGCACCTATATTAATATCACCATTAATAATTACTCTTTCTTCACTAATCATTTTCTTCACTTCCAACCACCTTTTTACTCCAACTCCACTTACTGCACTTTGGACATTTCATATATCTAGTTCTACCCATATGCATTGCCCAAAACATAGGCCAAAATTTTGGAATATATTTATGATGACATTTACTACATTCAAAATAACCAGCAACTTGTTCTATCTTTAATAAAATAACACATAAAACAACCATATAAACTAAAGTTGGAATAATAATAAAAAACATATCACTTTCATTCATTCCCTTATACTCTATAAGAAAAGCTGATATAAAAATTATTAAAAATGAAAAAACCATACTAATAACTCCAAATATAATTTCAAAATTTAATAGTTTTTTATCTCCATCTTCTTTTTGTTTATATATTTCTAATAAATATTTTTCAAACTTTCTTTCATTATCTTTTTTGTCAATAATTTCCCCATGAAACAAATCATTAATAGTTATACCTAATATTTTACATAATTCTAAAATTATTCCACTATCTGGCATACAATTACCATTTTCCCATTTAGATATAGCTCTATTACTAACACCTATTTTTTCAGCAAGTTCATCTTGAGTAATCTTTTTTTCTTTTCTTTTTTCTTTTATAAATTTACCAATCTTTATTTGATCCATACTATTCTCTCCTTCTAATACTAATTATAAATAAAAAAATAAATATTAAACACGAACTAAAAGTTGAATTTAAAAAAATAAGAGAAAAATAAAATTATTTTTTCCCTTTTTTACCTTTATTATTTATTTTTTGATATATGACACTAGCAATAAACATAATTAATATTTCTAATACTATAACTTCCCATTGTTTTAAAACTAAAATATCCGCAATTGCTTTAGAAAAAGTAATCATACCTATAGATATTATTTTAGAAAAAAATGCAATTGGTAACATTATAGATATTTTAATATTACCTAAAGCTGAACCTATACATATTATTTCATCTGGAATAACAGGTATTGCAAATAATAACCCTGTTGTTAATATCGGATATTTTGACATATATTTTTGATATGCTTTAAATTTAGGAGACTTCTTTACTTCTCTTAAAAATTTCTTACTTAAGAAATGTGTAATTTGATACATTAAAACTATTCCAAACATTATTCCACACATACCAATAACAAAGGCAGGTATTGGACCTAATTGAAGAGTACCAGTTAAAATAGTTGTAGCTTCAGGCACCGGTAAACAAATTGGTTGTAATATACATAAAATTAAAAATATCAAATATTTCATCTCAAGCACCTACTCTCCTATTATTCTAATTATAACATATATCTTAACCAAATATAAAAACAATATATTAATACTTTACACATTATCTTTATAATAAAAAAGATTTAGAATTTCTAAATCTTATTATATTTTTACCATGCACCACAACTTAAATTATACTTTTTACATAAATTCATAGTAAGTGGATCACCATCTGGATTACCTCCACCACCACGAACATCAAAATAATGTGTTTTTCCTTTATATGTTCCTACATATAAATTTCCTTTTTTAGTTACTGTTATTGGAGTAATTGCAACTTCATTTAATGTAACTACTTTATATGATCCTTTATCAATTGCAATAATTTTAAATGATGGAAGTTGTATTGAATCATCACAAGCTTTTTGTCCATCATAAGTCATTGTTTGACTTTCTGAACACATAAATCCAATAAATTCACTAGTTATTTTTGAAGTATTAATATTATATTCAGCTTCGCCTACTACAATAATTTCTTTAACAGCTTTCTTAGTTACTTTTTCTGATATCTTTTCTCTTGAAATTTCTTTTCCATTTTCATCATAAGTAACTTTATAAGTAGTTTCAATTTCTCCATTAACACCTTTTTGTGTTACTTCTTTACTACCCTTTTTCTTATTACTATCCTTTTTTGTTTCTGTTTCATATTTAACTTCTTTTTTTTCAACTACTTCTTTTGTTGTATATTTTGATTCAATAGCAGTTTGTTCATCTTCAAAGATTTTGTTTTCTTCAACATAAATGTCGATATACCCAACAGAATCTCCTTCTTCTGTTACAATAGCAATATTATGATCTCCTGGCTCAACATCTAATTCTTCCATTGCTTCTTTTAACCCTTTAATCATCATAACACCATTTTCTTCTACAACATCAAAGTATCCAAGAAACTTAGGTTCAGAATATAACCATACTGCCACTTTTTGATTTTCTTTTAGCTCTACTTCTTCTGAAAATACAATTTCATCTTCTGTCACTTTTGAAGCTTCAATAACTTCCATTTTTTCTTTCAATTCTTCAGTATTATTTACTGGTGCTTCCACTTTTTCTTCTTGTTCTTCTTTGTCTTTTACATCATCAACTTTCTTATCTTCCTTAGAGCATCCAACTAAGAAAAGACCAACAAACAAAACCAAAATAATTAAAAAATAATTTCTTTTCATAAAACACCTCTTTCTAATAAAAGTAAATTATATATTTATTATAACATAAAAAAAGCAAACTTAAATTGTAGTTTGCTTTTAAAGATTATATTTTAAATTCTACAGAAAAATATTTATATCCATTATCAAAAACATTCTTAACTAATCTATACTTACCTTCTTTTAAAGGTCCATATATCTTAGACCAATCTTGAACCATTTCTAATTTATTATCATCATTAACTAAATATCCCATTTCATTAAAACCATAATCATCATTAATAGGATTTAATCGAGTCCAACTACCATTTTCATTTTTTTCAATAAAGAACTCTTCGCCATAAACATACTTTTCTTTATTTATATCTTCAATAATTATAGTTACCCTAGTATTAGTTAAAGAACTATCATTAATCTTTATAGATACTCCTTCAATATCTTCAACATTCATAGAAGCATCACAACAAACATTATTAAATATTTCTTTATTAAACACTTCAACTACTATTCCCTCTTCATATCCAGTAGTAGAATCAAAATTTATCTTCTTAACATCAGTAATTTTATATAAAATACTTTTATATTCAACACTACCTCCATCTTTTAAACGTCTTGGAACTGGAAATACTAAAATACATAAAACTACTAAAATAACTATAAATAAAATTCTCTTTTTCATATCATCACATCCTAATTATAATTATAACTAAATAATAAAAAAAATAATAGATAAAACTATTATTTTATTTTATTAATATATCTAACATACAAAAGAGAAATACCAATCAATAAAATAGGAACTAATAATTCATAAATCATTCCACTACCTACTCCAAATATAGATAAACTATTAAGTAAAGAATGCGTAATTATACATGGCCATAAACTTTTACTTTTAATAAGTACCATCACAAATAAATACCCACCTGCCATCGCATAACATATTTGAATAAGTGTAGGTAAAACATCAGCACCATTAAATAAATTTAATATATGACCAATCCCAAATGTAATAGTTGTAATAACAATTGCTAATTTTAAATTATCTTTAGCCATCATCTTAAATAAGAAACCTCTAAAAATAATTTCTTCTAAAAAACCAACACACAACATCGATAACATATAAAATAATATTTCCAAAAAAGTATTATTTATCCCAACCCCACCTATAAAATTAACAAATATTAATAATATCATTGGATAAAAATATAAAAACTTTTTAGGATTAGGAAATTTATCTAAACTATAATACTTAATTAATTTATTTCTTAATATAAAAATAATAATACTTAAAGATAAAATAAAATTACATAAAAAAGTATATATACTATATTCTCCAAAATTATTTAAACATATCAAATTAGATACTAAATATATAACTATTAAAAATATAGTAATAAATAACTCATACTTTTCTAAAGACTTTTTCATAATATCACCATATAAATTATAACATAAAAAAAGAATAGATAAATCTATTCTAAACTAATTCTTTTCTTTCATATTTAATAAAAGATAAACCTATAAATAATATAGTTAAAATAAATGAAATTAATATAAATAATGGATTAATAGAAATATCTACAATAACATTTCTTAAATCACCTAAAGTATAAACTGTAAAATATTTTAAAAATTCTACTTCTTCACTCATCTCAGATAATATTTGTAAAAAATAACTTAAAAATGCAATACCTAATGCTATACCAAAAGTTTTCTTTGTCTTTTTAAAAAAAGTTGAAATAAATAGATTAATCCCAAATAAAGGTAAACTAATAAATAAAGGAGTAATACTAAGAAGTAAAAATTGTAATCTATCAAAATCTCCACTTAATTCTAATCCTATATAATTAAATATTCCCATTAAAATAATCATTAAAATAATATAAATAATACTACAAATAACTTTACTTTTTAATATATCTCTACGCTTAACTGGTAAACTATTTAAATACTCAATTGTCTTTTCACTTTCTTCCTTTAATAAAATATTACTTCCCATAATAGATGCATAAACACCTACAATTAAATATACAAATACAAAACCTTCTGTTTTTAACCAACCATAAGCACTATCCATAGATGATATATCCATATTAAATGCTTTTAACATCTCATCAGGAAACATATTCATCATTTCATCCATCGCATCAATACTACCACTATTAATAATCGCAGGATACATTAAATATACTATCAGAAACATCCCAAGTAATATACTAGTCCAAATAATAAAACTCTTTAAATTAACTTTTAACTCTCTTTTTAACATATAATCACCTACTTATAATACTCAATAAATAAATCTTCTATTGATATCTCTTCAACTAATAACTTATCTATTTTGTATTTAGATAATTTCTTTATCAAAATATCAGGACTTAAATTATTTATAAATTTTATCTTATTTTCTTCTTCTAAAATTATTTTTAAATCAAGTTCATTCTTTATTTTAGATATTTCACTACTACTAATAGTTAAATAAGTAATATTTTCTTTTTCTAAATTAGAAACACTATCTTCCTTTATAATTTTACCTTCTTTAATAAACCCAACTCTATCACATATCTTAGATATTTCACTAAGCACATGAGTTGAATATAAAATAGTAGTACCTTTTTTCTTTTCTTCAAGCAATAAATCAAAGAATGTATTTTGCATAATAGGATCCAAACCACTAGTTGCTTCATCTAAAATTAATATTTTAGGACTATGCATTAACGCTAAAACTATTCCTAATTTTTTAGAATTACCTAAAGATAAATCTTCTATTTTTTTAGATTCATCCAAAAGAAATAACTTAACTAATTCTTTTCTTCTTTTATTAATATTTTTATCATAAAAAGATTCATGGTAATCAAGTATTTCTTTTACAGTTAAATCATCATATAGATTAACTTCACTAGGTAAATAACCTATTTCTTTTTTTATAAAAACATCATTAATATCTAACTCTTTTCCATTAAGAAAAACCTCTCCACCAGTCTTATTAATAAGTCCCATCAAAATACGAATAGTAGTACTTTTTCCTGCTCCATTTGGTCCAATAAATCCATATACTTCACCACTATTTATTTTTAAAGAAACATCTTCAACTCCTCTAATTTTTCCATAGTATTTTTTTAAATTATTAATTTCTATTACAATATTATCTTTTTTCATATTTCACCTACTTAATACTATTTTTACCATCAGTATAATCATCACAAACCATTTTATTAGCTAGATTAATTCTAGTTTGAAGAATTTCATTTCTATTACATAAAACATTAAAATTACTTATAAAAGTTTTATATTCACTATCACTTAAACTTCTAAACCCATCATTTCTATTTTTTAGAAAGTCTTCAACAACACTCGGACTATCACTACTAAACATAGTACCTAATAAATCATTTGGAATAAATCCACTTTCTACTAACTCACTAAATACAAGTACATGAACTGTATCATTTCCATACCAACTCTTATCAGAATCAGTATTTGAAAAATATTTAACTAAAGCATCTTCAAAACCAACATATTCTTCTCCCCAATATGTATCAATACTTTCTAAAGAAGATTTATATTTTCGTTTATATAATTCATAATACTCTTTATATTTATTTCTTGAATATCCTTTTAAATAATTTCTTATATGACTAGATAATTCGCATAATTCATCACTAACAGCACCATTTTCCTTATCTTCACCAAATTTAACTTCAAACCTATCTTTAACACTTTCAAAAGCACTTGATAAACTATCTAAATCATAATCACCATCTTCATAATCATCTTTTATATTAACTACTCGATAATAATCTGTTTTATTATAATCTTCTTCATATTCATCAGTTAATTCACATTTTATAAAAGGTGGGAAAATATATTCATCTTCATTAGAAAAATTACATTCACCTAGTATTTTCTCTACTTCCATATAAGGACAAAAACCATTTACTTTATAAAGAAAAGGATTTGTATAATCACTTCCAAAAGTAAAAGCAATAGTTCTAGCTTTATCAGAAGTAGATTTTAAAGATGTTAAATATCCATTTTGGTAACCTTTTAAATTTCTCATATCTTCATAACGATATACAACTCTATCAACATTACCATTATTTAAAGCATATTCACAAGATAAATCAACTAAAGATTTAACCATATCTACCATTTCATCTAAATGATCAACATATAAACCTTTTAATTCTACACCTCTTGGATTTTCTAAAAAATTCATAAATCTATTTATATTAGAAAAATCTAAAGAAGTACCCGCAAAAAAAGCAAGAGGTGAATCAGGAAAAATTTCTTCTAAATCCGAATCTACTTCTCCACCTTTATATATACGTAAAAAAGATAATGTTCTATTATCTACATAAAAAGATCCATTCTTACAACTAATTTCTTTCATAATACCACCCTAAAAATACTCCTTATTTAATAAATCAATATCTTCCTTAGTAACTGTATATCCATCATATTCTTTAGGTAATACACTATCTATTCCACACTTTGGACATATCGCAGTTAAACCATCACTATCAGCTATATAATCATCTATTTCCTTATAATCAAACTCATTCTTACAATAAATACATATACATTTCTTATCTCTAAGTATTTCTTCATTTCTAGAAGTTAATCTATGTAAATTATAATATTTTTCATCCATGTTATCACCACATTTATTATAACATAAAAAAACGAATAAATATTATTCGTTAACAATTTCAAGTCCACAATTACAACTTTCATCACTAAATATTACTTTTTTATTCTTTTTTAAAGTAACTTTAATAATACCATTAATACTTTCTAATATTTCTTTATCCATATTACCATTAACTGGAGCCTTTAACATAAATCCATCATTGTTTAAACTTTCTATTTCTAAAATATATTTACCTTTTTTTAAAACAAGTTCATATCCATTATCTTTTATTTCATATTTTAATATTTTAGAATTATTATAAGTCGCAAAACGATATTCCTTATTATTTATAATTAAACTACATATAAAACCTCTAAAACTAAATAATTTAAAATATATATCTGCGATAGATACAAAGAAAGATACATTTTTATCATTAAAATTATTTCCTTGACCCCAAACATAATATTTAGGAAAAGATACTCCAAAATCTTTTTCAATATAACCAGTACCATTAAATATTTCAATATTTTTATCATTAATAGAAATAATTCCTTCTACATTACTTTTCATACTTAAAATACAATGATTACACTGCATAAAAGGAATATAAGAAAAGATTCCCATTATATTAGGAGATAACAACTTTCTTTTTATAGAAATACTATTTTTATATTTTAAATCACCTTTAATAACTATATCTAATTGTTTATCTATTATATCTATATGAACTCTTTCTTTAGAAAAATAATTATTTCCTATTCTTATCCAAAAAGGTTCATAATTATATTCAAAATCATTAATATCAAAATCAATAAACCAAGATGAATCATTAGTAATTACTTGAATAAAACATCTTTTTTCTTTACTACTAATACTAATACCAGGAATAAAACTAATTCCTTCATCTTTACCTATATTCTTAAAATACCATCCTTCAAAATAATCTTTATTACTATCTAAATACTTTTCTCCTTGAAATACTTCTGGATTATTCATCATATATAAATTTCTCATATTACATATTATGATAAAAAAAAGAAACTTATACGAGTTTCTATTTTTTTCTTTTTCTTTTATGTTTCTTATTACATAAATAATAAATACTATATATAATAAATCCACCTAAAAATAAAGCTATTATATATATAAATAAATATAAAAAGTATGGAACATTTTCTTGAATTACATCAAATACTGGTAAAGAACTTATAAAATATGGACTTATATAAAACATATTAAAAGTTTCACCATTTAATATCCCAGAATGATATACTGATAAATTTAAAATAATCGCAATACCAACAAATATTAAAAATACAATAAAACCTTTAAATAAACTCTTTATTTCTACTTTAATTAATTTGTTCATAAGTAAATAAATAGATACTACAAAACTACCATAATGTAACCACATAGTATGAATATTAATTAATATATCACTAGTAAAACAACTATCTGGGATAAATATTGTTGAAATACTACCTAGTATTGTAAAAAATCCTAAATATGCAAATAAACTATCTCTAACTTTTCCCTTCTTTAAAAAGGCACAGATTAAACAAACAAATATTGGCGTTGTACATAATTGAAAAGGAAATGAATACCACTGAAAATCCCAAGTAATCATATTAGTAATACTATCATAATTAAATGACCATAATAATTGTTTTAGTGTTTCTAAAACAAAAGCAATAACTCCATATACTAATAAAACTATTTTTAACTGTTTTTCACTATATCTATTTCTTAATTTACATAAAATAAATATAGAAACTAACATTATCCCTATCCATAACAAATGAAACCAACCAAATGGTACTGGACTTTCCATTTCTGTTCCTAAAAATTCAAAAATTTTAACTATTATATCCATACTACTTACCTCATCTTATTCTTTTATAAATTTAATCATTTCTTCTAAAGTATCTCTTGCTTCTTTTTTACTAAGTAAATATACAAAATCATGATTAAGTTTACTATCTTTAAAAAATTTATCTTTATAAGAAATATTATTCTTCTTCAATATATCTACAAATTCATAAGATTGAGTTCTTAATGGATCTCTATCACCAACTGTAATAAATACATTAGGATAATTATTATCAACATAATTAATAGTAGATAATTCATTTATTCTTTCATATGATAAATAATCTTTATCTCCAACATATGACCAAATAAAACTACTCATCCCAGGAAAATGACAATCCCCAACTGTTTCAAAATTATAAACACCGTTTATTAAAAGCAGTCCACATACTTTAGGAAGACTCTTTTTAATACCTAATAATTCTCTATAATCTTTATTAGAAGATAAACACCCAAGTTGACTAGATAAATGAGCACCAGCTGAAGTACCGCCAACAAATATTTTATCTTTATCAATATAATACATATCCCTATTTTTATAAATATAATTTAATACTTCAACCAGTTGCATTGTTGAAGTTGGATACTGATATTCCGGCGCTAAAGAATATTCAACATTGGCAACAACTATACCATAAGACGCTATTAACTTAGCATATGAATCTATCTTCTTAGCACTACCACCTATCCAACCACCACCATGAATAAATATAACTACAGGTAGTTTTTTTGTATTTCTTTTAGGATAAGATAATAATAATTCAACATCAGGACATTCCTTACACTTTATTAAAACTTTCTTTTCCCTTACTTTTTTTAATCTATTAGATAAAGTTCCTAAATCAACATTAACTCTTTTATTTAAAAATCTAAATCCTCTAACAAAAGGATAAAAACTAATACTAAATACTACAAAAAACATTCCTATTATACAAAGTGTAATAATAACTATTTCCATAACATCAATTCCTTTTTAAGTTACTATCTAAAAATATTATAACAAAAAAACTAAACATAGTTTAGTTTTTATTAGATTATTTTGTTTTTGTCTTTTTATCAACTACTACTTTTCCTTTACTATCAAGTAGAGGTGTCATAGAATTACCACTCATATTAACATTAACTATATAGTTAACACCAGTTTCTAAATCAACAACGATTTGAATACTTCCCATTCCAAAAACTTGTTCACTCTTTACTTTAAATCTTTCATTCATAATAATCCTCCTATTTATTTAATTTAAAATAATTTAATATATCTTCTACTATATAATCTATATCTAAATTGATATTTTTCTTAAGTTCATTTATACTACCATGATTTATATACTTATTATCAATACCAGTAATCTTAATCTTATTTAAAGCTTCTTTATGATTTAAATATTCAAGTATATTAGTTCCTAAACTATTAGTTTTAATATTAGATTCATATACATATATCTTATGTTTATTTCTAATTAGTTCCTTTAAAATAGTTTTATCTATAGGTTTAATATATCTAGCATTAATAATATTAACATTCTTATCTTTTAATTTATCAAGTAATATACTAACATCCGTTCCATAAGAAATAACTGTATTCTTACATTTTTTATGCTTTTGTAAATATTCCCATGTACCTACTTTAATTTCAGTAAAAGGAGTAGCATTAAACTCTAAAGAACCTCTTTCATATCTAATACAAAATGGATTCGTCTGTTTATAAAAACCTGTATATAAAAGATTACGAATTTCTTCTACATCTTTTCCCATACATATAACTATATTAGGAATACTATTTAAAAAACTAATATCAAATACACCATGATGTGTATCACCATCTTCTCCTACTAAACCAGCACGATCTATCCCAATTACAACATGTGCATTCATTCTTGCGATATCATGATTAATATTATCATAAGCTCTTTGTAAAAAAGATGAATAAATTGGTAAAAAGACCTTTTTATTGTTAAGCGCAATACTACATGCAAGAGTTGTTGCAAAAGATTCAGTTATACCAGTATCAATACTACGTTTTGGAAAATCACTAAATATTTTCTCTAACTTACTACCATTAATCATCGCAGGTGTAATAGTTACTAAATCTTTATCGCTTTCCATAAACTCATAAACAGTATTACTAACCACTTCACTTAAACTAGTTACATTATTTTTATTTTGAATACCCGTTGATATATCAAATTTACCTACTCCATGCCAATTACTACTATCTTCTTCTGCAGGTAAATATCCTTTTCCTTTTTTAGTTACAACATGTACTAAAATCGATTTTTTAGATGATTTTGCTTTTTTTAAAGATTTAATAAGTTCAGTCATATTATGACCATCTATCGGACCTAAATAATCTATATTTAAATTAGTAAATATATTATCATTAATTCTATTTTTAAAATATTCTTTTATATCACGAGTAATATTATATATTTTAATACCTAACTTACTAGTATTTAAAATACCTTTATATCCCCTCTTCGCAACACTATAAGACTTACTTAAACGTACCTTTTTTAAGAATTTACTAAGTCCACCAACGTTCTCAGAAATAGACATAGTATTATCATTAAGAATAATTATTACTTTACTTCCAATATTATCAACATTATTTAAAGCTTCTAAGGCTAGTCCCCCAGTTAAAGAACCATCTCCAATTATTGCGATAACTTCATTTTTCTTCTTATCTAAATCACGAGAATATGCAAAACCTAAGGCAGCTGCAATTGAAGTTGATGAATGCCCTGCTTCAAATGGATCATGAATACTCTCTTCTCTTTTTTGAAAACCTGATATCCCACCCAATTTTCTTAAGTTATTAAATCCACTAGCCCTACCAGTTAATATCTTATGAACATAAGACTGATGTCCTACATCAAATATAAACTTATCACTTGGAGAATCAAAAACATAATGAAGCGCAACTGTTAATTCAACGATTCCTAAATTACTAGCTAAATGCCCTCCTGTTTTTGATAAATTATCTATTATAAAACTTCTTATATCACTACATAAATCATTTAATTGATTATTATTATATTTCTTTAAAAAACTTGGATCTTTTATATCTGTTAAATTCATATTGTTCACCTATAAAAAGTATATCATAAAAAAAGAGACATTTGTCTCTTAATTAATTTTTCCATTGTGGCGGAGTTACTTTAGAACTTATACCATTATGAAACCACGAATAATTTGTAACTTTATCAACATTCCAGGTACTGCAATCTAATTTGAACGATTCTGTTTTATATCCTGTAAAACTAAACATATAAGACATATCAGTAACATTACTTGTATCAAATTTATCTCCTAAATCTAATGTAAATACTGTACTATCATGTCCTGTATAATTAAACATAAGAGACATATTAGTAACTTTACTTGTATTAAATCTATTACCTAAATCTAGTGTGAATGCTGTATTTTTAAGTCCTGTAGAATTAAACATATTGGACATATCAATAACATTACTTGTATCAAATTTATCTCCTAAATCTAATGTAAATACTGTACTAGCATATCCTGTACCCGAAAACATATTCGACATATTAATAACTTTGTTTGTATCAAAGTTATTACCTAAATCTAACGTAAAACTATTATAATCTGCTCCTGTTTCAAAAAACATATAAGACATATCAGTAACATTTCTTGTGTTGAAACCACTTAAGTTTAATGACCTTAAATTTCGCATACTTTCAAACATATGTGACATGTTAGTTGTCTTACTTGTATCTAGTACTTCAATATTTCTAATTTCTTTAACAGAAGTAAATCTTGAGAACATGTTTGAACTATCATAATTGGTATATATTTCTCCATCACCTTGAATATATAAATCACCATTCAAATCAACATACCCCATTACTTTTCCATTTCCTGTTGATGATAAATCCATAGAAAAATAAGCATCGGCTGGTATATTTATAGAAGTTTCAAATATAATATTTTGGATTGATTCCATACCATCTACATTTAAAGCTCCTAAATTCACAAGCATTGGCAACTCTTCTTCAGGTATGTTTTCTACTTTTGTTTCTTCATTTTCTTGTTCTACTTGAGCATAGTTATCACCTTTTTGTTGAAGTGTACATGTTGTTTTTCCATCTCCAACTTCACCTTCTTTTGCAGCTTTTAGTACAACTAAATCAGTTGTTGAATCAACAACAAATCCATTCCAGTTTGCTACTACTGTTATGTTAGTTACTTTTCCGCTTTCTGGTTTTTTCAAATCAAGACCAGTTTGTATTTGTTTACCTTGTTCATTTAATTTTGATTGAGCTGTTGGATAAAGTCCGTATCCAGCACTATCTTTAAATGTATATCCATATGTATAACTTGATGTTTCATCATCATATTGGACAAGTACATATGCCCAATACGCATCATTAGCTTGATGCCACAATCCAAACGGATCATTTCCACCACGTTCTAATGCAATACACTCTATTGGCACTGCATATACTGTATTTGTTTCAGTAAATGTATACGTTAAATCATTTACTTCATTTACCATTGCAGACATATAATTACCCATCGTTGATACTAATGTCTTTTTTCTTGATTCAGTAATATATTTAGTTATACTAGGAATCGCTATTGCCATTAGTAACCCTAATATTACTATTACAACTAAAAGTTCTATTAGTGTAAAACCTTTTCTATTCTTCATTTGACACACTCCTCTATTATCTATTAAAATCATACCCCCCCCCGGTCTTTTGTCAAGGTTTTACATTTCTTATTTTTTCTTTGACATAAAAAAAGAATAAGCACTAACTTATTCTCCTAAATATTTTTTTAAAGATTTAATAATTTTTTTACAATCTTTAACCCCTAAATCATATACTTCTTGCAGCTTATCTGGATTCTTTTCTATTATATCTATATTTATCTTATGAGACGGTCTAATAACAAATACTTCTTTTTTCTTTTCCATATCTATAATTCTTTCAATCACATCATTATATTCATTATGTCTATTAAGCATTGTCTTAACCATTTCAGGATATCTCTTAAATCTAAATTTAACAGCATTTTCTTTTTTCTTAGATAAAGGTTTTTTTCTATAATCAAAAGGTTGTGTTAAAACAACAATAATCTTTTCATATCCTAAACTCTTCATCTTATCTATAGGTATAGAATCAGAAATACCACCATCTAAATACTTACGATTATTTATTTTTACCATTCTAGATGCAAAAGGCATCGCAGAAGACGCTCTTAACTCTTCTAATTGTTCATAAATATTATCTATTTTAAAATATTCTGGTTTTCCTGTTTTAACATCAGTTGCACATGCATAATAATCTTTTCCACTATTCATAAAAGTTTCATTATCAAAAGGAAAAAGTTCTTTAGTAACTTTATAAAAAGCAAAATTCTTGTTAACTACATTACCAGTAAGTACTAAAGATCTAAGACTAATAAATCTCTTATCACCACAATATTTTTTATTATATAAAAGAGCCCTACTTCTTTGTTTTGAAAAATAGTTAGGTCCAAATAAAGCACCTGCTGAAGTACCAATAATACCATCAACTTCTATATTATTATCCATCATGACATCTAACACTCCAACGGTATACATACCTCGCATTGCTCCACCTTCAAGTACTAATCCTACTTTACTCATAAAACACCTCTTTTTTTATTTATTTAATATATTTAGAAAGTTTTTCTCTTAATTCTTCCTTATCTCCAAACCAATGAATTTTATCTATAAATTCATCTAAATTGCACCAACTAAAATCTATACTTTCTTCGTTCAATACCACTTTATCACTATCTACAAATGAAATATACGCTCTTTCTATACAATGATTTCCTAAAGACTCATATTCAAATACCCATTCTAAATCAATAATATTTTTAACCTCTAAATTAGTTTCTTCCAAAACTTCCCTTTTAATAGTATCAAAAAAACTATTATCTTCTTCTTCACATCCACCAGTAACCACATACCAAAAAGATTTATGAAATTGTGGATCTTTATCACTACCTTTAAGTAATAATAATTTATTATTATTTTTATTTATTATAAAACTTAATATTTTATTCATCTTATCACCAAAATAATTATATCATATATATAAAAAATCTTATTTTAAATAAGATTTTTAAATATTTCATACAAAGTATATAAGCTATCTATTTCAACATATTCCCCTGGTCCATGCCAGAAATTACCTGCTGGATTCATCATAATTGTTGGAATATTTTTTTCACTAAAATATATTGCATCACTTGTTGCTACACACTTTTTAATAACTAATTTTCTTTCTAATACTTTTTCTGTATCTTTAATAAAGTCTTTTATAATAGTTAATTTTTTATCTACATGAAATAAAGAATCTTTTCCAAGTATTTTTATTTCTATATCATCACATAAAGATTTAATATCATTAATAATTATTTCTGGTGGATTTTCTTTTGTATATCTAATATCTAGTACCATAGTAGCTTTACTAGGAACCATATTATTAGCATCTCCTCCATTTAATTTACTTAAATTAACACTAGTTACAAATTCATTTTCATCCTTAGGCATTCTATAAATATCAAGTAAATTTTCATATAAAGAAATTAACTTTAATAATGGATTATTTCCTTTATATGGTTCAGATGCATGAGCAGTAACTCCATAAGCAGTAATTTCTAACTGTAATAAACCTTTCTCTTCTACTACTAATTCAAAATTTTTACCACCATCAGGTACAACAGCTAACTTAGCATTATAGTCTTTTAATATTTCCTTACAGCACATACCACCAATTTCTTCATCACTAGTAATCATAAAAGCAATTTTCTTTTTTGACTTATTATTCTTTAAAAGTGACATAACTACACTTAATTGTCCTTTCATATCAAAAGAACCTCTACCATATAGTTTTCCATCTTCTACTACACCTTCATACTTTTCAGCTGGTACTACATCTACATGACAACAAAATATTACATCTAAATCTTTATCTTTAGTATTTGATAAAACTAAATTCTTATAATTATCAATAACATACTCTCTAACATAATAATTACTTAATTCATTCTCTATAAAACCAAGAGCCTTATCAAACTCACTAAAATTATCTTTAATCGTCTTATATCCCATTAATACTTTCGTATTATTAACTATCTCATTTAAGACTTTATCTTTTTCCATATATATTCCTCCTAATGAATACTCATAATAATTTTTAATAATTTTTTTATAACTTTATTTTTCATATTTATTACCTCACTTAATTAATTATATTGATTCTTCCAAAGAAAAAATCTATACATGCCTGTATAGATTTATAAAAAATATTCTATAAACTGATACAAGCACACTCTTAAACCACTTGTATCAAAAGTTACCTTCGTCCACAAGTGTATTTAAAAGCGTCTTCTTATGTTCATAGAATATTTAACCATAACAATTTCCTCCAAAAGTTTTATTATATAAATTTAACAATATAAATTTATAATTTTTTTTAAACATTGTCAATACAATAATCAACTTTTTTATTTTCAATACGTAATTTTACTATCGCAGCTACTTCAGTAATTAATAAAATTATTTCTGTAATAATTGCAACTACTGAATTTAAATGAACTGCATAAATAATAAAACATATACTAACAGGTATTGATATAAACTTATACATTTTAACATTATCTTGCCAAATGGAATAAGTAGATAAAAGTGATGCAGTTAAAGAAATAAGACTAAATACATCATCGTAAGTAAAGATACATGATACAGATGATATTATAAATAATGTGTATAGGACTGATTCACTATTTTTCTTATTCTTCTTACTATTTTTATAAAACCATAAATTCCTAATAAAACTTACTAAATTCATACAAGTACCAGTAACAGCACCTAATAGTAAATAGTGTATTCCATAAAAGATATTATAGATTAAACATAATCCAAGTATCTTTCCTTTATCCTTTAAAAAGTAAGTAGCCCCTAATAATATAATCGATATAATTACACATATTTGAGATAATAAATATAAATCCATAAATACCTCTATCTTCGGAAGTAATCAGGTGCATTTAAAGTTAACTTCTTAACCATATATTTTCTTTCATCAGGTGCATACTCACCTGTATTACTTCTTACAAACCCAACTTCATCAACAATTAATCCATCTTTAACAGAAGCATCTTCAAATCCATTTAATCTAAATATTCCTTCTGACATAGATCCATGTAGTAAGATTCTAGCATATTCATAATCAAACATTTTTAAATCTTGTAAAAATTTATCTGTTTCACTAACTAAAATCTTAGCAATTCCAAGTCCCCTACATTCTTCTTTTACAGCAAGACCAGAATAATAAGCAACTTTTTTTGGATCAACAAACGCTATACTATGTTTATCTTCACTTTCATAAACAATACAATTAAGTCCAACTATCTTATCATTTACATAAGCTCCTAATGCAATACCTTTATCTTGATATAAACCAAATTCTTCTTTTATATCAGCATCAGGTAATGTTTCATAATAAGGAAATCCTCTAAAAACTGTTATTGTATTTTTAAAATCTTCATAACTATTAACAGTTTTAACTTCTATTTTATTATTTAATTTATCAATAGCACTATATATTTTTAAATTTTCCATAATATTTTCTCCTATCCTAATCTCATTAATTTCTTTTTAGCAAAAGTAGTATTTGCTTTATCTATCCAATCACTTCTATATCCAAAAGATAAATCATCTATTAGTGAAATAACCCTATCTTTATTCTTTAATTCATAATCAAGTGGTACTAATTCATCATTTACCTTCGCACCCACTAAAATATGTTCTATTCCAGAGTAACAAGCAAAATCTATAATATTAGATCCTTTAGGTAACTCTATTACTCTACCATTAGATGTATAAATATAAATTTTATCAGCAAATAACTCACTTTTTATTTGCGTAACAAAATCTTGATTATCTTTAAACATTAAATTAATATCTGTTAAAGATTTAAATAACTGTGACTTAGTCTTTAAATCTTCCTGCATCACTTCACGGGCTAATCCTTTATTTATATCCCAGTAAGCAGTAAGTCCAAAAGATGCAATCTTATCCATATCAAATGTTCTTATTTGCGTTTGAACTAATTTTTCATCTGGTCCAAATACAGTTGTATGTAATGAACTATATAAATTAGTCTTAGGATTACATATATAATCCTTAAACTTATCATTTATAGGTTTATATTTAGAATGAATAAGTCCCATCGCTACATAACAATTTTTTATTTCATCAACCATTATCTTTAACGATAATAAATCATGAATATCACTCATCTTATGCCCTTCTTCTAATCTCTTATAGATTCCATAAATATTTTTAGTTCTAACTTTTATTTCATGTGGAATACTATTACAAGAAAGAATTTCATTAATATCAAACAACATTTCTTCAAGACAACGACTATTAGAAATATCAGATTTTTCCATCTTATCTAATAATTCTAAATACTTATCAGGTTTTAAATATCTAAAAGATATATCTTCAAGCTCACTTTTGATACGATAAGCACCTATGTAATAAGCAAGAGGAACAAATATTTCCATCGTCTCAAGCGAATTCTCTTTTTGTTTAAATTCACTTTTAAACTCTAAAGTTCTCATATTATGAAGTCTGTCAGCTAACTTTATTATGATTATTCGTACATCTTCTGTAAGACCAAGAATAATCTTACGAGTATTAGCTAGATTACATTCAGCTTTACTAGAAAAATTCATCTTACTAATTTTAGTAACTCCATCTACTAACTCAGCTACTTCATCATTAAACAAACTAGAAATATCTTCCTTAGTAGCAGTAGTATCTTCTAACACATCATGTAACAAAGCTGCACATATCGTATCTGTATCCGCATGCATATCACTTAATATATAAGCAACATTAAGAGGATGAGTTACATATGGTTCTCCACTTTGTCTAGTTTGACCATCATGTAAGTACGATGCATAATCATAAGCTTTTCTTATAATCTCTAATTCTTCTATATTAGAATTATAAGAAGAAATATTCTTAAGCAAATCAGCTACTGTAATATTCATATATACACCTCCTTCAACAAATTATCTTTGTTAAGGACAATATATAATAAATAAAAAAAAGAGTAAAATATCAAAAAATTATACATTTTATAACAAAAAATTAATCTATAAATATAGTTTGAGTGTTATAACTAAAAGTTATATAAAAATATTTTTTAATAACAAAAAGACATAAAAAAAGAAAGATATTTCTATCTTCCTAAAATCAAATTAATTAGTTTGAATTACATATGGAGTATCTTTTTCTCCATTTCCTGTTGCAAGTACATCTGATCTTAAGTTAATTACAGGAAAAAAATCTCTAGTGTTGATAACATTGCTATAAACCTCACTACCATTTACATTAACAAGCCATACACTAGCAGCATCATTTTCATAATAAATGCCTGTTGGACTTATTGTCCACATCGTATAACTACCATTATATAAATAATAATTAGAATTATTTTTAAAAAAATAACCACCTGCAAAATTTGTTTCTTCATATGTTATTAATCCAATTTTAGACGATAATACACCTTTTCCATTTCCATCTGTTAAACACTTAAAATTTGATTGATACGTTGAAAAATTTTGCATTTTTGCACTACCACCATCGTAAAATAATGATGGTTCACTAACTTTAGCTTCTTCACAAAATCTTCCAGTTGCAACATATGCCTCATATCCTTTATCTGTAATATTAGTTTTATACCAATTATCCATTGTTGGTTTCGCAATATCACTATTAGAATAATACATATTTTTGTAATTAGAATAAGTGGTATTAAATTTATAAGAAGTGCTTCCTACTCGACTATTTAATATTAAACGTATCGTACCATCTTCATTTATTCTAATTATTTTCCACGTTAGTCCCGCAAACTTAACATAATTGTTTTTTACATTACCTCTAAAATAATATGTTGGTTCTCCACTATTAGTATCAGTTGATACATATAATCCTTTTTCATTAGATTCTTGACTTGTTGTGGTTAAGGTTGGTTTAGTTGATATAACTGTATTATGTTTTAAGATTAGATTAGATAATCTTTTTTCTCTATCACTTTCTATCTTTTCATAGTTTGTTCCTTTTTGTGAAAGTGTACATGTTGTTTTACCATTTCCTGTCTCTCCTTCACTTAAAGCATCTAATACTACTAAATTTGTGTTTTCATCTATTTTAAAACCACTCCAATTTTTTAATTCAGTTATATTTACTACATTTCCTGATGATGGTTTAGTTAGTTCTAAATTAGTTTGAATTTGTTTACCTTGTTCATTTAATTTTGCTTGAGATGTTGGATATAATCCATATCCTGCACTATCTTTAAAAGTGTATCCATAAATATATGAAGATGTTTCATCGTCATATTGTACAAGTACATAAGCCCAATATGCATCATTTGATTGGTGCCACTCACCAAATGGATTTGTTCCTCCGCGTTCTAACGCTACACACTCTATTGGTACTGCATACACTGTATTATATCCAGTAAATGTATATGTTAAATCATTCACATCATTTACTACTGCACTCATATAATTACCAATAGTTGATGCGACTGTTTTCTTTCTAGATTCTGTTATATATTTTGTTACACTTGGAATTGCTATTGCCATTAATAGTCCTAATATTACTATTACTGCAAGTAACTCTATTAATGTAAAACCTTTTTTATTCTTCATTTGACACACTCCTTTATTATCTACTAAAATCATACCCCCCCCGGTCTTTTGTCAAGGTTTTACATTTACTATTTTCTTCTTTACATAAAAATAAATTATTTAGTAAATTATTTATTTAACTTCCCGATTTTTGAAAAACGGGAAATTACTTCTTAACTTTTAAAGGGGAAATATAAAATAAATCAGGGATTAGTCTACTAACTTGTCTTGTCCTTGATTTATTTCTATATTTCATTATAATAAGTAATCAAATAAAGATTCTCTTTATTTGTTATCAAAAAAATAAAGCTAATAAGATGCGAGAACTTAACTCTTTTCAAAAATAAAATTCTAAATTCTCGTTCCTTTCGAATGCAATAATTTTGCTCAAACTACTATAAAATCCATCATTTTCACTCTTTTTCTCAAGTATTTTATCTCTTTTTTATAAAAAAAATCCCCCATTTTACGGGAATTTAATTATTAAAATTGTTTTCTTGTCCAAACGAGAAATTAGCTTTTAATTTAACGAAAATAAATTATTTATTAAGTTCTAAATAAAAAAAGATATCCCAAGATATCTTACTTATACTTATAAACAAAATTTTTGGTATCACCAAAACACAAATAACCATTATAGTTTTCTATGCAAGTTTCACCTCTTCTAATTCTTCTTTTTATTTTTCTTTTAGTCTTAGACACAATAGTCATAATCAATTTATCATTCTTAAAAAAATATTTAAATCCTAAAAATGGAATACCATTTTTTATATTATAAATATTAGTCTTTTTATTAAGAAATAACTTTTTCTTTATTAAAAACTTTTCGATTTCTTTTAAACAATACTTTAAATATTCTTTATTATGATGAATAAGTATAAAATCATCCATATATCTAATATAACAGTTTATACCTAACTCTTCTTTTATATAATGATCTAAATCATTTAAATAATAAATAGCTAATATTTGACTCGTTTGATTACCTATTGGCAAACCTTTATTAAATCTATATACAGGTAAATTTAAATTATTTTTATTATTTATAGAATTAATACTATCATTAATATAAGAAAGATTAGTAGATGAAATAATATTATCAATTAAAGAATATGTGTCATTATCTTTTATTATAAGTCTTAAATCATCTTTTAAAATATCATGATCAATATTATAAAAGTACTTACTAATATCACACTTTAATATATAAAAATTATGATATTTTTTGTGCGTTTCATTTAAATATTTTTTCATATAATAAATAGCCATTCTAGTACCTTTATCTTTTCTAGTCGCAACATTTTCATCTATTAATAAAGGTTCAATTATAGGCAATAAAATATAATCACTTAATAAATGATTAACTATCTTATCTCTAATTTTTTCACTCATTATAATTCTTTCTTTAGGTTCTTTAATCAAGAAAATATTATACCGATCATGGTTATAAGTCTTATTTTTTAAATCTTCATAAATCGAAATTATATTTGATGTATAAAACATATTAAAATCAAATATTTTTCCTCTATGTTTAGTATTAACAGTTATTTTTTTATAAATTTTTATCATTTTATCTATATTTATAATATTGTTATAATTACTTTTCATTTCTAAGAATTCCATATGCTATCTTTCTTATTTCTATTAAAAATTTACCAATAACACAATATTTATGTTGATTAATTATTTTATTATCATAACTATACTTCATATAATAGTCTAACATCGAAAGTTTTAAAATAATATCGTTTATATTTTTTTCTTTAATTCTTTTATTAGTATTTATTCGATAACTATGAATACATTCTATAATTTGAAACATAGTTAATTCTATCTGATTTCTTAATACCACATAAAATTTTGGATAATTTATTAGTTCATTACTTATATATAGATTTGTTTGTTCAACCTTAGAAAGAAGAATAAATCCTTTATTATAA
This sequence comes from Bacillota bacterium, assembly GCA_015059405.1. Taxonomy (GTDB): domain Bacteria; phylum Bacillota_I; class Bacilli_A; order RF39; family UBA660; genus RUG11788. The sequence continues at coordinate 62,286 of SVAL01000002.1, forward strand.
TTAGTAAAAGTCTTATCAGAATTTTCAATTGAATTTTCCATTTTTACCTCCACAAAAAAACTCCATTTAAGGAGTAAAAAATCATAACTTTCCTAATATTATCATTTTTTATATACAAAACATGTATATATATTTAGGAACCTAAGTTCACAAGGTATAAAACTTGTTTCTCTACTTTGAAGTATAGGAATAACCTTCATAAGCAATATAACATTATATTATATGCCACCATTCATAGTAAGCCATAACCAACTACACTAAGTTAAAGCGAGAATCTGGACGCAGGCTGTTAGTATTATTAACATTGTTGTTGTTCACATTACCTGTATTGTTAACGTTCCATTCGTTAGCATTTGTTGAATTGAAGCCGGCCGGGCGAGGACGAAAGCCCGAGACCAGGAAGAAGCAACCTGCAATTAACAGTTTTAACCTATAACTATATATTAAAATAGTTACCAAAATTAATTAAATTTGAGATAAGTTAAAGACGAGGGCGTCTTTAACTTCGTACTCATTTCTAGCTAGTTTTAACTACATAAGGATCAGCACTTGTTCCTGACCCTGTTGCCAGTGCGCCAGTTGACAGGTTAATAACTGGACGCAGGCTGTTAGTATTAGTAACATAGTAGTTGTACACACGACCCGGATAGTCAACGTACCATACGCGAGCATATGTAGAAGTGAAGCCGGCCGGGCTCATTGTCCATATTGAATAACTTCCATTATATAAATAATAATTTGAGTTAGGTTTTCCATAATATCCACCTGCATGTATTACTTCATCATATGTTATTAATCCTACTTTACTATTTAAAACACCTTTTCCATTTCCATCTGTTGTACATTTAAAATCAGGTGTATAAGCAGTATATACTGCCATTGTTGCATCACCACTTGTATAACTTGTTGAATATTTTACTTTTGCTTGTTCACAAAATTTTCCTGTTGCTACATATGAATCGTACCCTTTATCTTCAATATTAGTTTTGTACCAACTCTCTACTTGTGTTTTTGCATTACTTCCATTTGAATAATACATCTTATCAAATGTATTATAAGTACTATTAAATGCATATCCACCAGTACCTACTCTACCATCTAATATTAATCTTACTGTTCCATCTTCATTTATTCTTATTATTTTCCATTTTAATCCAGCAAATTCAACATTATTATTTGCAACATTTCCTCTAAAATAATATGTTGTTCCACCATTTGTATTATTTGATGAATATAATCCACTTGCATCAGTTGTATTATTACTTGATGTTGTTAATGTTGGTGTTGCTGTAATTGTTGGATTATTTTTCTTTATTAGATTAACTAAACTACTTCCACTTTGTGCCTTTTCTTCTTCTACAGTTGCATAGTTATCTCCTTTTTGTTGAAGTGTACATGTACTTTCTCCATCTCCAACATTTCCTTCACTTTCTGATACTAATACAACTAAATCAGTATCTGCATCAACATTAAATCCATTCCAATTATTTACTGCTGTTATAGTTGTAACTTTACCACTTGTTGGTTTTGATAATTCTAGTCCTGTTTCTATTTGTTTTCCTTGCTCATTTAGTTTTGCTTGGCTTGTTGGATATAATCCATATCCAGCACTATCTTTAAATGTATATCCATAAGTATATGAAGATGTCTCATCATCATATTGAATTAATACATATGCCCAGTAAGCATTACTTGCTTGATGCCATGCTCCAAATGGATTTGTTCCTCCTCTTTCTAAGGCAATACATTCTACTGGTACTGCATAAATTGTATTTTCTCCAGTAAACGTATATGTTAAATCATTTACTTCATTTACCATTGCTGTTATATAGTTTCCTATTGTTGATACAACAGTCTTCTTTCTTGACTGTGTAATATACTTTGTTACACTTGGTATAGCTATTGCCATAAGTAAACCTAGTATTACTATTACAGCTAGTAACTCTATTAACGTAAACCCTTTTCTTTTTTTCTTCATTTTACACACTCCTCTATTCTATATTTAAATAATACTATAATTCGACTTGTTTTTTATTTTGTGCAATCATACGATTGCTCAAAAAATAATAATATTCTTTTTACATTTACACTAATGTTTTTATATGTTATTATGTATGTAGATGAAGGTAACTTCATAAAATAAAAAGGATACATTTGATTTGGGCATCAAATGCATTCCCTTTCTGGTTCTGCATCTGAAATCACGTTAGTGACTCAGATGCTTTTTTATTTCAGTAATAAAAGTATTACCACTATAAATAGTAGTATGATTATAATAAATAGAGATTTTTCTCTTTTTGTCATATCTACCACCACCCTTCTTTTACCCCTGAATTTAGAAGGGAAAGCATCTGATTATCAAATGTATCAATTATATTGTTATTCTTTTGTTTTATTTTTCCTATAAAAAAAAGGTATTTCTACCTTTCATTAATTAATATAAATAATAAACTATTACTTCTTTTTAAATCATTATCATTTATTAAGATTGAATCTTTGATACAAATCTTATTTTTATTTAATACATTTAAAATTGTATCATTACCTCTAATATATAATACATTCTTTTCATTTATTCCTAACTTATCAAAGAAACAGTTAAAAAATGTTTCATTTACTTTCGTAAGTATATATTTTTTATAATCTATATGACTTAATAATCCCATTGTTAACAACAACTGATTTTTATCAAAGATTAAATCCCCTAAATATTCTTCTACTAATGGTTTGATTTTTGAATCAACAAATGAGTTTTTCTTATATTCTCCCCATTTAACATTACTACCACATACTTTAGATATTTTATCTTTATATTCTTTATAAAAATCTTTTTCGTACTTTAATAATTCTTGATCTAAATCTAAACACAAATTATTTTTTGTTTTATTTCCTACCATCTTCTTATAAAGATTTTTAGCAACTACATCTCGATAGATACTATCAAATTCTTTTATTTTTAATCCACCAAAACGATCAACAAATTTATTTAATTCAATCTTTACTTCACTCTTTTGAACTCTACTTAATCCTGCATCAATTTCAAACATGATAAAACTTCCAACTTCAGGTATAATATCTATTCTAATAATATATTTATATTTTCTATCATTCATTTCATATACTATTTTTGTTTTATCACAAACTACATAACTATAATATCCCAAAGAGAAAAATAAATTTACATAATTTTCATACTCTGAAATACTTGCATTTATATTATTTTCAAACTTATGTAATTTACCTAGTAAAGCATCAGACTTTCCCTTGTAAGTAATATACATATTAGTATTATTAATTTTCCGAATCCTCAGACAATTTAAGTTTTTTATAAACTTACTATCATAATCAATAAAATATTCATCTACAACGTTGTTTTCACTCATCTTTGTAAATCCTAGAAATTCCGCAAACTTAATAAAGTTTTCTGGTTCCAAACAATAAAATTTCTTATCAGTTACAATCTTCATACTAATATCCCTCACTTCCATATTTAAATAAATCTTTTTTTATATAAAATAGTCTTAAATAATATCACTACTTATTTCTTCTTCAATAAATATTTTCGCAATATTAGTTAAATAACTATTAATATAAACTAAATTAATTTCCATTCCTGGTAAATCTTCCTTTATATCTATATATTCCAATATATTGGCATCTACTAAATATTGAACAGCTGGTTTTACTACATATCCAATTCCTAAGTTTCTTCTTGCTGCATCTATTATTAATTCTTCTGTTTCAAATTCTAAAACAGAGTTTATTTTTATATCACCTTCAAATAAATAATTTTCTAAATTCTTTCTGAGTGAACTTCTCGAAAGAGGTAAAATTAAGTTTTCATTTTCTAAATCACTTAAATATTTAAATTTCTTTTCATTATCTTTTGATTTAACAAAACAAGTGCTTAACGAACAAATCGGTTTTATTTCAATATTATTATAGAGGCTCTCTACAGGTGATGAGTCTATCACAAAATCTACTTTTCTTTCTTCCAATTTATCTATTAAAGCACTTGTTGATAAGTCTATTAATTCTATTACGATTTTAGGGTGTTTTTTTCTAAATCGATCTATTTTATTCATTAAATAATTTCTAACGATATGCGATCTAACCCCAATGATAATACGTCCTTCTTCTGTATCGTTCATCGACATTAAAACACGATTACAAGACATTAAAAGATCTTTAATATCTTTTAAATATTTATACAAAATTTCTCCAGATGGTGTTAATTCAATTCCTTTATTATCTCTATAAAACAAAAGCACACCCAAATCTTCCTCTAATTTGGACATGCTTTTACTTACGGCTGGTTGTGACACAAAGAGTTTGTTTGCGGCGTCCAAAAAACTTTTGGAATTAGCTACTTCATAAAAAATTTTTAAAGAATTCAAATTTATATTTTCCATCCTACATCACTTAAACTAAGTATAGTACAAATAAAATAAAAATCAAGTAATAATAAATAAAAATATCATAACAAAAAGTTATGACCTACATAAATGAAATTTATGTAATAAAAAAACTATAAAATTAATTATAGTTTCTTCTATTTTAAAAATTAATATATTTATGATTTTGATCTTCTATAAATTTAATTAAATCATCATAACTAACAGAAATAGTTTTAGTATTAGTATTAGGATGAAATAATAATTTATTATTTTTTAAATCTTTATCTATCAATAACATTACTTTATTATCTTTATCATTAATAATACCAAAAGGAGTTACACTACCTTCTTCTAAATCTAATATTTCTTTTAACCTATTACTACTTGCAAAAGATAGTCTACTACAACCAATAATATTCATTAATTCTTTTATATCCGCTCTTTTATTTTCTTCTAATATAACTAAATAATAATTCTTTTTATCTGTTAAAAATAGGTTTTTACTACCTATTCCTTCTATCATATTTTCTATATTTTTAGCTTCTTCTACAGTCATAACTTTTTCATGACTAACTTCTTCATAAACAATATTTAATTTATCTAATACTTCATATAAATTCATAACTTACTCCTATCTTATAAATAATCTAGGAACTCTATCTGAAATAGTACTAATAACTTCATAATTAATTTGATCAGTTTTTAAAGCAATTTCTTCAATAGTAATAATATCATTATCCCAAATATAGACATCTTCTCCTACATTAACATCATCTAAATCAGTTACATCAATCATTAAACTATCCATACAGATATTCCCAACTATTGGACATCTTTTATTTCTTACAATAATACTACCATTATAACGCCGTTTAACTCCATCCGCATACCCTATTGGTATAGTTGCAATTTTACTTTTTCTACTAGTTATAAATTTTCTAGAATAACCAATTGAAGTACCTTCTTCTACTTCTTTCAAAAAAGTTATTTTTGATTTTAAAGTACATACTGGTTTTAAATCTATTTTTTCAAAAGTTTTATCAAAAGATTCATATCCATACATAATTATACCTGCTCTAACTAAATTGTAATAACTATTTGGATAATTTAAAATTCCATTAGATGCAGAACAATGAACATATTTTACTTTACCAATTAAATTTTCGATTTTTGATACTGAAGATGAAAAAACATCTAATTGTTTTTTGGTATATTCATCATCATAATCAGCACTTGATAAATGGGTATAAACCCCTTCAACAATAATATTTGAATTATTTTTTAATAAAGAAATAAAACTTTCTATTTCTAAAGGATTAATCCCTGTTCTACCCATTCCTGTTTCTATTTCTATATGAATTCTTACTTTTTTATTAGTCTTAATTAATTCCTCTAAAAAAGATTTATCACTCAAACCAATTACTATATCATTTTCTATAATACTATTTATTTCATCAACATAAGGTTGATTTAAAACAAAGATATCATTTTTATATCCATTCTTTCTTAAAACAACACCTTCATCTACTAATGCAACACCTACTATATTAAAACTATTAATTATATCAGTACAAAAATTAATATGAGTACCATAACCATTAGCTTTTATAATAGGCATAACATCTACACCATTTGTATATTTTTTAATTTGTTCAATATTATATAAAAAATTATTTAAATTAACTTCCATTCTAGTTGGCCTAGTTACCATATAATCACCACCAATATAAGTATATAAATAAAACCTACATAATATCAGTAGGTTTTAAAATTTTACCTATTTAAATATTTTTAATTACTTTACAAGGATTACCAACTGCAACTACATTAGAAGGAATATCCTTTGTAACAACACTACCAGCACCTATTACAACATTACTACCAATTGTAACTCCTGGAACAACTACAACATTTCCACCAAACCAAACATTGTCTCCTACAACTATTGGTTTAACATATTCAAGTCCTTTATTTCTTTCTTCATAATCAAAAGGATGACCTGCTGTGTAAAAACCACAATTAGGACCTATAAATACATTATCACCAAACTTAACCATCCCACCATCTAAAATAGTTAAATTATGATTAGAATAAAAATTATCACCAAATTCTATATTATATCCATAATCACAAAAGAAAGGTTGTTCAACTAAAAAATTACCATTTACTTTACCAATAATTTTTTTCATTAATTCATTTCTTTTTTCATAATCAGATGGTCTTAAATTATTATATTCGAAACATAAATCTTGAGTCAGAGTTCTTTCTTTAATTAACTCCTCATCATAATTAGGATTATATATTTCATAATTAAGCATTTTTTCTTTTTCTGTCATATTATCACCATATCAAGTATAACATAAAAAACAAAACAAAAAAACTTGGAAATCCAAGTTTAATTCATATATGGCGGAGATAGAGAGATTTGAACTCTCGCGCCAGTTTCCCGACCTACACCCTTAGCAGGGGCGCCTCTTCAGCCTCTTGAGTATATCTCCATAACGCTTACATGATTAATTATAACCTAAATAAAACTAAATAGTCAACAAAAAAAGAACTTATTTAATAATAAATTCTTTTTTATTCATATATATTTTTAAATCTCTATTTAAACTCTTTTTATTATTCTTACCATCTAATACATAATACTTAGAACTAATTTTAAATAAATTACTATTTTCTGATACCAATAAAGTACTTTTATTAATAGAACTTAATCTCTTATCAGAACTATTACTAGTTAAATAAATAGAATTATCTCCTAATATCATTTCGATAATTAAAGTCTTATCTTCTAAAGAAAACTCATCCTCCATATAAGGATAAATATTAATAGTTAAATCATCTAAAGTAATAATTTCATTACTAGTAAGAATTACCTCTTCAGTATATGAACCAACTAAACTAGAATTAACTTTATCCATTAATTTAGATGAATACTCATAATCATTCATATATATATAATCAACTAAATAATTATCAAGTAAATAAGTAACATTACCTATATATTTATCATCTTTATTAGTAATAATTAAATAATCTATTTCATATATTTCTAACTTATTTAATTCATCTATTAAATCATCTAAATCATCAACAACACCAGTATTAACTAGTATAACAGTATCATTACTTTTTATTATTTCAATATTAGAACTACCTAAATTATATAAATATACTTGTGTATAATTATCTATATTTATTTCTTTTTCTTTAGATAAATTTTTAATAATTAAAAAAGAAAAGATAACTATAAAAATAATAATTATGCTTATACTTATATATTTAATCTTTTTATCCATAATTCACCTACTTTATTTTATGTAAGATTTCTTCATATATATTTGTATTTTTATCAACTTTAATAGTATTAATACCTAATTTGTAAGCACCATCTATATTTTCAATATTATCATCTAGAAATAATAATTCAGATGCTTCTATTTTGTATTTATCAAGTAAATAATTATAAAAGTTAGAATTAGGTTTAATCATATTAATCTCTGCAGAAATAATAATATCATCTACTATTAATTCTTTTTCAATAAAATCTCTAATAAAAGAAACATGATTAGTCGCAATAACTATTTTAATATTAGGAAAATTCTTTTTTATCTTATTTATAAGATTTTTATCTTTAACTTCATATAATTTATTCACTAAATCTTTAGTAATAGAAATAATATCTCCTGAAAAAATAAGTCTAGCTTTTTCAAAATATTCTAAATCACTTATATTAGGACCAAATAATCTTTCTATTTTTGATTCTATTTCATTAAGTTCAATATCTTTTTCCCTTACTAATACCCCTACTAAATCAAAAGCAATAACTTTAATCATAAAATCATCCTCTCTAATATAAATATATAATTTAAAATAATTTAAAGTCAATCAAAAAGACTAACAAAAGTTAGTCTTTTACTATAATAGTTCCCTAATTTTATCTTTATCTATTGCCATTAAAAATAATCCTAATTTTGGACCTTGATCTAATCCTAAAAGCATATTATATAAAATTTGGAAATATCTTTTTTGACGAGTTTTCAATTCATTTCCTTCCAGTACCCCATCTTTAACTACATCATATAAAACAGTTTGAAGTTCATTTGTAGTTGAAAAATCTATATCAAGTAAAGCAATCGTTTTATTAAGCCATGATCTTTCTAAATCATTTAACGAATTATAATAATCATTATTTCTACTTTCTAATAATCTAACTTGATAATCAGTACCATAATTATCCACCCAATATTTAGCTCTTTCTAATCTTTCTAAAAACTCATTACTTTCTACATTTATTTCTTCTTTTATAAGTAATTCTTTTAATAAATTAATATCATTATTAACTATAGGTAAAAAAGTAGCTAAATAACTAAAATTAGGATTATTTAAATAAGATTTATCTACTCCTGTTAAATCTAAAATACTTCTATTTTTATCATCAATATTTCCATTAAAATACAATTTTACCCAACGATCAAATTCACTATAATACCTAATAACGTCATTATCTAGTGCAATATCAAAAGCGTGCATATTATCAAATCTAGTATAAAACCACCAAATAATATTTTTATCATATACTTTTAATAAATCTGTTATGGTTAAAACATTACCTGTAGAAGAAGACATTTTAGCTCCTCCTCCTTTAATTCCAATAAAGTTATATGGAATATATAAAGGTGGTTCAAAATTAAATATTTCACGCGCTACTCTTTCTGATACTGCTTTACTACCATTAGCAGCTGAATGATCTACTCCCCCTGTTTCAAAAGTAACATTTTCAATCATCCATCTCATCGGCCAATCTACTTTCCATTGTAATTTAATATTAGTCGCATCATTTATATTTAAAACTCCATTATGTCCACAACTACAACTATAACTAACTTCCCCAGTTTCATTATCATAACTTAGTATTGTCGTATTATCTTTTTTACAGTTAGGACAATAAATACTAATTGGGTAATAATTTTCTCTTTCTTCTAAAGTTGAATCTTGCGTCCTAAAAGAATCAATTATATCAAATATTCTATCTCTATTATCCATAGCAATTTTAATATATTTATTATATCTTCCTGATTGATATTCTTTAGTTTGATAAATACATTCTACTTCGACATCCATTAATCTTAATTCATTTAAAAATCTATTTTCCATAAATGATGCATATGATTCATCACTAAATGGACTTGGTATATCAGTATAAGGCATCCCAATATATTTTTCATAACTAGAATCGATATTACCTGGTACTTTTCTAAATCTATCAAATTCATCAAAAGATAAAATATATCTTACTTTTTTACCTAATCTTCTTAATTCTTTCACAACTAAATATGGTGTAGCTATCTCTCTAAAATTTCCAATATGTACAAATCCACTTGGACTAACACCACTCGCAACTGTATAAACTTCTTCATCTGGTCTTTCATTAATAATTCTAAGTGCAACCTCTCTTGCCCAATTCATTTTCCTCATTCCTTTCAAATAAAAAGTGACTTAAAACAAATTGATTGTCTTAAGCCACTAACTTTTTTAATTATAAATAAATCTTAAAAATCTATTTTGAAGCTATGCAAAAACAACCAATATTATTTATTGATTTCTTGTTCTTCTTGATAGATTTCTTTATTTGGTTGTTAAACATAATAATCTTCCTTTCAAGACGTATTGTAGCATAACACTTTTTATTTGTCAAAACCAAGACTAGCATTGCTAGTCTTTAATGTTATAAATGGAATGCATTACCCATTTTAATACAATTAAGCACCCTTGACTAGCAATCGTGTAAATCGTGTAAATTTTATATTTTGTTAGATAAATAGGAATTTAATGGTTAATTACTATTCCAAATATCTAAATCTTTTTTGTTTTTAAATATCTCAGGTGCAAATTTATATAACAATTCAAACGCTCTTCCTAAATCATCTAGAGAATAAGCAAAAAAGTCAGGATTTTCTATCATCCATTTTGGAGCCCATATATTTTTTAATTTTAATTCAAAATGTAAAAGTCCATTATAAATATATTTACTTGTAAGTTCTTCTACATATTCCCAAGACAATATAGACTTTTCTAGTACTTCTAATACATCTTTTTCTTCAACAAATAAAATATTAGCTTGCGAATAAGGATTATCTTGTTTGAAAACAAGATAATAATTCTTCTTATTCCAAATAAATTTTGATAATACTTCTCCTTTAGAAATAATAAACTCTTCAGGTGTATTAAATATTTCTTTAAAACTAACATTCATTTATATCTACCCACTTTAACAGCCGCAATAACTTCTAATTTATCTTTTACATTAGTATTATATCATATTTTTATATATTATTTGCTATTTATTAAACCTAGATAATAAAAAAGGCTTGATAACCTATATCAAACCTATACTTTTAATATGGTGGGGCGTTAGGGATTCGAACCCTAGACCCACTGATTAAGAGTCAGTTGCTCTACCAACTGAGCTAACGCCCCATATCCAATAACACTGGACACTTATAAATTATAACATAAATTTTTACTTTTTCAAGTAAAAACAAAAAAAAGATGCAAAAAGCATCTATTTACAATAACCTTCTCCTACTTCTTCGCCTTCAACATATTCTTGATCAGCTATGCTACAAGAAGTTTTTGTAATACTATCTTTTAAATATCCACCAAATGTATTAATAATTCCAATAATAATAACTGAAATTAAAGCTATAATTAAAACGTATTCTACTAATGCTTGACCTTTTTTATTTTTCACTCAAATCACCATACCCTTTTGATACTTTAATTGTATAATTAATAGTAGTTTTTGTCAATATTTTCTAAATGTGTTATAGTATAAATGGTGATTATATGATAGATAAAATTACTATATATGAAGCTAAAACATTTAAAGAAAGATTATTTGGTTTAATGTTTAAAAAAAATATTGATTACTGCTTACTATTTAGAAATTGTAATAGTATTCATACCTTCTTTATGAAAGAAAATATAGACGTTGTAATGACTGATAAAAATAATAATATATTATTTATAAAAAAGAATATGAAAAAAAATAGAATTATCTTTCCTAAAAAAGGTGTTTATAAAACATATGAATTTCCAGCCAATTTTATTAAAAATTTAAATGTAAATGATAAATTAAAAATAAGGGATTAAATATCCCTTATTTTATTTTTATAATAATACAAATCCTATAACTATAATACCTATAATTATTCTATATATCATAAATAATTTAAAATCATTTTTTCTTAAATATTTAAGTAAAAAATTAATACATAATAATCCAGATATAAATGATACTAATATTCCTACTATAAATATCCAAAGATTAGCTGCAATTAGACTAAACATACCATCTTCTAATAATGTTAATATAACTGAACCTAATACTACAGGTGCAGATAAATAAAATGAAAACTTAGCTGCATCCTCCCTATTTAATTTTAAACCACGAGAAGCCATAATTGTTGTCCCACTTCTTGAAAAACCAGGAATAAGAGCTAAAACTTGACTACATCCAACAATTAAAGCATCTTTTAAACTAAATTTATCTAAACTCTTTTTATTAGGCATTTTCTTATCTACTATATAAATTAAAATACCCATAAATATCAGTGCTAACGCTATTAAAATATATTGTTTTCTAAAAAAAGAATCAATTATATCTTCAAATAATAACCCAGCTATAGCCGCAGGAATTGTTGCTGCTACAATATACCAAAGAAGTCTTCCTTCTTTTTCTTTTACTCCTTTAGTAAATCCTGATATAAACATCTTTAAAAAATCTTTAAAGAAATAAACTCCAATCGCACATAAAGTACCAAAATGTAATGCAATATCAAAAGCTAAATCAATATTACTACCAATTAACTTACTTCCTATACCAAATACATCTCTAAATATAATTAAATGTGCAGATGAAGAAATAGGTAAAAATTCAGCTATTCCTTGAATAATACCTAATATAATTACTTCAAACATAAAACACCTCTTTATTCTTAATTAATTTTATTCTTTTTATTACCATTTATAACCATGTGGTTCTTTGCTCATTACTTTAGCTCTTTCTCTTCCATATTTAGCCAAATTAGAAGATATTGTTGAAGCAACTTTTTTGAATGCTTTATAATCTTTTTTATCTTCAAAATCATTTTTATTTGGATGATAAATAGTATCATAGATAACCGGAATCATATAACAATTTCTTAAATATTCTGGATGATATTTAGAAAGATATGCAACTGTTGCCACATAATACTTATCAGATCTCATTTCTGTTACTTGCCCATCTGTAATAGCTTTAAATCTACTAGCAGCATTCTTATAAAAATCCTTTAAAGTAATACCTAATTTATCTAATCTTAAATCAGAAACTACTAAAGATTCATATTGAGCATTAAATTCTGACTTATAACCAGGATCATGCTTATCATATTGTTCAAAATAAGATAAAACTTTAAACACATGTTGACTTAAATCTTCATTTTCATTTAATCTTGATTTATTTTGATTAATCATTTCCCTAACAACACTAAAATATGGATACATATAACATACAAAAGTATTACTCATACTATTTGCAAGTCCTTCCATAAAATAATCGAATTTATTAGGATCCTTTGATAGTTCAATTAATTCACCAAATCCTAAACTTGCTAACTTTTCTCTTGCATCTAATTTACTTTGAATTTGTTCTTTTTCTTCTACTCTCATTGTTACCTCCTATTAAATGATTATATATATCAGTATAATCTTTTACAAATACAAAATCTATATCTTTTTTTACTTCTTCAGGAATTTCTGTCAAATCCCTTTCATTTTCTTGTGGAATAAATATTTTTCTAACTGAAGCACGATGTGCACCAATAACCTTTTCTTTTAATCCACCTATTGGTAAAACATTACCTCTTAAAGTCATTTCCCCCGTCATAGCTATATTAGAAGGAATTTCCTTATTTGTAAATAAACTAACCAAAGCTGTTGTTAAACTAACTCCTGCACTAGGTCCATCTTTAGGTACAGCTCCTTCCGGTACATGAATATGAATATTATTATCACTTAATAACTTATCATCTATACCAAACATCTTACTATTAGCCTTAATATAACTAAACGCAAGCTTAGCTGATTCTCTCATTACTTCACCTAAACTACCAGTAAGTAAAAGTTCTCCTTTTCCTTTATACATAGTAGTTTCAATCGGTAATATATCTCCACCAAACTTAGTATAAGCAAGACCATTAACAACTCCCACTCTACCTATATTTTCACTATTGTGATAGAAATACTTTTCATTACCTAAATACTTAGAAATATTACTAACAGTAATCTTATAATTATCTTTAGATTTATCTAAAACTATATCTTTAACTATTTTTCTAATAATAGTTGCAAGTAATCTATCAAGTTCACGTACTCCACTTTCTTTAGTATAACTTCTAATAATACTAAGAATTGCTTCATCACTAAAACTAACTCTATCTTGTTTTAATCCATGTTCTTCTAATAAATTAGGAATTAAATGGATTTTAGCTATATCTAATTTTTCATATTCAGTATAACTAGATAACTCAACTATTTCTAATCTATCTTTTAATTCTGTAGGAATTTGTTCTATGTAATTAGCTGTTGCTATAAACATAACATTACCTAAATCAAATTCTTCTTCTATATAATGGTCAACAAAATGTTTATTTTGTTCTTTATCTAATACTTCAAGAAGCGCACTAGCTGGATCTCCCTTAATATCTTTAGTCATCTTATCAATTTCATCTATGATAAAGACAGGATTACTAGTACCTGCTTTTTTCATACCTTGAATAATTAAACCAGGTGCAGCACCAACATAAGTTCTTCTATGTCCAACAATTTCAGCCTCATCATTAACTCCACCAACACTAATCTTTGTTGATTGACGATTTAAACTCTTCGCAATACTTTGAGCAAGAGTTGTTTTCCCAACACCAGGTGGACCAACTAAACATATAATTGGACTTCTTAAACTATTTTTATTTTGTTTAACTGCTAAATATTCAATTATTCTATCTTTTACTGTATCTAAAGCATAATGTGATTTATCTAAAGAATCTTTAACTTTATTTAAATCAGATACATCTTTAGTATTCTTCTTCCATGGTAAATTTAATAACCAATCTATATAAGTACTTAAAATACCTAATTCTGGAGAATTTGGACTACAGTTTTCATATTTATTTATTTCATTATTCAGACGAATTTTAACCTTACTAGGACAATCAAGTGAATTAGCTTTTAATCTTAATTCATCAACTTCAGTTTCTTTATCATGAACATCTCCTAGTTCTTCTTTAATAACTCTAATCTTTTCTCTTAAAATAAATTCTTTTTGACTTTCTTCAATTCCTTTATTAACTTCAAGTTCAATTTGTTTTTCTAACTTTAATACTTCAATATCACGATTAATATCATCAAGTATCATCTTAACTCTCTTAGTTGCTGAAAACTCTTCTATATATTCCTGTTTTCTTTCCATCGTAATCGGTAAAAATAATGCAACTATATCAGTTAATTGACTAATATCACTAATACCAGATATTTGCGATAAAACAGTATTAGACATATAAGGTACTTCTCTTACATACATCTCAACATGTTTAACTAAACTTCTTACATAAGCTAACTCTTCATTTAATTCAAGTCCATCTTCTTCTACACTACTTATAACCGCATCATAAATATTTTCATCTTTAGTGTATGTATGAACCTTAACACGACTCAAACCAGAAATAATAATTCTAGTTTTTTGATTAGGCATATCAATCTTCATCTTAACACTACCAACAATTCCAACCTTTGGAAGTTCAGTAATATCAGGATTTTGTTCTAAAACATCTTTTGGATTAACAATTAATACTTGATTATCGTAATAATCTTCAGCTAAAGATATTACTTTTTTATCAATATCACTATCAATCTCAATACGTACTTCACTATTAGGGAATAAGACCATGTTTCTAATCAAAAGTACTGGTAAATTTGTTTTAATCATAGCCCATCACCTCATCAAATATGGTTTCTATTATAACTACATAAACATAAAAATGCAAGGAAAAAGGCCATATAATTTTAAAAAGAATTTTTTATAAAAATAAAATTAAAAAAGGAAGAAATTTTTTTCTTCCTTTTATCTATTACATAGCATCTTTTCTAGAGAAATTTAATCTTCCTTTTTTATCAGTACCGATTGCTTTAACTAAGATTTCATCTCCAACTTTAACTACATCTTCAGTTTTTTCTACTCTTTCTTTAGCAAGTTTAGAAATATGTACTAATCCTTCACATCCAGGCCAAACTTGAACAAAACATCCAAATTCTTCAACAGATACTACTTTAGCACTATATACTTTTCCTTCTTCTACTTCTTTAACGATATTTTGAATCATTTCAGCAGTCTTTTCAATAACTTCTTTATCACTATGATAAATAACTACTTTACCATCATCTTCAATATCTACTTTAACAGCACGAACATCACTTACTAAGCTAACTCCACTAGCATCACAAATAATTTTAGTGATCATTTCTCCACCACGACCAATAACATCTTTAATCTTTTCTGGTTTAATCATGAATGTCATCATCTTAGGAGCATATTTACTAACTTCTTTTCTTGGTTCAGCAATTTGTTCTTGCATAACATCAAGTACTTCCATACGAGCATCTTTAGCTTGAGCAAGTGCTTCTTTTAAGATTTGTTCAGTAATTCCTTTAATTTTGATATCCATTTGAAGTGCACAAATACCACTTCTTGTTCCAGCAACTTTAAAGTCCATATCACCTAAATGGTCTTCCATACCTTGAATATCAGTAAGAATTGTATAATCATCACCATCAGTAATTAATCCCATTGCAATACCAGCAACTGGAGCTTTAATAGGTACACCTGCAGCCATTAAACTCATACATCCAGCACAAATAGATGCTTGGCTACTACTACCATTACTTTCAAGGATTTCACTAACTACACGAATTGTATATGGGAATTCTTCTTCACTAGGAATAACTTGAGCAAGTGCTTTTTCTCCAAGTGCTCCATGTCCAATTTCACGTCTACCAGGAGATCCATATTTACCAGTTTCTCCTACTGAGAATTGTGGGAAGTTATAATGAAGCATAAATCTCTTTTCATCTTCTAAACTTAATCCATCTAATACTTGACTTTCTCCTAAAGCTCCTAAAGTAGTAATACTTAAACTTTGAGTTTGTCCACGAGTAAATAACGCAGAACCATGAGTTCTAGGTAGAATATCTATATCAGTAGATAATGGACGAATTTCAGTCATTTTTCTTCCGTCAGCACGAGTATGTTCTTTAACAACTATTTTTCTAAATATTTCATATTCTAATTCTTCTAATACTAATTTAACTTTAGTTGTTAATTCTTCTAATTCATCATCTTTTAAATCACTATTACTTTCAACATATGATTCAACAACAGCTTCTTTAACAGCATCAATTGTTTCATATTTTAAGATTTTATCTTCAATTCTCATAGCAGAATCTAATTTTTCTTTACACATTTCTGCTATTTCATCTTTTAATGAATCCTCTATTTCTAGACATTCATATTCCATTTTTTCTACACCGACTTCAGAAATAATTTCTTCTTGGAATGAAATTAATTCTTTTATTGCTTCATGTCCAAACATTAAAGCTTCTAACATATCATCTTCTGATACTTCTTTTGCACTAGATTCAACCATGTTAATAGCATTCTTTGTACCTGCAACAGTTAAATCAATATCAGAATTTTCTAATTGTTCAGGTGTAGGATTAATAACTAACTTTCCATCAACTCTACCTACTTTAACACCAGCAATAGGTCCATCAAATGGAATCTTACTAATACTAGTAGCTAAACTTGATCCAAATAAAGCTGTAATTTCAGGAGAATTATCTTGTTCTACTGATAAAACAGTATTAACTATTTGAACTTCATTTCTAAACCCTTCTGGGAATAATGGACGCATAGGTCTATCAATCATTCTAGCAGCAAGTGTTGCATTTTCTGTAGGACGTCCTTCCCTTTTAATAAATCCACCAGGGATTTTACCAACTGAATATAATTTTTCTTGATACAAAACCATTAAAGGAAAGAAGTCTGATAAAATATTAGCATTTTTACTAACAACAGCTGTTGATAAAACAACAGTATCACCATATCTAACTAAAACAGCACCATGAGCTTGTTTAGCCATTTCACCATGTTCAACAACGATTTTTCTTCCTCTAAAATCAAATTCGAAAACTTTCTTTTCCATATTTACCTCCAATAAATCAATTATAAACTATATTTTGCAAAAATAAAAGACACCAAAAAATAGTGTCTACTTTTATTTAATATAATTACTTTCTTAAACCTAATTCTTTAATTAATGCACGATATCTATTAACATCATGTTTAACTAAGTAGTTTAATAAGTTCTTTCTTTGCCCAACTTTCTTTAAAAGTCCTCTTTGTGAATGATAATCATGAGTATGATCTTTCATATGTTCAGTTAAAGCGTTGATTTCTTCAGTTAAAATTGCAACTTGAACTTCAACAGAACCACAATCTCCTTCACTTCTAGCAAATTTCTTAATAATTTCTTGTTTTCTTTCTTTAGTCATTGCCATAATTAATTCCTCCTTATAATATTCGCTTAATCTGGGTACCAGTCGGAATAATCAAGTACTAAGATTAAGTAGCAAAGATAATATAACCTATTTTTACAAATAAATCAAGTGTTTTTATTTTTTTTCTTCTCTACTTACATAAATATAATTACCAGTTTCTTTTTCATATTTAAATGTATATATAATAGAACTCTTATCAGTTGAATCATATTCATTTACTAATGTTGTATTTAATTTTAAAGTTATACCTTCTTGTTCAATTGAATCTAAAGTATGTATATTATTAACAGTTTCGTCTCCGAAAGGAGCTGTATATTCTGCAAAAACATCATTTTTCTTATCATAATGATAAATTGTACTAATTATTCTAAAATCTGTATTAGTATAATTTGAATTAATACCAAACATTTCTTGATATTTTTCTTTTAAATATTTTGAATCAATCGCATTAGTACTATCTATCGTCTCATCATAATCGGGAACACAAGTAAACTCTGACTTACCCCATCCCATTTCATAATAAACACTTTTATCTTCTAAATTACTACATTTAACTACTTTTTTAATACTATCTAAATCTAGATTTAGATATGCAATAGCCATATTATTTTCTTTACTACCACGACTTAAAAGTTCATGTCTAATCCAATCAGATTCATTAAAATTTTTAAAAAGCGTTTTAACAACTGGACTGTCTTTAGTTAAAGTTTCTAATTGAAGATTTTCATCTTCTTTTTCTTCTTTATCTTCCACAATTTCTTTATCTTTATCTTCTTTTTCTTCTATCTTTTCATTATCTTTATTATTACTATTACCAAGGACATATCCCACTCCTACACATAATCCCATAAAAAAGATTCCAATTAAAGATAATAAAATACCTTTCATCCATCTATTAGACTTTTCTAACTCTTTAACTTGTTTTTCTAAATTTTCTTCTTTTTTCATAACGCACCTCTATTATTATAATAACATAAGCAAAAGAAAAAAAGACAATAAATTGTCTCTTTCTTAAAATTTGATTCTTTCATTTACATAATTTGCTACTTCTTCAAGTTTTAATGTAACTTGTTCCATAGTATCTCTATCTCTTACTGTTACTGTACCATTATTTAAAGTATTATCATCAATTGTAATCGCAAATGGAGTACCAATTACATCACTTCTTCTATATCTCTTACCAATGTTACCACTATCATCATATCCACACATAAATTCTTTAGAAAGCATTCTATATACTTCTTCAGCTTTTTCACTATGATATTTTTTAATTAAAGGTAATACTGTTACTTTATATGGTGCTAAGAAAGGATGAAATTTCATAACTTCTCTTATTTCTCCACCTTCTAATTCTTCTTCATGATAACTATTACATAATACTGTTAAAACTAATCTTTCTACCCCTAAAGATGGTTCTACAACATATGGAATATATCTTTCATTAGTTTCAGGATCTAAATAACTCATACTTTGACCAGAGAATTTTTCATGTTGAGTTAAGTCATAATTAGTACGACTTGCGATTCCCCATAATTCTCCCCAACCAAATGGGAATAAATATTCTATATCAGTAGTAGCATTACTATAGAAACTTAATTCTTCTTGAGAATGATCTCTCATTCTTAAATTTTCTTCTTTAATACCTAAAGATATTAAGAAATTTTTACAATAGTCTTTATAATGTTTAAACCAATCAAGTTCAGTACCTGGTTTACAGAAGAATTCTAATTCCATTTGTTCAAATTCACGAACACGGAAAATAAAGTTACCAGGAGTAATTTCATTTCTAAAACTTTTTCCTACTTGTCCTACCCCAAATGGTACTTTTAATCTCATACTTCTTTGAATATTTAAGAAATCTGCAAAAATACCTTGAGCAGTTTCTGGTCTTAAATAAATAGTATTTTTAGAATCTTCAGTAACACCTTGGAAAGTCTTAAACATTAAGTTAAATTGTCTTATATCAGTAAAGTTCTTTTTTCCACAATCAGGACAAACAATATTATGTTCGTTAATATAATTAATTAATTCTTCATTACTCATACCACCAGCATCTTCAACACCATCATCTTCAACTAATTTATCAGCTCTGTGTCTAGTATTACATTCTTTACAATCAATAAGCGGATCAGAGAAAGTTGCTAAATGACCTGATGCTTCCCAGGTCTTAGGATTCATTAAAATAGCACTATCAAGACCTACATTATTAGGATCTTCTTGTACAAACTTCTTTAACCAAGCCTTCTTAACATTACTTTTAAGTTCCGCACCTAATGGACCATAATCCCAAGTATTCGCAAGTCCTCCATATATTTCACTACCTTGAAAAATAAACCCATATTGTTTACAAAAACTAACTAATTTTTCCATATTTAATTCACTCATATATTCATCTCCTTATAAATAAAAAACTTCTAGAATTTTGTAAGGACGATTTATCGCGGTTCCACCTTACTTATTCTAGAAGAATCTCTCTTAATATATAGCTGATAGTTTTCCACACCGTCATCGCTTCATGAAAGTAATTATAATACAAAAACACTACTAAATCAATCTTTTTTTAATAGATACTCCTCTAAAGTTAGACTTTCTTTATAAATATAATCTGCAACATCTCCCACATATCTAATATGCCATGGTTCATAAGGATAACCAGTAATACTTTCTTTACCCTTCATGTATCTAAGAATAAATCCAAACTTACTTAAATGTTTATGAATTTCTAAATAAATATCTTCATGTTTCATAAGTTCATGATTACCAATTAAGAAGTTTCCATCCACCATGATATCTATATCAATCGCAAGAGCAGTATGATGTTCACTACATCCAACAGATGCTACTGTTTTATCAGCATATTCTTTTCCATAACGTACTACAAATTCATCATATATTTCTTGTTGTCTTTCTATACTCCTATATGCAGAACTAATACATATAGTAATTCCCTTATTTAAAAGATACTCTTTTAATTTTAAATATGCTAAAGCAGCTTCTTTCTCTACTAAAAACGTTTCTTCTTCTACTTCTACCAAAGAAATAGTATCTAAATAAGAATCATCTATTTTATTTTCTTTATTAACTAAAACTATACTATTCATAAAAACTCCTAAAAAAAATGATATAAAAATTATATCATATTTTATTTTGTATTTCTTTTTCCATCTTTATCATATATAACTATTTTTTCACGTTCACCAATTAATTGATTAGTATCTATAGTTAAATTATCTGAATGATGAACATCTTTAATATCTAAATCAGATTCACGCACTAAGTCTACTCTAAATCCCTTTTCATCTACACTAGTCCAGTAAAAAGTAACATTATTATCCTTACTATCTACTGTAACAACTACATAAGCATCAATCCATTTACCATAAGGACTTTTAGATAACTTCTTTTCTGTATCTAAATTATTAACATGAATATAATAAACCGTATTAGAATCTCTAACAACGATCTTTTGTTGTGCAATCATATTTGAAGCTATTGTCATATATTCATGAGCAGTCGATACATAAGTATCCTTTTTACTCTTTTCAATATAAGAATTTACACTAACAACTGCAATTGCCATTACAATTCCTAAAATTACTATAACTGCAAGCATTTCTACAAGCGTAAAACCATTTTTATTTTTCATATAAATCACCTTATTTTCAATTATGATTATAATAAAAATCAAAATAAAAAGCAATAATCAACAACTATAAATAGTTATTAATTATTACTTATAAATTTATTACTAATTATTTCTTAGAACCTTTTACTTCATCAAGTTCTTCTTTAGCACCAGTAACTGCATCATATATATTTTTTAAACCTGGAGTATTTCTCATAGTTGTACCTAAAGTTGCTTTAGTTAATTTATATCCAGCACCAGTCATTAATGCCCAAGTAATAGTTTCAAAACTAATAAGATTAAATTGAGGAAGTGCAGCAATTGCTATAATATTAGCAGCACCAAATCCAGTTAATCCTAATCCTACAGTAGTACCAACTACAGCTGCTCCATAAATAATCTTTTTAAAAGCATCTCTTAATTTGATATTACCTTTACTTGTTTTTATAGTAGTAGAACCACTATCTTTAAGTTTAATTCCTGATACATCTACTTTTTTAGGTGTAGATGTAGTTGTAGTTTTAGGTGTTGTTGTAGTTGTCTTTGGAGTACTTCCACCTTTAATATATTTATCAAAATCTGAACTATAAGCCATTATAAATTCCCCACTTCTATTTTATATTATCTCTATTACAATATTATCTAATTTTTTTAGATTTTGCAATTATTTTGTCTTGAGTATCTACGTTTTTATTCCAAACTTCATTAGTTTCTGCTTCATAATCTGCTTGCTTTTTAATTTGAATAGCACTATAAGCAGTACCTATAATACCAAATCCAGTTGCAATAGCAGGAGCAACAGCTAAACCACCAGCTATTAATAATCCTGTACCAATTACACCAGATACTAAACTTACTCCAGCACATACACCAAAGAAAACTTTATTAACTCTAATAGCACCATACATACTATTAAGAGTTTCAAAATTATCCTCTACTCTTTCTAATGCTTCTTCTTTTGTTACTTTAACTTCTTTTTCCATAATTATTATCCCCCTTACAAATGTGTACATATTATAACACAAATATATAAAAAAGTCAATTTTATCAAGATCTTATACACTTTAGATAAATATTTACCTTCTTATCCAAATGTGTCACCATAATACCACAAAACTTAAAAAAAATCAATTTTTATACAAAAATCTATTATAAAACAGTATCTTTATCACAAAAAAAGGAATTAAACATATGTTTTTATGCTAATCCCTCACTAATACCTAAAATAACTATACCTAAAAGTACTATAAATATTGAAATATATTCCCATATATTTAACTTTTCTTTTAAAAATACTCTAGATAACAATACAGAAACCATACTATAAGATGCAATTATTGGACAAGCAAGCGTTGAATTACCACTAATCGCAAATACATAAAAGAATTGTCCTAAAGTCTCAAATACAGCCGCAAATAACCTAGATTTAACTTTTAATACACCAATTTCTTCTTTTTTAAAGAACTTTAAATATATAAATACAACAAGTCCATATATAAAGAAAGTATATTCATATGCTATTAATGCTGGATCTTCTCCAATTAATTCTAACTTATCTAAATAAATAGAATCTAAAAAAGTACCTGCTCCATCTAAAATACAATATAAAAGTGGAAATATTAAAGCTGTAAAAGTTGCTATCTTTTTAATTTTTTCTTTTTTCTTAAACTTTAAAAACTTATCTTTTTCTCTTTCTTTTTTTAATTTTTTCTTTAAAAGCGCAAGTTCCTTCTTTTGACTATTTCTTTCAAAAATACTTAAACAACTAACACCTATTCCTATAATAATTATCCCAATAATATCCAAAATACCAAGAGTTTCTCTAAATATTAAAAATAATAATATTGATGTAATAACTCCACTACAATTTTGAATAGGAGATGAAATAGATAATTCCAAATACTTTAATCCCTTATAACCAATAATCATAGAAGTTATATAAAAGAATGATACCGGTAAATATTTAATTAAATCCATTAATGAAAAATTAATCCCATTAACTACTAAATAAATGGATGCATGAATACCCATTACTAAACCAACCATTATCCCAGTTTTTAAATGACTATTATTATCTTCATCTTTATTACCTATCTTATAAAACAAATCCGCGACTGCCCAAAACAAAAGTGTTACAATCGCATAAATAAACCACATAAAACCACTACTTTCTAATTAACTTTCTCTTTACTTTAGAAATAATATCTATACTTAAATTCTTAAAATAATTAAATTCAGGACTATTTCTATATATTAAAATAAATACTATATTAGGAACAATCAAACAAATAAAACATTTTAATATAAAACTTAATAAAATATTACCTGTTATAAAACTACATAAATAATATAAAACAAATCCTACTATTAAAGTTAAAATCATCTTACTAAAATAATCTAAATAATATTTACTAACTTTACTTTTTAATCCATCTTTAAATAAAACATATACTTCTATCCAAAAAGATAAAGAAAAATAACTAATTGCTGTACCTAAAAATACTCCAAACACTCCTAAATACTTAGCTAAAATAATAGATATAATTAAATTAGAAACAACTTCAAAAACAGTACGATATCTATCTTTATAAAATAATCCTGCTGCTTCTCTAAATGAAATAACTACTTTTCTCATCACAGTAAAATAAAAATTAAATACTATTATAAATACTACACTTAAACTAAATATATATTCTTTACCCGCAAACATATATATAAAATCATTAAATAAAACAATTAAACATATAGAACAAAAATAAGAAAGCCAGAAAGTTATAAAATTACTTTTCTTAAACAACTCTATTCTTCTGGATTCATCCTGATCAATAAAGAAATTACCGATTCCTGGAGTTAAATTAGTATATAACTGATTTATTACTATAGAAAGAGCATAAGTTACTAAACGATAATTAGAATATAACCCTACACTAGCCAAATTAACAAACTTAGAAATAATAATATTATCAGTAGAATTAACTACTACATTACCTACTTTTTGAATCATTAATCCCTTTGTATTTTGAACTATTTCTTTCTTTTCTTTTTTACTTAATTTCTTAATCTTTTTTTCTTTTAAGAAAGGATACATTATATCTGCCTTACGACTTAAAGCCCAATTAGATAAAATAGTCATAATAACTTGAATAATTAAATATCCAAAATAATCATGAGAAATAAGTAAATATATAATTTGAATAATATTCATACCTATATAAAAACCATATCTATAAATAGTTTCTATATGACGATTTTGATCTGCTAAAATTAAATTTCTTTTATAAGAAAAGAAATAAGATACCGCAGTATTAGTAACATATAAAGCATATATTAACTCAAGGCCCCATATATCAGGCATATCATTAATAAAAAAACTTAAAAAAGGTGTAAGTAAAAAACCAAGACCAAAGATAATAATTCCTATAATTGTATATACCTTTTTAAATACCGCCATTAAACTCTTTAACTTTTCAGTATCTTTAGTAGCCAGTGGTTTATATAAAGAATAAGTAATAGCTGTACCTACTCCTAATTCAGTTAAAGATAAAACTGTTAAAATATTAGAAAATAGTCCATCTAAACCTAGATAAGTACTACCTAGTATTCTAATAAAAACAAGTCTAACTATAAAACTTGCAAGTATTCCAAGACCTTGTCCTAAAAAAGAAAAAGATATATTTCTAATCATATTATTAGTTCTAGACATATTATCACCAGAAAAATTATATCACAAAAAAAGTCTTCAAAGAAGACTTATAAACTATATATCTAAAAATTGACTATTATAAATAGAATAATAATATCCCTTTTTAGAAAGTAATTCATCATGTTTACCTACTTCAACAATATTTCCCTTATCCATAACAATAATCTTATCTGCTTTTTTAATCGTTGACAGACGATGCGCAATCACAATTGAACTACGATTTTTCATCAAATTATCAAGTGCTTTTTGTACCTTTACTTCCGTTAAAGTATCTATATCACTAGTTGCTTCATCTAAAATTAATATAGATGGATTATTTAAAATAACACGTGCTATACAAATGAGTTGTTTTTGACCACTAGATAAAGAAATATTATCTAAAAGTGTATTATATCCATCCGGAAGATTTTCAATAAAATCATGACAATTAGCCGCTTTACACGATGCTATAACTTCATCCATTGTCGCATTACTACAACCATATTTAATATTATCTAAAATACTACCACTAAATAAATAATTTTCTTGAAGTACAACTCCAATTCTTTCACGATAAGAGTATAATGATAAATCTTTTATATCAAGATTATCCACTTTAATACTACCATTATCTAAATCATAAAACCTAAGAAGTAAATTAATTAAAGTAGTCTTACCACTTCCAGTTGATCCAACAATCGCAATTTTCTTTTTAGATTCAAAACAACAAGATAAATCTTCTATTAATTTACTATTCTTAGAATAAGAAAAATCTACATTACAAAAATCTATCTTCCCACTAGTTCTTTCTAAATGAATACCACTTATATCTTCACTATCTAAATTTAATACTTCTAAAATTCTATCAATAGATGCTAAACAATTAGCTAACTCTCCACTAACATTAGACAACTCATTAAAAGGCTTAATAAACTGCGTAGCATAACTGATAAATACTTGAAACGTACCAACAGTAAGCACACCATTAATCGCATATTTACCCCCAATTAAACATACAATAACAAGCACTATTCCATTTAAAAATCTAGATGTAGGATTAGCAATAGATGAATAAAATACTGCCTTACGATTATTAGAAGAATACTCTAAAGAATTCTTAAAAAATTTAGAAATAATCTTATCTTCAATAAAATTAACTTTTATATAAGAATAATTATAAATCTTCTCTTTAACATAACTTCCCATCTTACCTTCAGATACCTGTTGTTTTTTATATAAATTTTTAGTCTTTTTAGTAACATAATAAGGAATAAAACAAGCAATAGGAGTAAATAATAATATAACTAATGCTAAAGTAATATTTAAACTAAACATAATTATAAAAATAATTATAATAGTAAGAATAGAAGTAATTAACTGATTAATAAACTCTACTCCACCATCATTAATAAAATCTATATCATTAACAATACGACTAGTTATATCTCCACTTTTATATTTATCTAGATTAGATATCTTTAAAGAATTAATCTTCTTTATAAAATCATTTCTTATTTCATTAGTTATTCTTAACATAGTTCTTTTTAAAATAATATTAGATAAATAATTAAATATAAAATATAAAAGTATTAATATTAATAAAATTATAAAATAAATATATATATTATTACTACCAAAATTATCTATTAATTTACCAATAATTATCGGACTAAGTACATAACTAAGAACTGATAAAAAGATAAATAAAATTACTAAAATAAATTTATTTTTATATAAATTAAAATAATATTTAATAAATTTCTTACTATTCATATTCTTCACCTACTTCCTGAGATGAAACAATTTCTTTAAATATCTTATTCTTTTTAAGTAAAGATGAATAAGTACCAAATCCACTAACTTTACCTTTATCAATAACTAAGATTTTATCACACATCTTCATCGTAGATATTCTTTGACTAATAATTATCTTAATATTACCAATATCATTCTTTTTTAAATTAGAATACAAATCATATTCTGTCTTTAAATCAAATGCACAACTAGAATCATCTAAAACTAATAAAGAAGGATTTTTAGAAAGTGCAAGTGCAATCGCAAGTCTTTGTTTTTGACCACCACTTAAATTTTTACCATTCTCTAACAAAATAGTATCAAGTCCCTTATCAAAAGAATAAACAAAATCATATGCTAGACTAATCTTTAAACACTTATTAATTTCTTCTTCAGATATCTTAGGATTACATATTAAAAAATTATTACGAATCGATCCACTAAACAAATTAGGTTTTTGCATAACTAAAGCAACATTTTCTTTTAAACTATCAATAGATATAGAATTAATATCAGTATTATTTAAAAGAATAGATCCACTTTTTACTTTATATAAATTTAATAATAACTTAGCTAAAGTACTCTTACCACTCCCAGTTAAACCAATAATACCTAAAGTAGTACCATCCTTAACACCAAAACTTACATCTGTTAAAACATTCTTATTACGATAAGAAAAAGATACATCTTTAAATTCTAAACTAGATATTGAACTAATAGAAACATCTCTAATTAATTCATCTGATACTTCATATTCAAATAAAGATTTAATACGCGAAAAAGATGATAAAAATCTAGATAAAATAAAGACTAAATTAACCAAAGCTGATATTGCTACAAAAGTTTGAGTTAAATAATTTATAAGCGCAACAACATCTCCATTAGGAAGAATAGAACTATTAACAAGCCCATTACTAATATATAAAATAATTAATAAAGAAACATTAATAATTAAATAAGTAACTGGATTAAATAAAGATTGTAAATATTCAACAAATAAACTATCACTAAATATCTTACTACTTACTTTTATTCCTTTATCATTTTCTTTTTCTTGTTCATTAAAACCACGAATTACACGACTACCATCAACCATCTCAGATACAACCAAATTTAATTTATCTTTATGAGTTTGAATCTTAACATAACACTTAGATAAATAAGATAAAAAGAAATATAAAAATAAAAAGATAATAACTGTACTAACTACAAAAATTAAAGATAATTTAAAACTAATAGTAAAAGCCATAATAATAGACCCTATCGCTACAATTGGCGCTCTTAAACCTATTCTCATAAGCATATTAATACCATTTTCTATTTGTTTAACATCATTAGTAACAGCTGTATTAATAAATTTAGAATCAAAACCATCCATATCACTTTGTTTAAAATTAATTACTTTACTAAATATCTTATTACGAATATTCATACCAACATTAGATGCAACAAGTGATGAAAAATACTGACTAATAATTGAACACACATATCCTAAAAAATAAAATAATATCATAATAAATATTGATTTATATAAAACATCTACATTAGAAAAAACTATTCCATCATTAATAATATTAGCTATATATAAAGGTATTAATAATTCAAAAAAAGCTTCAACAGTTTTTAATAAACTCCCAAAAACTAATTTTAACTTATTCCCATTAAAAGAATCATAAAAGTCTTTCATACTATCACCAAAAATATTATATCATAAAAAAAGAGTAACAAAATCACTCTATACATAAAATAATATAAATACAAAACTAAAAAAGAACAAAAATATTAAAATCAAACTTAAACCACTATCATAATTACTCATATGCATAAACCTCTTACTAAGTTTAATAGATACATCATAATCATAAGAACTTAATATATCTAAACTAGCATTTAAAGAATGATAATCACTAACCACAAAATCATAAATATAATAGTCAAAATCAAATTCATTAGAATATATTTCTTTCATAGTCAAAGTATTAGTATAAATAAACATATCATTATATTCACCATCATAAACATCTACAACAAAAAAAGTATAAAGATGATCACCTATATAAAAACTAATATGTTTATTAAGTAAAAAAGAATATTCATCAGGTACTATTATCTCAAAAAGATTATCTATTTCATCACAAATAGAAAAAGACATATTCATATAAATGTCTTTACCATGAAAATTAACTTTTATATCATCATAATATAAGTAATAATCATTACCTAAATCATAATTATCAATAAGTTTATCACTAGTAACCAATATATTATAATCATATGTCTTAAATCTAACACTTACATAAAAATATAAAATTATTAAAGCAAGAATTATTATACTAAACCCAATAGGAATAATAAACTTTCTATACTTATAATAATTATATACAATTACCAAGTTCCAGACCATTCTGCCTCTGCAGATGAAATAGCATCATAGTAACCTGAAATATTATCGTATAAAACAATACCAGTTTGATTAACATAATACCATTCAGATAAACTCGCAGTTATAGTAGAAGTAGCATGAGAATAATCACCATCCGCATATTGATAATTTAAAGTTTGATTAGAATTCTTTTTAGACACATCATAATAAAAATAAGACCTTAGACCTGTAATTCCAGAATTAGATGCTAATTTAAAACTAACACCAGCACCAGTAGTATGATAAGAATCCGTATAATATGAATTAGTATTTGTACAACTATTAGAAATACAATATGTTTGATTAAAAACAACATCTGAAGTAATAGAAACTAGACTCGGTTCAATACCAATTCCAATAATGTCATAACTTCTTACTTTTGGAAGTTGTTTCCAAGTAAGAGTTACTTTATAACGATACTTTGTTCCTGCTTGAGCAATTGTCGTAACCATCTTTTTATAAGTAGTTTCAGTAGTTGCAGTTGATCTCATATTTAAAATCATATCATCGTTATATTCTTCTTCTGTTACTTCGCTAGTATTACTATGCACAACTCGACCAGTAGAATCATATCTTACAGTCTCTACATAATATTTAGTTGTTGTAGCTTCTAATGAACTTTCGATATTTTTATTTGCGTTAAATTCCTCTTCCTCCATGTGATAAATTTCTTCTTCTGTAAAACCTAAACCTAATAAGTTAGAATATTCTGTTTCATTCATTTCAATTCCATAATAATTAACATAACTATCATTTGCATATACAAAAACTGGAATAAAAATAAATGTTAACAATAATAATTTTAATTTTTTATTCATATTTTTTTACTCCTTCCAAATGCACTTTAACAAAATAAAAAAGAATAGCAAACTTATTGCTATTCGAACACGGTAGAATTTAATTCTACTCATCTACTATCTTAAATTGTAAATCTATTTTATTAATTTCTTTTTCTTTTGAATAATAATTCAATTTTAAATGTAAAAGTTTTTGAACATCAAAATTCATTTTTTTGTTTATATTGTAATTAAGTGTAACAATATAATTAAAATAATGTTTTAAATGCACTAGTTCATCACCTTTAGTGACATTACTTGCATAAACAATATTTCCATCATATTCTATTTTATGCTCAAGACCGCTTACTTCTTCAAACAAATCTATATCATTTCCTAAATAATCCACTTTAGTAATAGATAAGTAACTTTTATCTCCTACATTAGTTAAACTACCTTCTACATAAAAATCTTTATTAGCACTCTCTAATTTATAAACTTCTACTTTTTTATAATTACTTTTAAAATAAATAATAGTTGTTATTAAAAGTACTGTTACTAAAGAAAGTATTATAGATAAAGCAATAATAATATTTCTCTTTTTCTTTTCTGGTGGAATTACTATATTATCTTCACCTTGTAATAATTCTTCCATTGTTATATTTAGTATTTTAGTAAGTTCTGGAAATAAAGAAACATCAGGTATAGCAACACCAGTTTCCCATTTCGAAACTGCTTTACTAGTTATACCTAACATATCACCTAATTGAGTTTGTGTTAATCCAGCACTTTTTCTTTTTAATTGAATATATGCACCTATTTTACCGCTATCCATAATAATACTCCCCTAACAAATTGCATTTTAGCATAAATAAATTTTTATAATTATCGTAGTAAATAATTTTATTTAAAAAAGTATGATTTTTTTATCATACTTTTATGCAGCCATTTGACTAGTTTTATTTTGAATTAAATTACTATTAAAATCATTAATATCTTGTGTTAAAAATTGAACTCTTGGATCGTTTGATATTCCTTTTTCCCTATTTTGAATATAACTTCTACATACACTAAATAATACAACAGAATTATCAAGTAAATTATAACATTCTTCTATTTTTCCATTACATATATTGGTGTATATTACATCACTAATATCTTTATCACTCATCCCAGGTGTTATAACAGTATTACTATTAACCATAACACCTTCATTTAAACTTGATACTACATTACTAACAACACTTTTCAATAATTCCGCTTTAACATCATTTTTATCGTATAAAATTTGTTCTCCAAGTTTATAACTATTATTATTTTCATCTATTATACTACTATACAAATTAATTGCTTGTTCTTCTTGATTTATTTCTACCACTGGTATTTCATCTGTATGTTCAAATAAATCACTATTTTCTTCTACATAGTCTTTTCTTGTTTTAGGTAGCCTAATACCACTAGCCTCATCATTAATTAATTCATGAAATTTACCACCTATATTTTCTTTAAATAAATCAAACTCTCTTCTCATCCCACTAATATAACTTCTAAGTTTAAAAGCTAATTTATTACTTATTAGACTTTCTTTTTCACTAGATACATTTAATTTATAATTTTGATATTCTTCTTCACTAATAGGAGCATAATATAACTCCCCATCTCTTTCTTTTAAACCAAGTCGCACTTTTTCTACTTTTGCACCTTCTAAGCTTAAATCACCCTTATAAGTAATTGCTCCATCATTCATTCCTCTTCTATCAAATTCAGCTAATTTTTCATATGGAAACATTACTCTTACCGCTGTTAATGTAACTCCTGGTGTAACATTTAAACAAACATTTTCAAAATCAGGAACTCCACCAAAGAAAAAACATCTTTTATGAATACCATAAGATGCAAATCTACTTGATGCATGTACCTCTTGTGACTCAATTATTTTATCCGCAGTTTCATCTGTTGTTATATGATATAAACCTTCACTATAACTTCTTAATACTGTATTTCTTGATTCAAATAAAGGATATTGAATAGATTTAGTAAGTGACGCAAAAACTGAAATCGCAGTAGATGGTAATACATATAATAAATCATCATCTTTCATAAATACACTTCCTATCCTAATAATAGTTTAAACTTTAATTTAAAAAGTATCAAGATTTATTATATAACTTTACATTTATGATATAATTATTTTAGAAAGGAATCTTATTATGGAATTAACTGAATTTATTAAAACATTAGATTTTGATAGTTATAATTATTTGTATCATGAAACTTCACGTGGTACAGGAAAACAAATAGTAGAAGAAGGTTTACTTGTAAATGGAAATAATATTTTAAATGTTGATAATATTCTTTTTACTACTACTCTTCCTCTTACTAAAGATATGGTTAATGATCCTGAAGAATTTTCATCATTTTTAAAACAAGAAAAAAGTACTAGTTCTTTATTTAGAGATGTATCAGAAATGGTTATTATCGTATCTCCAAAAGATTATGATAATAACATAGTATCACCTTTTAATGCCTATGCTGACGATGAAAATTATTATCAAGGTATAGTTGAACCAAACTTTATTTTAGGGGTAATAAACCTTGAAGATTTAACTTTTACTCCTAATTTAGAATGTGAATACTATGATGATTTTTATGATATAGAAAGTTATAATATACACAAATAAAAGATGCATTACTGAAGTGAACCCCAAATCGTTCACTCAAAATTAAAAGACGTTAGATAAAAAATCTAACGTTTTTTTGATTTTAATCGAGTTGTGTTATAAAATAATAACCAATCTTCTACAAGTTGTTGGTATTCTTGTAAAGATGATATATTATTATTATACAAAGTTTCTTTTTTCAAAATTGAGCGAAATGATTCCATAGGTGCATCATCTATAGGAGTTCCTTTTCTACTCATTGAAATTTGAATATTATTTGACTCACAAATAGCTTTGTACTCATAAGACGTATACTGGAATCCTTGGTCGGAATGAATAATTAATCCAGATACGTTTTTTGTTTGTGATAAAGCATCATTTAAAGTGTCTATAACTAATTTTACATTATTAAACTTTGAAATTTTATAACTTACAATTTTTCTATCATATAAATCTAATATAGTTGATAAATATAATTTCTTTTCTTTATAAGACAAGTATGTTATATCAGTCGTCCATACTTTGTTTTTCTCATTAATATTAAAATTTCTTTTTATCAAATTTGGTTTAACATTTTCTTCAATTCTTCTAAAACCATTCTTTTTCTTCTTTTTATGATATTTTGGTACCAAATAATACTTTTTCATTATTCTAAATACCTTTTTATGATTAAATATTACACCATATTCAATCTTTAAACCTTCTGTTATCCTTCGATATCCATATGTGCCTTTTGACTTGTCAAACACATTTTTAATCATTAAATAATCAATATAATCTGGATCATCTTTGTTTTTATATTTGTAATATGTTCTTTTACTAATTTCTAAAACAGCACACATGTTTGAAAGTTTAAACTTATTTATGTATAAGTTTATAAATATTACTTTCTCTCGCGTTGTGCCTTTAGGAAGGCTTGGTATTTTTTTAATATTTCATAACGTTCTTTATAATCGATTGATTCTTCATTTTTAGGTCTTCCTTTTTTTCCTGATTTTATAATTTCAGGATGCTTATATCTATAAATCATATTATCTATAGTTTTGTAAGAAATACCATACTCTTTAGCTAAGGATCGAGAAGAATAATCACCTGAAATATATCTATTGATTATCTCTTCCTTTAGTTCTAAAGAATATTTATTATACTTTTGTCCTTTTGAACCCATAAAATAACATCTCCTTTCTTGAGATGTTATTTTATCTAAAAAGCCTTTTTATTTAAAGTGTCCAAAATGGGGTTCACTTCATTACTGCATCTTTTTATTATGAATTTAAAGTTTCTGTTTTATATAAATTTTTATAAGTTTTATTAGTTTTTAATAAATCATCATGAGAACCAGACGCTACTATTTTACCTTTATCTACTACATGAATAATATCTGCATCCATAATAGTAGATAATCTATGAGCAACTATTACAACTGTATGATCTTTAACTAAATTATCTATAGCTTTTTTAATATACTCTTGAGATTCATTATCTAAAGCACTAGTTGCTTCATCAAATAAAATTATTTTACTTTTCTTAGATAATGTTCTAGCTATTGATAATCTTTGTTTTTGACCACCAGACAAGTTAACTCCACCTTCACCAAGTACTGTATCATACTTATTTGGTAAAGACATAATATAATCATCTATATAAGCAAGCTTACAATATTTTCTTATATCTTTTAAAGTTATATTATTATCAAGTAATAAGAAATTTTCTTTAATTGTCTTATTAAATATAAATGGTTCTTGTCTAATAATAGATATATTTTTTCTTAACTCTTCCTCACTTAAATCTTTAATATTAATATCATCTATTAATATTTCCCCTGAATTAACATCAAATATTCTAGTAATTAAATTAAATAAAGTTGATTTACCTTGACCAGATTTACCTACTATCGCAATCTTTTTATTAGGTTCAATCTCTAAATTAAAATTATTTAAAGTATTATCTTCATCTGGATAAGCAAATACTACATCTTTAAAAGTAATATTTCCACTTACTTTAGTTAATTTCTTTTCTCCAAACTTTTCATCTTCATATAATTTATTTTCTAATATTTCATTAACCCTAGTAATAGATACCATAACTTTTTGATAAGTTTGAGTTAAATCATTTAAATTCTCTATTAACCACATATATCTATATACATAATAAGTCATCGCTATAAAGAAAGTTAAAGATATTTCATTATAATATAACAAGAATACACATGTAACAAATACCCCAACTTCTAATATAGATTTTATAAATCTAACTATTATATTAAATTCCTTTTGAATATCAATTTCTTTTTCTGATTTTTTGTAAATAAGTTTTATGATATCTCTCATATTACCTATTAAATTATTTTTAATCCCTAATGTTTTTATTTCTCTTATTCCTCTAATTGATTCATTTACTAAAGATGTAAATTTATCTTGTTCTGTTTTCCTTTCTTTATGTATATCTTTTAATTTAGGACTATAAATCTTTATTATTAAAAATAATAATCCAACTAAGAAAACTATTTCTAAACCTATAATCCAAGAATTAATAAATACATATACTATAATTATTAAAGACGCTACTATTGAAGACACCATATTAAGAAGTCTTCCAAATGCAAAACTTAAAGAATCAGCATCATTAGTAATTCTATTAATAATTTCTCCAGATGAATGTTTTTCAAATGCTACAGCTGGTAAATTAAGTGCTTTCTTGTAAGTAAAATAACCTAATTTACGAGTTAAAGAACTTTCTATCTTATATAAAATAGAATTAGCAAAATGAAGTATTGATCCATCCAAAGTTAATTCTATCAAGAAATATATACCTAAATATACAAGTGCTAATTTAATTTCTAAATTAGTAATAGCTTCAACTGCAGCACCATTTAAATATCCAGTAAATATTTCAGCAACTCCTGATATAAATATTAAACTACTAGCAAAAACAAGTTTTTTCTTATCTTCACCAATCAATCTAATTAGAGGTTTAAATTCTTTTAAATTCTTCATACTAAACCTCCATAAAAAAAGACTACTTAAATGTAGCCAGTTACGTTATAAAGTGAAAAAACAAAGAAGTTTCCCCACTCTTCCGCATCTAGCATTCATTTGATTATTAAAAACATTATAAAACTTCTTCATATTTTCACTCCTTTCTCTTTAAATTCAAAAAAAGGATAACATTAAAAGCAATTAATGTCAACCTTTTTTGTTAACAGTCATATAAAATAATAATTGTTATTACTTTTTCTTTGTTTTATTTATATTTTTTCTTTTGTTCTTCTTCTTATCTTTTACAAAATATTCAATATATATACAAATCGCAGCTACTACAATAATTAATAATGAAAAAATAATTGTTAATATAATAGTTTCTATACTATTATTATCATTTGCATCAACTGGTTTTATATATTTAATATCTAAATCTCTACTTTCTACAATTTCTGCATAAAAAGCATTATACCCATTTTTAATTCCATTATCCCATTCATCATCTTTAAAATATGTACTAATATATTTATTTTTTACCTCATCTATTTTACTACTTGTTAATACATCAGTTAAACCAGTTCCAACTTTAATATTAAACTTTCCTTCTTTAAGAGATAAAACCATTAATAATAAATTATTATTTTCATCATTATTACTAATTTGCCAAAGATTAAAAAAACTATTTGTAAAATCTTCTATATTAGAATCATCTAAACCAGATACAGTAACTACTAATATTTTAATACCTGCTTCTTTTTCTAATTCATCACTTTTTTTAATAATATATTCTTCTGTTTTCGTAGATAATATTTTAGCACCATCTAATACATCTGCATTTTTCAAATTATCAGTATTTAGTGGAAAATAAGATATTATAGGATCTACTACTGGATTAGAAAAAGCAAAAACTCCCACTGGTAATAATAATAAAACAAATAATATTAAATAATTAAAATTCCTCTTCATAAAAACACCTTCTCTATTTTAATATTATTATATTTATTATTTGTTGTCTATATCTATCAAAAGTATTTAATTTTGTTAACCATTATTTACTATAGTTTTACATATTTTATTTTAAACCAATACTAGAAAAATCCTCTCTATCCGATCTTAAACTTTTCTTTGGATATAAATTAGAATATAAACTCTTAAAATCTAAACCTCTTTTTATTAATCTTTCTTCATCATTACTTAAAGTATCTTGATTAACATATTTAGAAACAACACCATATATCTTAGAAATAACCTCTTCTTCTACTTCTAAAAAAGGATCTGTAGTAGATGAACTTCTTTTAGTAAACTCACCAATTAAAGGATAATAAGCACCTACTTTTACTACTCCTTTAAATATATAAATTCTAAACCACATTGGATAATTATTATTATCATCACATAAATAATCTATCCACTTATCTAAACTTATCTTTTGTTCATTTCTAATCGCACCAAGTACCAAAGATTTATCTTCATCAGTTAAATCTTCTTTTTCATCTAAACCTAATTCTCTAAAATATCCTTTTCTATATTCTATATAACTTTCAGGTAAAAATTTAATAACATATTTATCATGATAAAACCCTTTTAATAAATCCATTTTATATTTAGTATCTGCCTTACTATGTACTCTTTCTAATTTATCTAAATATTCATTAATTCTATCAATAGGATTATTAGAAATAGAATTAATACTATCTCTCATATCTTTATACATTAAATTTAAAAATTCAGCACCACTATTAACTTGTTTCATATTATCACCTATCTTAAAACAATTATAACATAAAATATAGATTGAGAACTAATCCCAATCTACATATTCTTCATCAATATAATTAAGACATTTTAAATGAATATCATAAACAAGTTTTCCATCACTACAATCAGTATCTGCATATACCTTACAATAAGACTCTTTATCTACATCTAATAAGATATCTTTCTTTATATAACCTTGTTGAAGTAAATCACTAGAAGTAATTATCATTTTATAAGAAGCATTAGAATCCAAACAACAATTAGGACAACTAACAGTTAATTTCCATTTTAAACCTTCTTCAAAATCTTTCTTTATTTCTTCGTACCTTTCTAAATACATATTATTATCCTTATTTTCTTCTTTATTTTTTTCCTTCTTAGCACAACCAGTAATTACAAACATACTAAAACAAACAATAATTAATCCAAATACAATTTTTTTCATAAGTATACCTCCTATTCAAATTAATTATATACTAATTAATTTATAATTTCATTAATCTACTATCAACTTTATTACTATCTAGTATTTCATATTGTTTTCTAGCAATGTTATTTAACCTAATTAATCTTTCAGTTTGAGGAATATTATTTTCTATTAATTCAGCATTTATATTTTCTAAATTACTAAGAATTATTAATGAAATTAAATCAGCATAATCTCTAATATTTCCAATTTTAGCAAGTTCAGGATTTTCTTCTCTCCATTCTTTTGCAGTCATTCCAAAAAGCGCTACATTCAAAACATCTGCTTCTTCTGCATATATATATTTCTTTTGTTTGTCAGTAAGTACTGGTACAATATTTTTCTTAATTGAACTTGTTTGTATAAAATAATTAGTCTTAGCCAAAATTCTACTTACATTCCACTCGATAGACTTTTCTAATGATTCTTTTTTCTTTAATCTCTCAAACTCCTTTATCAAATAAAGTTTAAATACAGGAGAAATAGATGACGCAAATTCTAATGCAATATCCTTATGAGCATATGTACCGCCATATTTTCCTCTTATGGAAAAAATCCCAATCGCATTTGTTTTTTCACACCATTCATTAACACTAGGAGTAAAAGTTAATAATCCTACTTGATTTTTAAAGTGTTCAGATTCGAACACTTTAAAATTGGGATTATACATTTTTTCCCATACAATTAAGAATTCTAATACACTTCTCGTTCTTAACCAGTTTCTAATAACATCAGCTGCTCTAAAGTTATTCCCTTTCCCTTTAGCTATATCCGTTATACAAATATAATCTTTCCCATCAAGTTTAGTTATTCCTACTTTAACACCATTTATATTTAAAAAATTATGTTTCAATTTAATCACCTCTATATTATGATTAAATTTAAAATTATAATTTCCTATATATCCTTACTTATATTTAATAAAATACCTATACTACACAAAGTAATTAATAAACTAGAACCACCATAAGAAAGAAAAGGAAGTGTAACCCCCTACATCTAAAAGTGCCTCTCCAAAAATAAAGTAAACACTTCCTAAATAACTTAAAATTAAAGGGTACACTTCCAAATAACTTATTTTTTTATATTATTTAACTACTTGAAATTCTTTAAATCTAAAAACAACATAAATATTCTTTTCTTTATCTATTTCTATTCTTTCAATTAATCTAGTTATTAAATCCCTGTCAGGATTTTTAAGCGACATATAATCTAATACTGCTTTCTTACATCTATGAAAAGATGAAGTAACTGTTGTTTTAGTTTGTTCTTCATTAAGTCTTTTTTTCTTTGTTAAATCATGTAAATCCATTTCTAAATTCAAAATTATATTCTTTGTTTTTTCATAAATTCTTTTATACATATCTTCATCTACTAAACCTTTAACTTTATCAACGTATAATTCATCTATTGTATTTTTATGATTAGATATTTCTAGATTTAATTTATCTATTTTTTCATTAACTTCTTTTAAATTTTTTTCTACTATATTTTTCGAATTATCTCCAACTTCATCAAATTCATAATATTTAGAAAGTTTTTCACACATTTGTTGCAAATATTCTATTACATCTTCTTCTAACCAATCATAATTAAGTCTATGTGAATAACATGCATTAAACTTTCCCTTTCTTGAATATAAATTACATTGAGTATAATGCGTAACTTTCTTTTTACCAACATCAGTACTAATACGAATTGATCTACCACACTCATGACAATACAATAAACCACCAAATAAAAAATCAAATTGATGATTTTGTCTTCTTTCTGTACTTCTACTTTTTAAAATATCTTGTACTTTCAAGAAATCCTCTTCCGATACAATTCCTTCGTGTGTATTCTTAACAATAATTAATTCTTCATCTCTAGTCTTTCTTAGTTTCTTAGAATTATAACTTATTTTATTATGAGTATTTTGAACCATATTACCTATGTACATCTGATTAGTTAAAATTCCTTTAACGGTTTGTCTTTTCCATATACCTAAACCTCCATTTTCAACTACATCCTTACTACGATATTCTTTTTTATGAACAATTGGAATTGGTATCTTTCTTAACGTTAAAACATCCGCAATTTTTTTAGGAGATATCCCATCTAATGCCATATCATATATTAATTCAATAACGTTTCTAACTTCTTCATCAACAATCAGCTTATGTTTATCATCAGGATTTTTCTTATAGCCATAAAGTGCAAAAGAACCTATGTAATCTCCCCTATTTTGTTTAGCACGAAGTGATGTTTTAACCTTTTTAGATACATCTCTTAAATATAAATCATTTACACCTAATCTAATTCCAAGCATTGAATCTCCAATATTAGAATCAAAAGAATCATTAATTGCTATATATCTAACTCCTTTTTCTAAAAAATATTCTTCTATATATCTTCCTGTTTTATATATTTCCCTACCAAGTCTTGATAAATCTTTAGTAATAACACAATTAATTTTACCAGCTTCTATATCACGAATCATTTCTTGAAATCCCGGTCTATCAAAATTACCACCAGAATAACCATCATCAACATAATGTTTATATATAATTAAATTATTGTATTTAGCAAACGATTCAATAATCATTTTTTGACTTTGAATAGAAGAACTTTCATCACAATTACTATCTGCATCAGATAATCGATTATATGCACCACATATATATTGCATTAAATCATCACCCTTCTATTCCAAAAATGATAAAATTTATTTGTAAATAAATGACCTCCTATAACGCATATTACCATAGCACCACCAAAAACACAAATCATCACTGTTTCAAATTGCGAACATAACACAAATACCCCTCCTTCAAGATTTCATACAAAGTCAAACTATTATTATCGGTTTTATATATATACTTAATATTTAATTTCCTTCTTTTTCCATTCTTGTCTATTTTTTTCATAAAGGATTTCCTCCTCTAAAAATATTTATTCTAAAAATAGAATAATAATTACATCCAAAACTAGACATTATTTTTCATTACCTTTCATGATTTCAAGTGGATTATCAATACTGTTCTTTAAATGTACTTCTATATTATTATTAAACGCTATATGATAAAGTTTATTATTTAACTTGCCATTAATTAAAGTAATTTCAATAGTACTAAGTTTTCTTTCTAAATCAATAATTGCATAGGTACGATTATTAATACTTTTATACTCATAATTAAGTTCATCTTGTTTTACTATTTGTTGAATCTTTTTTATTGCTTCAAACAAGATTTTTTCATCATATTCTCTTTGTTCTTTAAAAAATTCATTTACCTCATTATCATTTTCTTCTTCTAAATTATTTCTAAATTTATCTCCTAAAGTTGTTTTAATTTGCTCTACAGTAAAATAAGTATTATC
Source organism: Bacillota bacterium (assembly GCA_015059405.1). Classification (GTDB taxonomy): domain Bacteria; phylum Bacillota_I; class Bacilli_A; order RF39; family UBA660; genus RUG11788. The sequence goes on from SVAL01000002.1 coordinate 103,866, forward strand.
TAAATTCTTTAAAGAACTAATTTCCCGTTTCACTTCACCAGCTTGATAACAAGAAAACTTAGAATAAAGAACTGTATCTCTAAATATTGGATAACCAATTATCGGAAAAATTATAGTCTTATAGTGAAGTTGTTTGACCTCATCAGGTGTTAATAAATCTCTAGCTATTAACGAAGTTGATTGATTACCTTTATAATCCATAACACTTAACGATTGACTTATTGAATTAGTTTCAATTGTTTTTTTTCCCAATCGTTTCGAGATAGCTTCAGCTGTATCTTGTGTATTAGTCTTTAAATAAATCAAACCACAGTTATCCAAAATTATCTGAGATACATCTTTTCCATAAACATTATCAAGTTGTGAAAAAGATTGAATAAAAAAATGAAATCTCATACCTCTACTTCTAGCAACTGACACTATTGCTTCAATATCTGACAATGGAGGACAATTAGCAAACTCATCTAAAATCCAATCAATTTGAACAGGTAATTTCTTGTTATCTTGAAAATTAGCTAACTTAACTAATTCTTTATATAAAAGACCAACTATTATTGTTACCAAAGTATAGTAAGTCTTATCTTCATCAGGAACTATTACGTATAAAGCAGTTGCTTCTTTTCCTAACACGTCAAAATCAAAATCATTACTACTTGTTACATTAGCTACATTAATATCATCAAATAAAGATAATTTTTCGCCAAATACAGCTGTAATACTCTTATAAGTATTTTCACTAGCACTTAATATTGAAGTTAAAGCATCTTTACTTTTCATTCCATAATCTTTTTTATCAATATATAATTTTAATTTGTTAAAATTCTTTTCTTGCATTGAACTGTTCTGAAACTTACGAATACTAGTCATAGTTATTTGTTCTCGTTTAATAGTTCCTTTTTTATACTCTTCTAGAAATAATCCAATTATTCCTTCTAGCAAATTTCTAGCACTATTATTCCAAAAAGGATCCTTTTGTTGTGTCTTCTCCTGCATTACCATTGTAGCAAGTGAAGTAATAAGTCTATTAGTTTCAGCATAACTACTCACAGCCATATTGTTATATATTATTCTTTCATTATCATCAGTACACTCCTTACTTTTCTTTTCATACTCTATGTACTTTTCATATTCTTTTATTATCGATTCTAATATATTGAAATGATTTGATAACTCTGGATGTCTAAAATCTAAACTAATAACTTTATACCCATTATTCTTAAACATCTTTGAAGTTGTATTAAATATCTCACCTTTAGGATCAGTTATAAATACACTCCTTTTCACTTTAGCATTAGCTATAAAAGAACATTTTGGTATAACTGCAGTTACTGACTTACCACTACCAGTAGAACCTAAATAAACATAATGTGGAGTTTCTTTATCGAACCACACATATTTAAAATCTTTACTAAAATAAATAGGAACACCTGATTCTTTTATATTAGATATCTTCTCTCTTTTAAAATTCTTCTTTATTTCTTCAACACTTGAAAATCGTGCTGAACCATATTCATTTTTATTTTTTATCTTATGTTTTGAAAAAGCTGGTTCTATAAAAATAAAACCAACTATTAACAAAACTAATAGAACTAATACAAGTATTAGCTCTATCGACATATCTCAACCTCTAATATATTCATTTTTTTCATCAACTCCTTCTTTCTAAAATAACTAGCATATCTATATATAATTAACTCATTATAATCAATATCTAAAACTTTACTTAATCTAAATAAAAAAACACTACTAGGTCGCTTCAATTTTCCATTCTCCAACTTTGATAAAGTAGAAACGGAAATATGAGTCAACTTAGATAGTGTATCTAATGTTAATTTTTTATCCATTCTTTTTTCTTTTAATATAATTCCTAATCCCTTAATATTATTACTCCTTTCCATAAAAAAAGAATTAGCACAAACTAATTCTCTACTTAAATACACTTTTATTAACAATTGACAAGTTCTTTCTTTTTTCGTCCATCTAAATAATTTAAATATTTCTTATTTTTAGTTAATTGTTTTAAATTTATTATTCCTCTTCTACCTACATCTTTATTACTGTTTTTATAATCACCAATCAACTTGTAAATATTTTCTTTATCAGTATCTGAAATATTAGATATTTTAGATAAATATTTATTTATAAAAATTCTATCTTTAGTAGATAATACTGCAGATATTAAAGTTTCTGTTTGCGGCATATCAGCAAATAATAATAATTTATCAGAAGATATTTTATAAAAATCAACTTTTTTATATAAGAACTCAAGCATAGTATTTGTAATCTTATACTTCCAACTAGACATATTCTCGAAACATCTTATATAGTATTCTGATAGAACATCAATTCTATTCATTTCTATTTCAAAAACTTTGTTTGCGAATAAAGTGGAAACCACATAATAATAATAATACTCATTAGAATAAAAATTCTCTCTAATATTCTTATTAAAAGCAAAACAGATAGATTCTTTAATTAAGTAATCATCAAAATACTTTAATCCACTTAATGAAATAACGCCAAACTTATTAATAATAAAAGCATAATTTTTAACATTAACAATTACATTACCATTTTCAATAATAGATAAATAATGCTTATCATAATTTAAACCATAATAATTTAAATGATTAACAAATTTATAAAATTCGTTGGGATTTTTTAAATCCATTTTTTCAATTGAGGCTTTTAATAACTGCAAATATTGAATTTCAGAAAAAGTATATTTTCTTAAATGTAAGGAATAAATAAAATCCTTGTACTCCTCAGCATTCACATACTTAGATAAGCTCATATTATTAATAAGTTGTATGATACTAGCTTTAGATACATTATCATTATTAATCTTTTTCTTAATAGTATCAATAATCGAACTATCTAATTTATCATAGTTAATTAATTGAACGGTTTTACTAAATGTTTGTATAGAATTGATTTCATCTACTTTTATCGGTTCATTATCATCAAGAAAAACACTTGAAAATAATAATACATCGTCACCTAAAACTTTAGTTAACTCTAATCGAATTTTTGCTCGCTCATCAACTGGTAATTTTATTATATCGGGAAAAACAGTTTCTTTATATTTAGATAACAAAAACTTAATACTATCCCTATTCAATCTCTTGGTATTAATTAAAAACTCCTTTGCTTTTTCTAAATTAGTAACTATGTTATAATTAACTTTAATTGTATTTTCCAAAATTTCTAATTTCTCATCTATCATCAAATAATACAACTTAGGATATTTAAATACAACATCAGGAAGCAAATTGGGAATAGCTCTTTTATCTATAATTTTCAAAATTTGATTATCATCTAACTTTTCCAAACCTTTAATTATATTATCATTATCCTCATCAAAAAATACAGCACTATATAATACATATTCATAAATATTAAATGGAGACTTATGCTTAGGAAACTTGTAAAAATAATAATTATAATCAACTGAAATGTATTTTGATGATAGTCCTTCAAAAAGCACTTCTTTTTCTTCAATTGTTAACACTGTTAATTCTGGAACTGTCTTTGTACTAATTTCTTTCTTGGTCGCAAATTTTACAAGAATGTCGTTTAAAAGATTGTTTTTCGATATCAACAATTCATATAAACGACTAAATTCATCTTCTAAATAAGCCATAAATAAACATTTTTCAATACTTGGCTCAATAGAAGTTTCTTTCAAAGATAAAAATAATGAAATAGCAAAATTATACCTGTGTTTTATATCTCTTATTTTAACATTTTCTCCTTTATATAAATATTTCCATTCTTTTAAATCCTTGCTAGAAGGAAATTTTATCTCATTTTCTAACAAACTATTAGACTTTGTTTTTAATAATTCTAAAACTATCACATCATAATCATGAATATTTACAGGACGTAAATTTAATATATAGTCAAAAAGTTTTTCATAAGTACTCTTAACTCGTGATATCTCTTCTAATTTTTTTACCTTTTTTTCTTCATCGTTATCATTATTATCTACTACACTACCATCAACACTTATTTTATCAACAACAATTACTTCTTCACCTGAATTCATATTAGAAAGCTGTACGGCAGACTTAATAGAAATGATAAAAATAACATTAAATTTACTATAGGTTTCCTTATAAAATTTATAAAATTCTTTTAAATATTCTAATACTTTATCTTTGTTATTATATCTATCCAATTCTTCAAGGCAAATGATTAAAGTCTTCCCCTTTAATCTATCGAAATATGCGTCTAATATATCAATATATAAATCTTTAGTATCATTTTCATCTATTTCTCTTGGAGATGAATCTGATTTTTTATATGCAATTACTGGTTTGTATATAATAACAATTAATACACACAAGAAAGCTAAACCAAAATAATAAGCAATATTTAATAATTCTATATCAAACAAAGTAACTAATCCAATTTTTTCTAAAAAAGATAAAATAAATAAAAAACCTAACGCTAAAAAATAAAATTGACAACTAATTCTACCTTTAATATCAAAAAGACTATAATTTTTATTAATCTTTTTTTTATAATAATCTTTACTTTTTATATTACTTTTACCTACCAATTGATGCAAAAAAATCCTATGTATATCAACTACATTGTTCTTGTTATCGCGTTCATCACAATTCCACAAGTTAATAGAAACCAATTCATATTCTTTTCCTTTTTCAGAATTTTTTAACATATTTAATAAAGTTGATTTCCCATTACCATAATCTGAAATCAAACCAATAAACTTCGCTCCGTGATCTATTGCATCATTCAAAGACTGTACATAAGAATCATAGCCAATCAAATCAACATCAGCAGCGCCTTCAATAAAATATAAATCATCAGCACTAGGATCATCTTCTTCTGACTTATAAAAATAATCTTTTATTCTTTGAAATATATTAATTTTTTTTACCATGAATGCACCTCATATTTTTTCTAAGAAAACTTAAATATTTGCTGTTTATTCTAACATTATTGGTATAAAAAGTAAAGAAATAAGCCATATTACAATGTTAATATGTAAAATTAGATTCAAACAACTTATTAAATTCTTTACTAGCCACCTCCATCTCGTTATTAATGTTCTTTATAGCCAATACAACATATTGTTTATTTTTATATTTATTAACTATACTAGTACTAGATAAATAATTAGTTAAAATATTATATCTAGTTTGATTTTTATCTTTCTTAAACTCCTTTAATATAATTTCGCTTAGAAGATCATCTTCATTCAAAATATTATATTTCTTAGATTTAGTCTTATAAAAATAGTTAGCATGATTAACAATAGCATTCAATACATAGTTATCTAAATAGTTATTTTTATTATCAGTCAATTCTGTATTTATCTTTACACTAGATATATTATTACTTTTATTTACATTATACAAATAATCATTGATAGCATTTAAGCTATTTTTAAAATTAACATAATCATTATGAAGTTCACCACTTGAATTAAATAAATACATCTTAATATCTTTAGTTAATTCTTTTATTTCTTTATTTCGAATTGAATTATATTTAATCCTTTTTGATGATAGTTTTCTACTTCCATATAATAACCTACCCAATCTTAGTATTTTTTCTTCCATTAACAAATCTTTCTTATCATATAAAATGAAATTTTTATCTTTAGGAGTAAAATATTCTTTTAATTTATCTATTTCATTATTAGTAACCGTAATCATTGGCAAAAGATAATTCTCTCTTTCAACAGCTAAAACAACTTCATTCTTCATAAATTCAATTTCCTCTTGAGATAATTCACCTTTTCTTCTATATCTTATTTTTTTATCAGCACCTAAATAATTAGGTCTTTTCTCAATAAAACTAAAATGCATATGTAAATTATCAGTATCTGTATGAAAAGATAAATTATAAGCCATCTTGTCTTTACTTTTAAATCCCATCTTTTTAAACAATCGAGGAAGAATAGTTTTCATCATTTCTTTTTCCAATTTTCTCAAAGAAATGTTCTGTGTTAAATAATCATTATTAAAACTAATTACTCCTTGCCACAAATTGGACTTTTCAGCATATTTAACAAACTGTTTCTTTCTCTTTTCTATCTCTTCTTTAGTTGCATAGCTTCCATCTTCTACCACTAGATTCATTGTATGTCGCTTATTAATATTACCAGTATAATAATCAAATAAATTCATTACTCTTTTTTCTTCATTTGAAAAATAATCAAATTTTCTTGATATCTTCTTTTTTAATCCTTCTATCTGTTTTGCAGTATAATTTGCTTCTCTTCTATTAAAAGCATGAGTAAATTTACAATTAAATATAACTTTAGGACTAGTCATCTAATTTAGAAATCTTAACTTTCCTTAAAAATTCATTTACTGCATAACTCTTTTTAGGATTAGTTATATTAGTAAAATCCAAATCAGAATATAATTGTTTTATTAATTCATAACTCAAATTAACTTTCTTTAAAATATATTTAATATCATTATTCATACTATTTAATTGTTCTTGTTTTAATCGATTGGAGATAGCTTCCTCAATCATTAAACATATTTCTTCAGAATAATTGTTTTTATTTTCATCCATGTATAAAAGAACTTTCTTATGAAGTTCTTCAGGTATAGAGATATGTCTATTAACTTTTATCATTATTATCTAACTCCTTCAATCGAATTAAAATAAAACTTAATAATCTAGTTTTAAACAAATCAGCTTTTTTAATAGTTTTAACCTCTAAAGAATGATATGGTTTCAAATCCGGTAAAAAATAATTTAAACCAAACTTATTATAGTTTTTCATCCAATCAGCAATCCTTCGATATGGTAAGTTATCATGTAACATATCTACATCAAATCCTGCTTTTAAAAATATATCCTTACCAGTTAATTCTGGAAATTCTAGTCGCATCATAATACACCAAAGTTTAAAAACAACATCATACTCGATTGACCTTTTTAAATGTACTTTCTTTACAAACATATTCCTATTTAATAATTCTAATTCTTTATCGGTATAATATCTTATTTTCATAATTCATAATCCTTTGATTTAACATTTCTAATTTTTTCTATTGCTAAATTTTTGGTTTGCTCATCAGATAACAAAGAAACAGCTATATTTTTAATATCATATAACTCAAAATCATCTTTAACACCATTAACTTTAATAATATTACAAATAAACTTTTCAATATTATTTAATAAACCATCCCAATAAAAAACCATATCAAACTCTTTAGTTTCATCTTTGAAATTAAAGTATGATATGTTTTCATTAACTCTTATATCTTCACATATAGTACCTAGATTATCTAAAATATACTTTTTTGAATCTTCATCAAAATCATCAATATAACTATCTAAAAAAACAGAATAGTTAAAATTAGATGTCTGATTCATTCCATAATTAATAATATCATTAGCAATCAACTTGCTTAATGTCATCTTCATATAAATTAACCCCTCTTCTAATATAAGTAATAATACCTATTTCAATAAGCTTAATTATCATCTTATTTATACTTGTTTTTTCTTCTTTAGAAAATAACTTAATTCTTTCAAATAATTCTATTCTTAATCTCAATAAATAGTGTTTCATATTGCTCCTTCCATAACCAAACACACCCCTAAAAACAACACCAATAATAAAGCAGGATAAGGAAAATGATATCATCAGTTTAACTTTTTCTTATAAAATAAGAAAAACCAATGATATCATTTCACATTTTGCACTTGCAAAATAAACCATATATATATGATTATCAAACCATAAAATCTAAGTTTATCCTTTATTTATAAGAGTTTTAGTTGCCATAATCCAAACCATAACTTGTTTTTATTGGTTTTATTTATGGTTTATTATTGATATTAGTAAAATCTATTAAACTAAACCCATCTACATAAACATCATCTCTAGTAACTTGAAAATGTAAATGTGGGCCTGTTGAATAACCGGTAGTACCAACGGTCGCAATTAATTGACCAGCGGTTACTTTATTTCCTTTTTTTAACATTGATGACTTTGGATAAAGATGACCATATAAAACTTTATATATTATTTCTTCTACTTCACATTTTAAAGTTATATAATTACCAGCACCACCAGACTTATCAATCACATTTTTTTCATATGAAAAACTTATTTCATCAACCACACCATCACATACTGCATAAACTGGAGTTTGATTAGGTGAAGCTATATCCCAAGCTCTATGAACTCTGTATTCACCATAAATAGTTCTTTCCTGCATAAAAAAACTTGTTATACTCATTTTCGATAACTCTAAAGGTAAAACAAATGGTTTATTTTGAACTTCATCAATTTGACCAGAAGACTCTATTTCTTCAGCATCACAAACTGAATAAATTTTATATCTATTCATTTTACAAACTTCTGATATTGGTTTTATTTGTTTTAATTCAACATCTAAATTATCAGTATATATTTGGTCAAACGTTAATTGATCATTCTCTAAATAAAAATACAATATTCTATCTAAAGAAACATATCCATTCCCTGCTATAATATTTTTTCTAACAACCTTCAAATACTCTTGAGCATAGTCAGCATTATTCTCAACATAATTATCTGTTATATTAGCACCAAAAAAATCTAATAACATTAAAATAGGAATTATAATAATTAATGATATTACTATAATTCCTGTTGAACTAGAAAGAATATATTTTAATATTCTTTTCTTTTTATTCATTATTCAACTTCACCCATCATTTTTCTTTCCGTTTCAGTTGCTCTAATCCAAATTTTAAGTTTAGTTTTATTATCTATATTTAATAAAAATTCTCCTCGTTTAGCTTCAAATAAAAACTTCTTTTGGGTATCCGTAAGAGGATTATTTTTGAACAATTCCAAATACGCTTTTAAATCATCTTCTTTCAACATTCCTATCATTGTATACTGACAATTATTAAATATTGCTGATGCATGTCTAAGTATAGTAGCATTACCCAAAAAGTCAGATATACATTGACTACTTAAAATAAGATTCGTATTATACTTTCTACATCTTCTAGCTAGCTGTCCAAAATTCTTTAATACTTCATTATTATTCTCGTCAATATATAAATGGAATTCATCTATAATAATGCTAATATGTTGTTTATCAAATACATCTTTACTTTCATTTATTATTTTATTAGCAACTATACTATTATTTAAATAAGTTAAAAGATTTAATATTTGCGTATTTATAATTCTTTGATTACCACTATATAATAATTCTTGAAGATTAAAAGCAATCAAATCATTATTTAAATCAATTGATGTGTGTGAATTGAACAAATATGAATCAGTACCAGTTAAAAATCGAGATAATAACACTTCTAATTGATCTATTATCTTTGTTTTCTCTAAACTATCTACACTACTTCTATATTCTGGCAAATAATCATATAGATCGCTAAAAATAGGATAATCACTATAACTAATAGTTTTTAATGTATTAATAGATGTATTTTTATATATTCCTTTTTTATTATATAGAGATTCTACAATAGCCAACAACATTACTAATTCTTTTTCATTAATGTCTTCAAATGCACTCTTAAAAAATGCTTCTAAAAAACCTAAATGTTTAGCTAAAGGACAATCAGTTTCTTTTGCTTCCTTATCTTCTTCACTAGGTATAAATCTAATTTGAAGTGGATTAATAAGTCCGCCTTTTTTAGAATACAAATCTATATATTCACCATTATTCGCTTTTACTAATTTTTCATATTCATTCTCAGCATCAAATATAAACAACTTGGTACCTCTTGCATATTCATTAACTATTATTTTCTTCATCGTAAAACTTTTACCACCACCAGTTGAAGATATAATAGAAAGATTATGAGATGTTCTTTTATTATTTAAAACAAATGGATCAAAAAAAATAGGTAACGAAGTATGGAGATCAACACCCAACATATACCCACTAGAATCGTTGAAATTTGACTTAGTAAATGGAAATCCTACGCTTAAAGTTAAAGTAGGAAGATAAAATGAATAATCTTTTAACGTTTTAGTTGTTAAATCATAACTTTGATATGTTTCCATTTGTCTTAATCTAGGAACATCTAACTTTATTTGATACCTTTCAACTATTTTCTTTAAATCCCTAATAATTTCGTCTCTTTCTTTTTTGTCTCCAATAACAACTAATATTAATGACACTTCTTTTATCTTTTCATCACCAGTTTTAATGTCACTCATTAATAATTGATAATTTTCTTTTTGTACATCTAACTCAGTAGCATCACTTAATTTTTTTGTTGTATTCCTATCTGATAGTAAAAACTGATACTGAGAATTTATCCATCTTATTAAATCATCTTGAGCAATTGCATCCTTAATATTTAAACAAGCTCGAATATTCGGATAATTAAATACTTGTTCAAAAAATAAATCATCTATAAATGGAGGAACATTTTTAATTGTTACTAATTGAATTTCTTTATCGTCTACTTTAATCATATTGTTTTTTTCAGATATATTAAGAGGAACTGTTAATTCGGGTAAATCAGCCCACATCAACAAATCCAAAGGATTAGAAGTAAAATATAAATTAGATAAAAATTTATATATTTCTAATCTATTATTTATAATTTCGTAATTCATTTTAGGTTGAAAATTAGACAACATATCTTCTATTTCATCTAATTGTCTTTCTAACACATTTAAATCTTTAGCAATTACTACCCAATAATAAACACTAGATACGGTAAACTTATTTTCTTCTAGTTCCTCTATTAAACTTTTACTTTCTTTTAATAATATTAACCTATTTAAAAAAGATTTAAATTTGTTTATCAACCTATCTAAATTTAATTTATTACTATTCAAGTTGATTGGCTCGTCTAACTTATAACACTTTAACTTTAAATCTTTAATTTGATATAAAAACTTTACAGCATTAAAGAATATGTTTCTTTCTTGTGTTCCAGACAGTGATAAATCAACAGCCTTAATTTCAATCAAAGAAGCATATTCTCCGCTTTTTAGTTCTATTAAGCCATCTTCAGTTACTCTTTTAACATTTGAAAAAAATTTAGAATTTTTTATTTTCTTTTTTAATTTATTTTTATTTAAGTATTTATTTATACTTTTATTTTTTAACTTATTTGCTTTAATTAAAAACTTTTCTTCTTTTGTTTTTCTTTTTATCTTAGTAAAAAATCTAATATCTTATCACTCCTTATCACCAAAATACACATATCTCTTACATCTAAAAATATAAGATATAAATAACCATAACACTTTATACATTCTATTCTTCTTAGACACTTGAATTGGTAACATTAAAAATATACATATAGTTAGAAATATTAAAGAAAACAATTTACTTGTGGAAAAAGAAAATAAAGTTAAAAAACTTAATAACATAGGAATGCCTATATATAAATCATTGACCTCAACATATTTACCTAAAGTCTTTTTCATACTACTAATTGTTATATACATATCTATCCCCTTTCTCTATATCGATTTCTGTACACTGCTCTTTGAGGCATTAAACTATCAATAGAACCTTTTATATTATCCATACCATATCTTCTTAAATTATGACCAATATTAGATGGTGTTGTTCTTCCTATTCTACCTCCAGTTTGTGAAATAAAATTACCTATTTTTCCCATAGTGCTATTTGGATTATCAGCTTTACATGATATTCGTCCACCAAAATTAGAAATAACTCCTCCAACTTTTTTAATGGCATTATTTCCACCTAATTTTCCAACCAAACTAGAAACCGCACCAACGCCCAACATACCAGTACCTATTCCAGTTCCACCAACAATACTAGTAGCAGTATTCATTGTTTGACCAAATCCAATCAAAGACATTAATTGTTCTCTTCCAGAATTAGCCGAAACATTACCACCAATAAATCTATTAACCACTTGTGAACCTGTTAATAAAAAAGTTCCCGCACCAATATACATAATAGATTTTAAAACAATATCTTTAAAATCATTATTAGCAAAGAAAGTAGTATTATCTACAGCTTGAGCAACAATTGCTGTTAAATTAATAATCAACATTACAACTGCGCCCTGCAACAACAATGATACCAACTGTTCAATTACAGCACTTCTTCTTTGTTTGTTTCCTATCGAAGTCGCAAATACAACAGGACTAATTACAAATAAAAATAGAAATTCCAATTGTCTTCTAGCTAACATCATTCCACTAAAGAATAATGCATATAAGAAGAATCCACCAACTATTATTGATAGAATCCAATTAATTTGATATTTATAATCTTTTTCATCAGATAATATCCATTTTTCATTAGTAACAAATTTATCATTATATTTTTTAGCATTAGTGAAACTTTCATTCTTAATATCATTAGAATAATCTTCTGCTTTAAATTCATCACTAACTTTATATTGATCAGTATAATCTACATACATAGTAAGCATACTTTTTGAAATAGTAATATCATTACTATTAAATATATTTGCAGTAAAACTACTTAATTTAATTGAGAAAGTTGACACTTCAGCAAATAAAAATACTGATAATATCACAAACAAACTGGATTTTATTATCTCCATTACTAGTTGCTGAATTGATAATCCTTCATCCGGTTCTATTATTTTCATTACAAATTTAAATAAAACAAATAATCCTAACAAAGTAACAGCAATAGCTATTATTCCTTTATGAAAATTTGAAAACATTGAATTCTCAGCAACACTATCAATTATGTTATAAGCATTTAGTTCTTTTAAAATATCAAATAAAGTATCAATAAGTTTATAAATAAAATCTATTAAATACCAACCTATTGTTCTAAGAAAATCTAAAGCTTTTAATAACATTCAATCACCTAAAATAAATCAATTATTAAATTAACAATTGATATTGCTAAAATAATTCCAACAATTCCAAACATAGTTTGTATTATTCTTTGTTTAACTCTTTGTTTTTGTTCAACATCAACAACAGCATATAGCACAAATCCAATAATAAGAGAAACTCCAGCTAATGCGATTCCTACCCTTAGCGCCCAATTAGAAAATGTCTGTATAGCTTGTATGATTGAATCAATGTTATAATTTCCACCTTCCAATTTTTCTATAGCCATTATATTCATATTACACCTCACTTTTATAACAAATAAAAGACAGATAAATTATTATCTGTCTTCAATCTTGAAATTATATTTCATTGTCTTTTTCTTCTTTTTCTTTTGATGCAGAAGATAAAAATGTAACCTTTTCTGCAATCAATCTTGTTTCTTTTTTATTTTTACCTTCATCATTTTCATAAGTATGCGATTCAATTCTACCCTTAACTCCTATAATATCGCCTTTTTTACAATATTCAGTAGTAGCTTTAGCTGTATTTTCCCATAAAACACAATCGATAAAATCTGTCTCATACTCTCCGTTTACGTTCTTATAACTTCTAGGAATTGCTAATGTAATATTTGTTACATTTTTACCACTTTCTAATTCTTTCAACTCTGGATCTTTTACTAGCCTTCCCACTAAAACAACTTGATTCAACATTAAATCACCTTAACCTTTCTTATAATTCATAATTATTTGCTTTAAATTTTATTGACTCATATTTAGCAATCGTTCTTTTAATTGATTCTTTACCAAAATACTTCATATATTTAGAAATCTGTTCATCGGTAAGTGAACGATCTTCACCATCTTCAGAATTCTCAGCAACAATTAAAAAAGGACCAAATATAATATCATAATCAATATCACGATTTGGACCCATTCCATTTATTTTTCCTTCATCATTACAAATTAAAATTACATCATCATCTTCATTTAATCGAACATACTCAATGTAACCACCAACTTTTTCTTGTTTTGCTTTTAAAGTATTATCAATTTCAATTACTTCTGGTAAAGAATTCTCTTTTATATACAGACATCTAAGTTTTCTCTGCATATATACCACTCCTTTCAACTTTTATTTACAATAAATATTCATCACGATCACTTTCTTCAAGCCAATCATAATCAAATATCTCTATCTTTTCTTTAGGTTTCATCTCCTTAATGGAATCAACCGAAATATAAAACTTTTTAACCATATCTTTAGTTAAATAATTTCTCAACTTACCCATTATATGAACCAAATTACCACTTTTAATAATTGAATTATATTTCGATACTTGACTACCAACTAATCTAATTGAAAAAAACAATTTATTATCTTTTTCATTCCCATTATTATCTATATATTTTGAATTTTGACATATATCAAAATATCTATATTCTTTTCCACTCGGCAAAGTTTTTATTTCTGAAATACTAGAGATATTCCCAATTAAAGAAACACCATTAAAATCTAATCTATTCACTCCAACCTCCTTTATGAAGAATGATAATAAAACAGAAGAATTATATCTTTATAATACTTTCATATTATATTACTAGACAAAATTGTCTTAACAATAAGGACAAATATGTCTAAAATATTACTATTTTTCTATCTATTTTATTACCAACTATTTTTATATAATTATTCTCTTTTAATATCTTTAACATTCGACTAACAGTTTTGGTACTACAATGATTATTTTCAGCAAATACTTTATTTGTCATTTTACATTCTCCTGTTTTATAACTTAATACTTTTATTTGACCATATATAATTTTAGCCAAAGCTGGTACATTTGAATCAAATAAAAGATTACTAGGAATGTTAATGTATTTAATATTTAACTTTATCAATCAAATACCCTATATACACAACTTGTTTTTTCTTATCATTAGTCTTACAAGTTATTAGTGTAATCGTACTTTTATTTACATCTCGAATTATTTCTATTTTTCCTGTTTTATCTACATCATAAGAATGACTATATTCATAAATATATTTGTAACCATTATAATAAACATAAATTAATGACTCATCTTTTAACTTAGATAAATTACGAAAAAAAGAAACCTTACTTGTTCCATTATGACTGGCTAATATTAAATTACCATTAATCACATCTGGCATAGTTGATTTTTTAATAGTTTGAACATTATATTTAACATCATTATATTTACTATTATAATCAACCAAACCTCTTTTTAAATTAATACTAGGAATTTCTAAAATAGCAACATATTCTATTTTAGGAATCTTTTTTTCAACTATTATTTCTTCTTTTATTTCATTATTAGAAAGCACAACATTTTTTTCTGTTTCATCAACAACCTTTTCAACAATAGAAGTACTATTTATAAAATTATCTATTTCTATATTTTCTTTTTTAGATTCACTATTCCAATATAAATAATCATTAATTAATAAAATAATTGATAAAAGAATCAATAACATCCCAAAAATCAAAAATAGTAAACGTTTACTTTTTTCTATTTTGACCATATATTATTATCCCTATTCCACTAATAGTTAAAAATGCAATCACAAAATACAAATTATAATTTTTATTTAAATTTGTATCTGGCACTTCAACTACAAGTTTTTCATTTGTCATTTCAGCCTTTACTATTTCACCATTTTCTCTTATTTCAAAAAACATCTTATCAGTACTTAAAACATACCCATCAGGAGCTTCGCTTTCTACTAAATAAAACTTTCCAACAAACAAATTATTAATTACAATTTTTCCTTCACTATCGGTAACACCTTCATAAATTAATTTACTATCTTCTATATTATCCACATAACTAAATATTTGAATCTTAGTATTAGGTAATGTCTCACTAGAGATTAAATCCTTTTTAGTAAACTCAAACTTAGACTTTTCCAAACAATTATAAAATGTTAAATTAAGCGAAACTACTGAAGTATACTGGTCCTTATATTCTAATGAAAAAAAATGTTTAGTATTATCCAAAACGTGACCTTTTATTGTTTCTTTTTCTACAAGATAATAATCACCCAAATTCATATTTTCTATTTTAAAATATCCTTCATTTGTTATGTGTGATGAAATTAATTGATCCTTTTTATAAACCAAACTACCATCAGCAGAATAAATATCTTCATTAGCATAAAGTTCATAAATAACATTACTTAATTTAATTTTCTCATATCTAAAACTATTATTTTCAATAATTAATTCTTCACCATATTTAGTAACTTCTACTTCTCCTTTTACTGATTTATTTCCAAACTTAACTTCTAATATTAAACCATAGTTAGAATCTTCAATCAGTTCAGAGTTTTCTCCTATTTCAAATTCTAATGGATCACCATTCCAAATATATCCATCTATTTTTCGATCAACTTCCTCTAAAAGATACTTACCACTACTTAAAGGATAAGGAGTGACTAATATTCCGTTAGAGTTCGTAGAATATTCTTCTACCACTTCAACTTGTGGATAAGTAATAGTTTGTTTAACATATTCATTTTTTTCTATATCAAAAATTTTAAATTTAATATTAGCTCTTTTAATAACGTTACCTGTATCCTTATCTACTTTGATAACTTTTAATCTTGCAGTTATCTCAGCATCAGAAAACACTTGATTAACAACATGACCTTCTTCTTTTACTTCAAAATGATAATCGTCTATTTTTTCATAATTTAAAGGTGAAGTAATTTGTTTTAAAATATATTCCCCGTACGGTAACGTTATATACATTTTTCCTTCTTCATCAGTAACTAGTTTTGAAACAAGTTCATTTTTATGATTATAAACTTCAAATTCAATTCCAGCTTCCGGTTTCATTATTCCAGTTTTACTACTAGCAAAAACCTTAGTAAATTCGAAATCACGAGTTATAACTTCTTCATAAACATCAACACTTACTAATAAATTATCTTCGTCTACAGTAAAATAATATTTATCATTATCCAACTTATATCCTAAACTAGGAGTAATTTCTTTTAAATAATAATCTCCTAAATTGGGCAAATAATTGCTAACAGACTTAGCATCTTTATCAGTTTTTATCACTTCTATTAATTGATCTGTTGTAGCATCATAAATTCCATATTCAGCATTTTCTAAAGATGCCATCCCCTGTGGGATATTTTTACCAGTATCTTTATCTTTTTTTATTATTTCTACTTTTGCTCCAACAACATTAAAATTAAGTGATGTATATATAGGATCAAAAGAACCTACCTTTAATACATCTTGTGACTTATCACTAAAATAAACTATTGGTGGAGATTCATATAAAGAATCCTCTTTTGCTAATTTAATAGATGCATCACCTACTCCTATTGCTTTAATTGTAATTGAATTACCATTTATTAAAACATCTACATTCTCTTTATTCTTCACTTTAAACTCGTTCAAAATCTTATTAGAATCATTTAAAGTAATTGATTGTCCTATAGACAATGGTTTGTTTTCCAAACTAAACTTTGGACTCTTATTGTGATTAGAAACTAGAGTTTCTATTTCATTAATTTCATCATCATATTCAGTACTCTTCTCACCATTAAGAGACTTAGTAAAAAAATAATCTCCACTTGGATCCGCTACTCGCCATATCATAACTTGTGTAATTGCCCACCACTTCTTTGAAGTATGACTTCCATATCCGTATCCATAATACGCAATTAAACTAACTTGATCCCATTGTTTTGCAGTCATATCTAAATATGTAACATAATCACTATGCGTAACATTATATTTATAATTATTATCAATTTCTACAAACGGTTGTAAACAATAAACAAAAGCATTATCAGTACTTTGTCTTAATAATTTAGCTTGTTTATACTGACTAGAACCATTTGGTCTTACTTTCCTAATATAAACATTAGGAATATATTCATCTGATGCTATTTCACCATTATATATCTCAGCATTTACCTTTATTGGTAAAGAAGAAATAAAAAAAGTTGCTACTAGCAACAAAAGAATAAATAGTATTTTATTTTTCATCTTACCTCCTCAAAATAAAAAAAGAGTCCTAAGACTCTAACTCAATGTATTCAATATGATAACCTAAAAAATCACCTGAATAACTATAACTTTCATAACATCTAAAACGATAACTTTCTATTTCAGTATAAATTGTACCTGCATTATAACAAGCTTCTTTTGTTTTATCAAAAGAACCATATTCTTTAATACTAAAATCAATCGTTTTCCATTTTATTTCTGGACTATTATAATAATCATATTCACTTATACCTAACTTATCCCATGCCGTTTCTTCTTTTTTTATAACAGTATTTGAACTGTCTTTTTTGGAACTTTTATTTTTTTTTACTTCCTTATTTGTCGATTCTTGTTCCTTTTTTGGTAAATTATTACTTTTATTATTGTTTTTAGATTCATTTTTTGAAGTATTTGAATTATCTTTTTTTTCTATTGTTTCACTCGTTTTATCTTCAATAACAATTTCATCTTCCAACTCAATAGAATCAACTTCATCTAATTCATCTCTCTGTTTAGAATCTTCTGTTTCATACTTATCATTATTATTAAAGTTATCTTCTGCTTTATTATTACTTTGTTTCAACTTTAAAGAAACACAAATAGAACCAAATATTGTAAAAATTAACATAATTATCATTAAAGTCTTTCTCATATCAATCACCTCGCTTTGATACTAACACAATCTTTTTGTAAACACAAATCATCATCCTATATAATCTTTTCTATATATAAAGATATGTAATTCTTAGTAATACCATTTATATCTACATCATGTATTCTAGAATTTTTTATAATTTTTTTGACTTTCTTCAATGCTCCTCTTCTAGAGGTAGCATTCACAGATATAATATTTTCTTTTACATTTTGAATCTTTATATCATATTTTTTCATAAAAATTATCTCCTTCCAATTAATTCAAAATTCATCAAACGACTAATTGCTAATTAGTTCCATAGGATTTCTCCTCCTTGTGGTTCACACAAAGTCGCACCCATTAATTGAGTTTATGGCTATACGAAAGTATCATTATTATCTATTACTTATCATCGCAAAAAGTTAGCAATCTTTTTTATAATCTAATTTTAATCGCAAGCGAATCAATTAACGTGCTCAAAGTAATAGGAATGTATTTAATGAATTAATATTTAATTTTCAAAGATCAAATTAAAATAAGCGAAAGATTTTACCTTTCACTTATTTCCTCACTAATATGCAAATTTTAAGGGTATAAATTTTACTTTTTTATTTTTTTTCTTAAATTAATTAAAGCAGAATCTATACTCTCTTTAACAGACGCAATTGAACATTTCTCAATTTTTGCAATCTCTCTCAATTTTAAATCATCAAAATAATACATAACAATTCGCCTTTTTTGAATTTTAGAAAGTTTATCAATAGCCTTGTAAAGTTCCTCACTCAAAACAGATGCTTCAACTTCTTCTTCCAGACTATATATATTATCAAACTTTCTATATAATAATGTGCTATCAATTAAATTAGAATGTTCTATATGTCTATCATACTCATTTAATTCCGACAAATCATGTAATTCTGATTGATTAAAAACATCATAAATTTTTGAATTAACTTCTATTTCCTGTACTCTATTTTTGTTATCTATAAAACAAATAAAATAAATGTTTCCTTTATTTAATATTTTATATGGATTATCTCTATACTTTCTTCTTTTAATTGTATCTTTCACACAAATCCTCCTATTAATTTTTTTAAAATTAATAAGATTAGTTGGTGATCTACAAAAAAAATTTTGACTAAAACCAAACAAAAAAATACAGCATTTTACCTCAAATTTTAGAAGGTAAAATACTGTATTTATCCTTATATCAAATATATCAATGTAAATAAGTATGTTTTCATTTATAAACATAAGCAATCCGCAACTATTAATTGCCTATTTTTTAAATAAATAATAATATTTAAAAACTTATTTCAATAATAATTTAAAAATTATTGTTTATAAACACACTATATTTCAACTTTTATCGAATTAAATTCTACTACCTAACTCACAATAAAATCATAGAATAAAAAGATTTTTATAATTTGTTATCACTAAACTTATGGCTCTATTTATATTCATTTTTTACAAACTATTTAAAATAATACAATTCATAAAAAGATAATTATCATATAAAAATTTTATCATGTACAATGCTATATAAAAACTATATCTTCTTCACTTTTCCTTCATCAAAAGAAAATATAACATCTGCTAATTTTTTCATATCTTCTTTAATATGAGACGCAATTATTATAATCTTTCCTTCTTGCTTTTTCTTCAATAATATTTTTCTTATTTTTTTTGAGGTTTCTTCTTCTATGCCATTAAACGGCTCATCGAAAATCATAACCTCCGTGTCTTCCATTAAAACTTGAGCAATTCCAAGTTTTTGTTTCATTCCAAGAGAATATTTTCCAAATTGTTTATCTTTTTCATTAATAAGATTAACATTTTCCAAAGCATCATTTATTTCGCTTTGTCCTATTTTATTTTGAATAGATGCTAGCATTTCTAAATTTTCTAAACCAGTCAATTCAGCAATAAAATCAGGTTTCTCTATTAAAGCTCTAGTATTAGGTGCAAACATATTATTCTCAACAATATTAATATTATTAAAAAAAACAGTCCCCAAAGAAGGTCTATATAATCCACAAATTATTTTTAATAATACACTTTTTCCTGAACCATTTCTACCAATAAAACCATAAATTTTACCTCCTTCTAGCCTCATATTAACATTTTTAAGCACAAAATTATTTTCAAATTCTTTGCTTACATTTTTTATATCAATAACCATTTTATTTCACTCCTTCAATTTTTTACATAATAGTTGGTGGATTCTTTTTAAATATCTCAACTATAACTTTCAACATTAACAAAGCAATAATTACACCAATATATGTTTTTTTAATATATAATTTAATAAAATAATAATCACTCACAAATAACCAAAAAGTTTTTTTAAGATATCTTTTATAACTATAATATATAAAACATTAAAATTATCGTTGTTAAAATAATAGAATTATAAAATATATCTAAAATAATCAACATCACTAAATTATTAGTATAAATGAATAAAGAAAATGCAAAGTAAATAGTTACTATAATATAAGACATTAATTATATTACTAAAACTGAGAAAGATAAAACAAATTGCTTTTTAAATAAAAAAAGTTTCTTTTTTTCTCGTAAAAGTATAAATTCACTATTTATAGACATTTTATAACATAAAAACTTATCAATTTCTTTTCCTTAATAAAAATCTTTTTAATTCTATAAAAATATATCTAATTCTTTTAATTATTCTATTTTTATCTATATTTAACAAAAATAAACATTTTAAAAGAACAGAAAATGCGCATATATATAATAAACTTATAAGAACCTCAAAAATAAAAGAACTATAATATGCACTATACAGAAAAACAGATAAATGCATGTTAATATCACTTATATTACTGATACCATAATATATGCTGTTTGGTAAATCTCCAAAAAACAAATATAAAGAAAATAAAAAAGATAAAAATAATATTATTTTTTTATTAAAATTTTTCAACAACCAATACTGAAAAATTGCTAATAAAACAAACCAAGTAAAATATCTTAAAACAAATAAAATCAAATATATAATATTATATGTCCCTCTCTCTGATAAATATATAATATCATAAGGATTTTTTGCAAATATATTTAAAAGTATTAAAATTAGCAAAAGTCCAATAAAAAATGGAATAACAGATTGAAAAGCAATAGAATGTATACACTTTTTATCAACAATTTTGTCATTGACCAACCTTAGTTTATACAGTTCATTTTTATACAATAAATTATATAAATAATATGAATATAAAAAAAAGATAATTGAACTTAAAAAAATAACAACTTTTGTATTAAGAACCGAGACTAACAAATCTAAAAAAGAAATATTGCCATTTTGGCTAATTATAATCATGCCACTATAAAAAAGATAAACAATAATTATAAATATTAATATTATTTTATAAAAAAGTGTTTTACATAAAAATTTAAAAAAGTTAAGTTGTTCTTTTAAAACTCTACTCATTATTCATCACAAACCTTTCTTTTTTTCTATAAAACAAATAAACTAACATTGAAGATATAATTACATAAATAATTGAATTTATAATCATAAATGAAAAATTAGATATGTCCGCACCAAACTTCATGATAATAGGATCTTCAAAAGATAAAATAAAATCATTATTCGTAATATTTAATACCCTAGAAAGAATAAATTCCAACGAAAAAACCACTATGGTCTGACTAAAAATATATAGCAAATATGTTAATAAAATATTAACAATAAAATTCTTTACTTTATAAAATGAAATATAAGCAAGATTAATATAAAACTGACTATGTGCAATTAAAACAAATAGCATAGTTGAATAATATGGAATCCATCTTGTTTTTACATAGTCAAGACTAGAATTTGAAAGAATATCATTTCCGACTTCAAATCTAAATCCCGATATACAACATACAAGAAAAAAAGTAATAATTAAAAATAATGGTAAAATCAGAAGTGCTTTTAATGAATTCTTATAATGATCTAAAATAAAGTCTTTATACTTTTTTCTAGATAATTTTGATATAAAAATACCACTTTTAACGTCTACATAAAAACTATAAATAGCTGGTATCGAAACAAAAATAACAGCGGTAATTCCCAAATATTCCATAGAATTCTCACTTAAAGAAATAACATAGTTATATAAGACAGGTGCAGGAGCAATTTTATATTCATCCAATTGAATTTTTAAATTTTTACAAACATCATATGTTCCTTTTGTTAAACAATCATTATATTGCTCTTGTATAAATTGCTTATTTTTATTAAAATCACTTAAAGAAATATTTAATGCAACTAGAAACCATCCAATTAAAATCAGAAGTGATATAAAATATAATTTATTATTTTTTATTAATCTCATATTTAATCTCCATAAACTAAAAATAAAGTAAAGGAACTTAATTATATTTTAATTTTTATTTATTATTCTTAATTTACGTACCATTCAGCGTTTATGTAAACTGCTCTCGCCAATGGATTTGCAACTTTCATTCTTGTATTAAAGTCACGGTTAACCATTAATGTAAATGAATCATCAGAATATGTTTTTGTATCACCATTCGAAAATTCTTTATATGCTGTTGTTTGACCAGTTTCATCTGTATGAATTGCTACTTTTAAATTTCTATTTACCCATGTGTCTATATCTTTACAATCTGTTAAATGAAATTTTTGTTTAACATTACTTTGTTGCTTAGTAACTTGTGATGATGAATAATACCCAAAATAATCTTCTACTGTAACCCCAGCAAATCTCCATATTCCATCCGATGGTCTATATGCTGCGAAGGTCTTTACAGTTGAAACTAATAATGTTAATACAAACAATATTAATGTATATTTTAGTAATTTCATAAATCTAACACACCTCCATAAAAGTCCCTTTACTTTATACTAATTATATCATAATCTACTACAAACAGTAAAATTAAAAAATAGTTCCAATAAAAGAACTATTTTAATATCATTAATAATCATATATTGTCATTTCGAATTGTTTCAATAATATTCGCCTTTTTTAACTTGCGAGAAGCAAAATACATTGAAACAAATACAATAGCGAAAACACCAATTATTGATAGAACTAAATATTTATATGGATATAAAATTACCTCATCATTAGATCTCAATGTAAGCATTACAATAAAGATTAAAACATTAGAAATGATTTGTCCTAAGAATAAAGTATCAAAGCTAAGAACTATCCCCTCATAGAATAACATTTTATTGAATGACTTATTAGATAAACCAACACTTTTTAAAACTGCAAAATCTCTTTTTCTTAAATCTATACTAGTATTAATTGTATTAATGACATTAGTAATCGCAATCAACACAATAAATCCCAAAAAAGCATATATACCGATTTTGATTCCAAAAATCATTTTATAGTATTCTTCGTACTCAACTAAAGCATTTGTATAATTGCTAACTTCTATATTATTGTTTTCAAGTTCTTTGATTTTACTATCTAATACTTTATATTTTTTTGAATTTAACTTAACAAAATACTCAGAAGGATAATCAATATAGTTAGAAGTATCTTTTCTATATGCATCAAATTCTTCGTTTGACATAACTATCATTCCATTCAAACTATTATCATCAATAAAATATAAATTATCGAATGTATAAATTGGATTATTTAAATCATATATATATCCATTTTCGTCAGTAGCAAAATCTGATTTTTCAATATTATAAACACTTATCTTTTTTATATCATCTTTCCACATTGGTATTATTCTTTCAATATATCCACTTTCATCTTTTAAGTAATAATTTTTTTGAATAAAAATAACGTCATCATCAACATTATGTTTTTTCTTTAATGCACTATAATTGTTTTGATCATAAGAAGATATCCATATATTATTGTAAGTTGATAAACTATCATTCCTACTTTTTATATATTCATTTTCAAAATAACCAGTCTCGTAGGGAATAGAACCATAACTAAAACGAGAAACTAAATACTTTTCTACTTCTTGATATGATAGAATTTCGTTTACTATTTTTTTTCCTTTAAGTGAATCTTCAACATAAACAGTAATTGGATATTCTTCCGGTTCATACTTTTCTAAATTATTAAGAGTTAAATTTACAAATTCACCAATTACCATAAACAATATAATACTTATTATTAAAGATATCTTCGCACTACGATATTTTTTTTTATTTCTTACAATATTGTTTTGAGCCAAAACAGCTTCCTCTCCAAAAATGTTAAAAAACAACTTGTTATTTTTATATTTTTTCTTTTTCAACTCTATTTCATTATTTAACCTAATAACTTCTAAGGGCGATACGCTACTAGACTTAAATGCTGGTATTAATGCAGACAAGAAAATCATAATAAATGAGAAAAACAAAGATATAAATGCATAATAAGGATAAATTACTATATTAAAATCAAAATTAGAAATATCATTAATGATTATTTTAGAAGCAATAAAGGATAAAAGAAAGCTAAAACCAACACCAAGAGGAATAGCAATTATAGATATAAGAAAAGATTCGTGTATAACACTTAAAAATATATTTATTTTAGACGAACCAACACTTCTAAATATGCCAAAAATCTTTTTTCTTTCAGATACTGATATTGCAAAAGCATTATATATTGCAAGAGATGAAAATAAAGCTAAAACACCTAAAATTATAATAATACAAGTTCTTAAAGTATTGACAAATCTATCATTACCAATACCGAAAAGCATTAAATAAGGAATATTGATATAAACATCTTCATATTTATTATCACTAGATCCTAAAGTTCCTTTAAGATTGGGCAACCCTATTTCTTCGGCTATTTTATATGTTTCTTCATATGTGTTTTTCATATTATTAAAATAAATATAATATTTTCCATCGTTTATCATTTCTGTTGTAGTATAAAAAATACAAGAATAATTAATATAACTACTATCATGTTTATAATGATCAAACTTTGACTCATTATAAATACCAACAACAGTATAAATAGTTTCATCTTTATTAAAAGTATCACCGATTTTTACATTCTTAAATTTAGCAAAATCAAATTCAATAATAATTTCATTACTATTATTCGGAAGCGTCCCCTCTGTTAAAATAAAATTATCATCATAATCAAAAGAAGCACTCTTAACCAAATATTCTTCATCATTTTTTTCATCATAAATACTATTAACATTTTTTATTATAATAAACTTATTTATTTTAGGATTTTTTTGTAGTTTTACTTTTAAAGAATCATAACCTTTTTCATTGTCAATGATAACATGATGATCACCGTTATATTTAATAACACTTTGAAGTCGATTATCATGAATACTCGAAAAGATAATTCCTACAACAAAGAGAAGAGAGACTGCTAAAAAAGTTCCAACAATTGTAACTATCGTACGAGTCTTATTTTTTAATAAGTTACGCAAAGTAAATTTATTCAGAATCTTCATATTTTACCCCACGAGCATTATTTTTTATATCACTAATTATTTTACCATCACTAACAGTTATTATCCTTTCAGCTTGATTTGCAATATTCAAATCATGTGTTACCATAATAACAGTTTGTTTATATTTGGTGTTTAAAAGTTTTAATAAATTAATTATTTCCTCAGAATTTTTAGAATCAAGATTTCCAGTTGGCTCATCAGCTAAAACAAGAGCTGGATAATTAATTAAAGCACGAGCAATCGCAACACGTTGTTGTGTTCCACCAGATAATTGGTTAGGTAAATAATTAAGGTACTCATCTAATTTTAAAATACTAACAAGCTCTTTTTTAAATTTTTCATCCACTTTTCCTTTATCTAGTAACACCGGTAATTCAATATTTTCTTCAACATTTAAAATAGGAATCAAATTATAGAATTGATAAATCAATCCAACATTTTTTCTTCTATGTTTAGATAATTGCTCATCGTTCATATTATAAATGTTTTCGCCTCTGACAATAATATTTCCACTAGTAGGTTTATCAACCCCTCCAATCAAATGAAGTAAAGTACTCTTACCACTACCACTAGTACCAACAATTGCAACAAATTCACCATCATTAACCGAAAAAGATAAATTATCAAGAGCTTTAGTTAAATACATATCCTTACCATATTCTTTAACTAAATTTTCAACCTTCAATATCATAAAATCACCTCTACTATAAAAATATAATAACATTTTTTTAATAAAAAAAAAATGTTTCACTAGTTTTTTATTAAAATAAACATTAAAATATAAATATTATTTCATATATTTTAAACAAAAAAACCATATTTATCCTTTGAAATAGAAAGATTTTAGTAAAAAATATCAAAAAATATATATTTATTATTGTTATTCTAAAAAAATATTATATAAATTCTTAAACGGTGTTCATACTTTCTACTAACATTATCGTATTTTAATATTTTTAATTTTCTAATTTTTCACAAAAATACAATCATTTCTTTAAATCATTTCAACACATTTAATTTATTGATATTTTCATTTTTTGACATTTTCTTCTACATATTTTTTTGGCAACAACAAAACAAAATATATTACTAAAAATTAGAAACTATATTATATTTATACTTATGTACTAATCTATTATTCTTCTTTCTTGCAAAAACATGACCTACTTTATGATTATGTTTCTTTTTATGAAAAGGATGACCATTATGATTTGTTAATCTTTCATTTTCAATTAACGTTATTATTTCCCATACTTTTTCATCAAAATAATCCTTTATTTCTCTACTCCTTAAATACCTACTTTTAGGAAAACTACTTACATCATTTTCGTGTTTAGCCATATGATAAAAAATATAAATATAACCATTATCTTTTACTGATGATAATAACTTTCTTAGTTTTCTATTCATTGGAATATGTTTATTATTTTTTTCATGTAAAGAACGATAGCAAAAAACAAAATCATACTTCTTTTCTATTC
Organism: Bacillota bacterium; assembly: GCA_015059405.1. Classification (GTDB taxonomy): domain Bacteria; phylum Bacillota_I; class Bacilli_A; order RF39; family UBA660; genus RUG11788. Next base: position 131,222 of record SVAL01000002.1, read on the forward strand.
TTTCTTCATAAAAATTTTTATTAATTATTTTTATATTATTATTGTGTTTATTCCAACACTTTCTATTCGATAAAGGTGTAATTACATTATTATCTAAAATTCCACCATAAATAAATACTTTGTTAGGTTCATACATTGTAACACTTGCTTTATGATTAGCAAAAGAAATAGAGTGTATTCCATCTTTATCATCAATTATTAAGACTTCATAACCTTCTCCAAATTTTTCTTTCATTATCTTCATATATTCATAACTTATTCTTTGAGGTAACCCATATAAACTACCTACCTCTTTACTTCTATTCATTTGTTCCTCCACAATACATAGAGATACACTTATTTACACATATATAACTTTATGGCAGTAGTGGCAAAATAACCTTCATTTTTTTCTGCAAAATTTTAATTTTTTTACTAAATTTTATCATTTTCGAAAATTTTTTTTATTTTATAATTTTTTTAAATCTTCTTTTGCCCTTTGATATCAAAGGAAATTTTTATCGTCGTAGTTCAGTCACATGGCAATGTATACCCAGTTACTGGAATTAAACCTACTACTACCATTAAATTCATCACAGCTTGTATAAGAATCTGAAAAGTCATCCCAAAAGATAAATATTTAGAAAATAAATTCTTACTATTTAAAGATATCTTTATCCCACAATATAAAATAAATATAAAAAAAGATGCAACTACTAAAATACCAACTATTCCTAACTCTTCACTAATAATAGAAAATATAAAATCAGTTTGCGGTTCTGGTAAATAAAAATGTTTTTGTCTAGAATTAAAAAGTCCTAGTCCAAATAAACCACCAGGACCAATCGCATATAAAGACTGTATTATTTGAAAACCAGTTCCTAAAGGATCACTCCAAGGATTAATAAAAGAAGTAATTCTATCCATTCTGTAAGGCGCAATTATAATAAGAATAACTATTCCTATAATACCTACAAAACCCGCTATAAAGAAAAATTTCATATTCGCACCTGCTATAAAAAGAAGTGATAAAATACTTAAAATTATAATCATACCTGTTCCTAAATCAGGTTGTAACATAATAAGTAAAAATACTACACCTAAAACCATTAATACCGGCATTATTCCTTTAAAAAAACTCTTTATATCTTTATTACTATTACTTAAATATTTACTAACTAAAATAATTAAAGATAACTTCATAAATTCACTTGGTTGAATCCCTAAACTCCCAATCCCAAACCAACTTCTACTACCATTTCTAATTTTACCTATACCTGGTATTAAAACTAATATTAAAAGAATTAAACAAAATAAAAATATAGGAAAAGAATATTTATAATATAACTTATAATCTATCCTACTAATTATTAACATTAAAAAAGTACCTACTAATAAAAATAATCCTTGTAATTTAACATATCTTAAACCATCTCCAAATTTATAATCAGCCCATATATAAGAAGATGAATATATCATTAAAAGTCCAAATAAAGAAAATAATATAACACTAATAAAAAGATATATCCCAATGTTTTTCTTCATAAAACCACCTAATATATCTTATAAAAATTTATAAAATAATATACCAATAAAAAAGTTAATGCATAGCATTAACTTTGGTTGAATTAAACACCCTTTTTATAAATTTTAATTACCAAGAACCTTCCCAATGTGCACGTGCATAATCAATAGTATCATAATAACTACTAATATTAGAATTCAAACTAATACCAACACTAGGTAACATAGTATATTTTTTAGCATTAGTTAAAGAAATAGAAGAAGTAGCATGAGAATAATCACCATATGCATCTTGCATTACAATTGTATTAGTAGTATTTTTTTCAACATCAAAATATAAAGTTTGCTTCAATGAAGTTAAAGTTCCTGATGGTAATTTAAATGTTGTTCCCGCACCACTACTAAACACCTGTGGATAATTAGTATTACTAGTCGTACAATTAGATACCGATGTACAATATTCTTGAGTAAAGTTCAAACTAGATTTTACTTTTACACTTCCTAAGAAACCTATACCAATAATATCATAACTGCGAGTTGATGGAATGTTTTTCCAATTTAATACAACCTTATATCTATAATAACTACCATTACTAGAAATAGTTGTAGTCATTTTTTTATAATTTGTTTCAACTATATCACTGTAATTAGATCTAGATATTTTAGATTGTAAAGACGCATTATCATATTCTTGTTGAGAAACCTCAATTGTATCTGAATTAGTATTATTAAGAGAATAATATAAATTATTTTCTTTATAAATAATTGTCTTATAATATTTTACTTTTTCAGAAACAATTTTAAAATCGTTATTCTGATTAGCGTAAGTAAAATTAGGAAATATGAATATTCCAATAATTAATAATGCTAAACTAAAGTTTATATGTTTCATTTGTACCTCCTTTCAATAACAAGATACAATAAAACATATTCATAAAAAACATCTGAAATTACGAATATAGTCGCAAAATTTACGACTTAAGAGTTCATTTTCAAAATAATACTATGTTCTTTATTCTTAGTATCAGTATAAACAATACTTATATCAATTTTTTCCTTAATAAGTTGAGTATAAAAATCTTTACCATCAAAAACAAAATGATAACTATCAAAGCAATAATGTAAAAATTGTGCTTTATCAAACATACGCTCTTTTTCAGCAATCATAACACCATCAGCAAACACAGAAATTTTCATACTCTTTACTTTGGGTTCAGCTGAAGTACCTGTTTTCTCAGAAATATATGCAAATTCATCCAAAACAATTAAAGTTCTCTCTCTATTAAACATAATATTCCCATTAATAACTAATTCTTCATCTGAAAAATTTAAATCTAAAACATTCCACTCATAATAATTTTCAACACTTAAAAAATATGTAATACAAACAAACAATACTACCAAAAATAAAACTATAATTTTTAAAATTTTACCAATAGACTTTTTAATATATATTTTCATTCCATTTATAGTAGCTAAGTTCTTTTCTTCTACTGTTTTTAGTTTCTCACCACATAATAATTCATCAACCGTAACATTTAAAACATTTGCTAAACTTTGTAAAACAGTAATATCAGGAGCAATAACTCCATTTTCCCACTTTGATATAGTCTTATAAGGAATATCAATCAACTCACCAAGTTGTCTTTGGGTATAATTTTTTTCTTTTCTTAATTTGGCAATATATTTCCCCATCTTTGCCAATTCAGTTCTACTAAAACTCACTTTTACCACCTCTTTTTTAAAATTTATATTTACCATTCTGTTATTACATACTGTCACTTTTATAATAATATTTTTTAAATATATTCTTAAGTATTAAAACCAATCGTTTTTTCGTATTTCCCCAAGAAAAAACTTTTTTCTTAAATTAAATGGAATAATAACTTTGGGTGAGTACAATGATTGTAAAGAACTTACGAGAAAGTAGAGAAATTTTAAACCTAAAACAAATTGATATTGCAAGAAGAATAAATGCACATTATAGTACCGTTTCAGGTTGGGAAACAGAAAAAGATATTATTCCATTAAAAAGATTAATTACATATGCAAATACATTTGAATATAGCCTAGATTACTTATTTGGTATTATGAACACAAATAACTATCAAGAGATTATCTTAGATATTAAAACATTAGCAGATAACTTGCTTAATTTAAGAAATAAAAATAAAATGACACAAGAATCAGTTGCAAAAAAACTAAGCATTTCAACCGGAACTTATTGTGACTACGAAAATGGAAGAGAATTAATTTCTACTAGATCTTTATATTTCCTTACAAAGATATATAAACCATTTTCAATCGACAAACTATTTCAAAACGAACAAAACAAAAAATAAAGTGGTAATCCACTTTATTTTATATTTTAATTAATTTACCAACCTTTAATAATTTTAATATTTTTATATTTTGTGCTGGTGTTCCTTTATAATTAGGAATACCATTTTTTATTGCAATCTTTTTTCGATTTTCAAACGAACTATTAACTCCAATACTATTTAATGCTATAACAATAGAATTACTTGTTCCAGTATATTTTTTATAGTATAAAATACCTTCTTCTATACTAATAGAATCTTCAGAAACCCAGCCAAGTTTATCAATATGATAAGGTTTAGTACCAGCCATATTAATTATAGTTATTTTTCCCCTATAATTAACCTTTTTAGCTCCTCTTCCACTTCCCATACTATCTCTATACAAATAACCGTTTAAAATAATTAAATCACCAACTTTATATTTTGAAGAAGCACTACTTACAATAACTTTATTATTAATTTTATTAGCTTCTTCAATAATATAATCTAATTTAGATAATAAGTATGGCCCTGGACAATTAGTATTTTTATACATAGAATGCCATGTCACATTTTTACCTTTAACTAGTTTACCCATACCATTTCTTTTAGCAATATCTGCCATTAAAGAAATTAAACTATTTAAAGATTTATCACTAACAAGCCAATTACCACCATTGGAACTATTTGAAACTTCTATTGTAACTGAGCGACAATTACTATCCCAATTTGAATTACACCAAGAAGTATCCCTTTCATTTACGTATAAAGCAATCTCCCCATCATATCCAATTCCATAATTACTAGATGCTTTACGATTCTTATTTTGAAATATAAAACCACACTCTCTAGCAGTAAGTTTTCCAGCCATATGATGAGGAGTAATTGTATCAATTTTTTTACTTCTTCCATCAGTATAATTATTTTTATGTGCAGGATATTTTAATGTCGCTAATTTCGAATTACTAATCTTCTTCTCCTTTACCATCAGATAATTCTTCTTCTATTTCTGGAGTTAAAATAATTTCTTCCATACTATCCCTCTTTCCTATTCACTTTAACAAGTTCAGCAACCCCTCCTGCAGCAGTCGAAGCCATTAAACATAAAATGATTGATTGTAATAAATTAGGTTCTATTTTAGTTAGATAACAAATAATCGCACTAACAACCCCAATTATTACATTTTGAATAGGAATATATCTGTTAGGAATAGATTCAATAAATAATTTAGTTATCGCACCTAAAACATAAGTAACAATACTAACTATCACTACATAAGTAATCTCCAATTGCATTCACCTCCCAATTTATAGTTGGCAAATCAAACAATTACATTGTATATTTTTTAAAGATCACATGAATGTAAACTATCCAAATTGTGTACTAAACAAAAATCCAAATTATAAACATTTGGGTATGAAATATAATTTTCCTTTATTAAATAATCAACAAAATTATCTTTTAATTTACTTTTGTAAATAATTTTAAAATCAAGTTTTTTCAGATCAGTTCTATTGAAAGAAAAAACATACTTTATATCTGTAAGCGCTATATTTTTGTAAAATGTATTTAATTTAATTATATCATTAACATTTTTATCATCACCAACAAAATTACATAAAACAACAACATCATACTTATGACTAAATTCAGTTGGTAAATTGCCAATATTTTCCTCAACAAAACCTATAACTTTAAATAAAACATATTTATTATACCATTTGCTATCAATCAATTCATCATTACAAATTTTATATAATAAAAAATCTCCTACATTCCATATTGTTTTTTTAGGAACTAATTTCGTCACTTTTTTTTCAAGAGGCTGAGGTAAAATTAATTTTTCTCGCAAATTAAGCAATACTTGTTTTCTTTTATTAAACATTTTACAGTCTGATTTCCATCTTTTTAAATCCTCTTCATTATCAATATGCATTATTGCATTTTCTTTAACCAGAGGAAGCAACCTTCCATAATTCCATTGTGTATCAGCCAAAGCAAACCAAAAAACAGATTTATCATCAGAATCATTTACAAAATCTTCATTATGGCTAATCAAAAATTGTGTTGCTTCTTCATTGCTCTTTCCTACTTTCAATAAATTCAAATATTCATCTTTAACATCACAAGCTACATCATCTTGATATAAATTCACACCCCATGTTCCCATTTATTTACCTCCTTAATTTCATAGTATTAAAATCGACATTACATGCAACTAAATTCTCATCCCCAGACGCCCACACTAGCGCTGCATCCCAATATAATTGAAAATTTAAATTTCTCGGACTAATACCATTAATCTGATTATGCATAGGTGTACCTCTATTTAATGTTCTACACTCATAGATAAAAATTTGCTCCAAACCTCTCGCAGTATTTTTATCAACATTTTGAGCAACGGGTGTAAATACCAAATCTTTCCTTGCTGGATTAGCATTATGCCTACTTTGGGCAGAAGATAGTTTTTTTGTTCTACCAACATATTCTACTTTGCCACTTTTTTTATCTGCAAGAACATAAACATTATGTTCACCTTTATTAGAATTAGATTTTTCTTTTTGTTTTGATAAATCACTACTATAACCACCATAACCAGCAAAAGCTATAGATATAAATAAAATAGTATTTTTTAAAACGGAAGCTACTGCTGCTTTACTAATCTCTATACCAACCGGAATCAATATAGCAACACTAGAAATATCACCAATATCATCTTTAAAATTAACTGAATTATTACTAACATATGAATACAAATTACAAGAAAGAATATCTTTGTTTGCACCTAATATTCCATCAGCATTCACAAATCTACCCCAAACTGGATTATAATATCTACTATTTAGGTAGTATAGACTTGTTTCTTCATCATAATAATATCCTCTATATCTAAACGGATTTATTATACCGATATTATTATTATCGGTAATAATATTTCCTTCATTATCTTTTATACTTAGTACTTTTCCCCAAGAATCATATTCATAACTTACAATTTGCTCATAGTTACTATTTAGTAATCCTATGATATCTCCCTGTAAGTTTTTAATATAATAATATTCATTATTATTATACACCAAACCTAAAATACCTGTCGAGTCATATAAATAATGAATTAAATTATTACCTCTTTGTTCATATATTATTCTCTTTTCTTCTAAATAATATTTAATATCACTATCATTAATAATTTTACTTATTCTAATACCATCTTGATTATATTTATAAGTAATATTTAAATTCTTAGAAGTATCTTGATAACTATTTAAACTTCTGCCATTAATCCAAGTTAGATTTATATCATTTCCAATAGTTAATGGATTACCTATCATATCATAAGTAATATCTTGATTATTAAATTTAGTTAATTGATCTTCCCAATTATTATTCCCATATGTATAAGTATCAGTACTTATAATTGAATTATCTTCCATATTACTTATTACTTTAGTTAATATATTACCATTATTATCATAAATATATTCTGTCTTTTTATTTTCTTCTAAATCTTCTTCTTTAATAAGTTCATTTATATCATCATAATAATATTTTTTTATTAAATTATTATTATAATAAATATCAGTTATATTATTTAATTTATCATACTTATAGCTAAATTTATTATCACCATTTTTAATACTTTTAATCAAATCAGATGTTCTCTTACCATTAGATACATATTCATATTCAGTATTAAAACTATTATTTATATTTTTATTTATTAATCTTCCTAAACCATCATACTCATAATTAATTTCTTTATTATCTAATATCATTTTAGTTAATTGATCATCTTTATCAAAAGTATTTTCAATAATTAAACTATTATCATCTAATTTATGTTCTTTATTTATAATATTATCATTAGAATCATACTTATATTTAATTTTAAAATCATCATAAGTATATTCATCTATTCTATTCTTAATATCGTACTTAAACTTCTCTTTATGATTATTAGATAATATTTTAGCTATATTACCATTATTATCATATTTATAATGATAATCATTATCCATTTTATGAAGAATTTTAATTCTATCAAAACTATCATAATCAAATGTTATCTCATGATTATTTCCATAAATACTTTTATATAAATTACCATTATTTTCTTCATATTCATTTTCTACTAAAGTAATATTTTCACCAATCATTGTTTTCTTTGAATTTAAGAATTCATCATAAATAAAATTATATTCTTTATTTCCTTGTGTAATTTTATATAATAAATTATTACTATTATAACTATAATTAACACTTCTATTATCAGTAGTGACAGATGTTAGTTGTTGTTTATCATTATAAGAATAATTAGTACTTATACCTTTGGCATTAGTCACCCCTGTAACTAATCCCGTTATTGGATCTGTTTCGTAAGTTGATGTATTAAAATTACTATCAGTAACACTCGATACAAATCTACCATCAGTTGTATAAGTAGAAGATGATTCGATAAATAAATCTTCTAATGATTCAAAATAAAATTCAAAAGACGGATCATTCATAACTAAACTAGAAAATAAAACTTTATTATTTTCATCTACTTTTAAAAACTTATCTTCAGTAGATTTTTTTATATAATAACTACCATTATCATTTAATTCTAAAGTATATAAATTATTTAAATTATTGTTGTTTAACAATGCTATATCATTGTTAAATGATAATGAATAATTTAACATTTCAGCTGAATTTACTTTAAAGTAATCATCTACTTTTTCTAAAGTCCATACTGGATTACTACAAGAATTACTTGAAACGATTAAACTCCTACTATTTTCCATCTTTAAATATTTATCAGTACCTTTACTTCTAATTTTATAATTACCATTAACTAATTCTTCATTTGCCTTTTTAGATATTTTAGTCATTATTGGATTACCAAAAGAATCATATTTAACTTGATTAGTAATTCCCATCGAAGATATCGCACTTAATACCCTATTAGTATGATTATTATCATATTCAAATCTAAAGTTTTTTCCTTTCGGATCAGTCGCTTTAATTAATTCATTATTACTATCATAATTAAATGAGCTTACATCATCATTACTATTACCTTGATATACTAAGTTACCATTATCATCATAGCTATAATTTTCAGTTGCAACATCTTTGTATAAACTTAAATTAGTTATATAGAAATCATTCGCATTTCTAGATTGATTAAATCGCACTTCCAATCCTTCATAATCATACTCAGCAACAAAAGTACAAGAGAAGTATTGCCAATAATTTAAATTAACCGGTAATGTTTGTACCTGCATTATTTCAGTAGCATATAATTCGTTTGTAGGATTCCACATTAAATAAACACTATTACTAGATTCTACACTATCTAAATAAATCCCCTCGTTCTTATACCAAAATGATAAGTGAAATAAATCACCCATTTTACCATTAACCGGCAATGTTTTAATAAAAGATGTATGATTATATGGTTCCATTTTAATTTTTAAAGCATAATTTTTATTATTGTTCACTTTTACAACACTAAAATAATCCTCAGGATCATATAAAATATCAGAATCTCCAGATTCAGCATCGCCAGCAGACAAAGTCCAATCAGTGAGTCCTAAAGAAAAATCTGAATTCTCTATCATATTATAATTATTTGCAACTTCTCCTTCTTCTAATTGAATATCATCAATATAAGTAACGCTTGCATCCTCTACATATATTTTTATACACAAATCACTAGCTGAATTTTCTGGATAATAAATTGTTACATCTTCCCTTTCAAAATCATTAGATATATTTTTTATTTGCTTTTCTTCTACCATATTATTATCATTATCTAAATAACTCAAAGAAATAGTTATATCTTTATCATTTTTAAAATATCCACTAAATGTATAAAAATTCCCCTTTTCAATTACGATAGTTTTATCTATATATTGATTATCTCCACTACTTACTATTTTCAAACTTCTATTACCAGTTTTCACATTTTCAGTATCATAACTTTTAACCAAACTAGAAGTTATATTAAAATTATCTATATCTTCTTCAAAACTAGTATTATTTAAATAGTTTTTTATATATTTGACAGGAACTATCTTTTCTATTATTTTGTTTTTAGCATAAAAATCATTACCATATTCATGAGTCACAGAATAAGCATTACTAATGTCATTACTACTCGATAAACTATTTTTAGAAATAAGATTTCCAATACTATTAAATATTAAAGTATTAGTTCTTCCTAAATTATCAGTAATAGTTGTTGAATTAAATTCATAATTTAAAGAAAAATAATTTCCTATACTATTATTTAATCCGTACTGTGTAACTTTTTTTATTCGATATGGAACCTTATCATAATATTCATAATTAATTTTTAAACCTGTAATATCAGTAATATTTGTAATTATTTTATTAGTATTATAAGAAAAACTAGTAATACCTTCTAAATTAACAATTGATTTTAAAAGTCCATCTTCATAATTTAATTCAGTAGTAGAATCAGGACTAATTACTTTAATCAAATTATCTTCATAAATAAAATTAATTTCAGCTTCATTAGCATCAATAATCTTTACAATATTATTTTCTATATTACGATTAATAATTATTTTATTATGACTAATGTCTTCTACTTCTGATAAATACCCTATTCCTTCATTAATTATAAAAGTCATCTTATTTCCATTTTTATCAATCATAATATAATTAGTATCACTAACATCAATAACTAAGTCTAATCCGTCTTCATCACAATACATATTAGATTCTAATAAATTACCTTCTTCATCATATTCATACTTCTTAAAGAAATAATGTATCGTACCATCTTCATCATGATATTTTAAACAGGACTCTTCATCTAAAGTATCTATTTCAATTTTTTGATCTAAACTTAATTTATACCCTCTTCCAAAAATAGTATCATTTTCTAATACAACGTCATTAGTATTATAAACTAAATTAACACTAGCCGGTAACTTCCCACCTATAGTTGAACCTAAATCAAATACCCCAACTAAATTACCATTATATGTATTAACATTAGTTGAACCAATCGAAAATGACTGCCTCATATAGTCTAAATAATCTTCTAAACCATTTTGATTTCGATAAGTAATTACTAAAGTTGGTTGAATATTTTCTCCACCATCAATAGTATTATTTTTAGAATAAAATGATGGATAATTTTCATCTTTATAAACTTCTTTAGCAGCTTTTAGCAATATCCCATTATTAGGTAAATCAACATACCACTTTTTTACTAAATCTGTAATATCACCATACATTGTGCAAAAACCAAAGTCTAAATAACCATCTAAACCAATTACACTACGACAAGCATCATATAAACTTTCAACACGAGAATTATATTTATCATTCATATTAGCCCATGTTGCTGATAATTCATCCCATTCTTGTGTAATGCGATGTATCGAAACATAATCGCCACCCAAAGTATTGTCATTACTTGGATATCCCCATAAATTTAAATGTGCATCAATTATTTCATCACCTGTTGAAATTGGTGGTAAATCAAATTTTAATAAAGTTCTATGTACAACATCTACACCATTTATCCTTTCAACACCACATTTTAAAATATCTTGATTACCTTTATTTATGTTCACTTCATTAGAAGAAATGTAAGTATCATATACAGTACCATCTTCATAGAAATTAGTAATTGTTGGATCTATATAAACTGGATATTTTCTTTCTTCTTTTAACCAAGCAATATCTAAATTCAATTCTAATATATAACAATTATCCTTCTTAAATAAGTTATAATAAACATTTTTATTTTCTAAATTATCAGAATCATACATGTATGGAACTTCAAATTTGAAAACTATATTATCATTATCTTTAGCCCAAATCTCTTTATTTTCTAAAATAAGTTCTAAATCACTTTCCAATATAAATACTATTTTTTCTAATAAATTATTCTTATTATTTAAAATAATTGTTTCTTTGACTTTATTGGGAGTAATATTATATTTAAAGTCAATATTATCTAAAATATTTCTATAAATAAGCTCACTTCTTAGTTTGGATTTATTTTTATTAATATCAATTTCTACATCATTACAATTATCTAATTTAATATTAAGAAAATACTTATCTTTTTCAATTCTTATCAAAGAGTCTTTTGTCTTTTTATAAAAATACGCTTTATAATCATTATCTTTATTTACATAATAATCTTTTTCCTTTACTAAAGTATTGTCTATTTCTTCATAAATTCCATTTTTCATAAAATGAATATCATCACAAAATACTTTAGCTGTAATTGTCCCATCTCGATGCAAATATTGTTTTACTTTTCTTCCCCTTTTTTCTTTTATTTCTATTTCTTTCAAAATACCACCACCTTAAGCAGTTCTTTTCCATACATAAACTGTAATATATGGTGGTAATGAAGAAGCATTATTAGAATTACCTCCTAATTGAACTCCTCTTGTATTTTCGGTATCAAATGATGTAGCCTTGTTACTAACTAATTGTCTTGCGTTATCAGCCCACGAAGATGTTGTTACAACTTTAGCAAATGTATACGCAACAGTTGCAGACGGATTAAATTTGGCATAACCATTTGATAAAGCATGCTTGTGTGTTGCACTACCTCCCGATGTATTTCCAGCATAAGTATCACCAGCACTTAATAAAAATTTATCTTTGATTTGCTCCCAAGTTCCACCAAAACTAATTGCTGGATTAACATCATTAACAGAAATATAAATAGAACCAATCGGATAAATAAAATCTAAAAGTCCACTTTGAGACATTAGTCCTTCTTGCGCTGTAATACTTTTTACAACTAAATTTCCTTCACTATCTAAACTAAAAGTATTATTTTTAGATGTAATACATTCCACATTTAAATTATTAATTTCTAAATTTGTGTTTTCTCCATCTTGTGTAAAAGCATCTACGATGTAATCATATTCTTCATTCATATTTTTTCCTTCTTTCTAATTAATTATTTTTTTATCAATACTTCATATAAAATAATCTTTAATTATATTATTTGAATATATTGAATATGATTTATGTATCTTTCGTACACACTTCTGGTTAATTCTAGATGAATAAAAATATCCTACATTTACTGCTACCTCCTTTGTTATATATTTTAAATATTGATAACTACCAATATTTAAGACTATTTTTAATACAAACTAGTTGAGTACAATCATACGTCTATAAAGTTTCCCTATCTGATTCAAAAATAACAAAACAAAAAGCGATAATAAACCTCTAGAATTGCGAATTAAAACGCCATTTTTGCGACATATAAATTTCAATTTGTCACTAAAACTACGACTACATCACCGTTTTTACGAATTTAAACATATGTTTTACATCACAAATTACGATTTTTCTCTCTTTTTGAAAATTTAATATAAAAAAAGACAATATATTATCTATGTAATAATATAATTGTCTATTATTTAAAATATACTTTTTTTATATGTATAATTATGTCTTAACCTATTATTCTTCTTTTGAGCAAAAACATTCCAACTTTATGTCTAAATATAGTCGATATAAACCACCTAATATATCTTATAAAAAAATAACTATATTTATACCAAATAAAAAAATAGATATTTCTATCTATTTTATAACCATACTCCAAAGAATACTCCAGCCATTGTAAGAATTAATCCAACAGCCCAGAACAACTTAACTATATCAGTCTCTTCCCAACCTAATTTTTCAAAATGATGATGTAGAGGTGTCATTAAGAATAACTTTCTTTTAAATACATATACCCATAATACTTGTAAGATAACACTTAATGTTTCAATAACAAATACACTAGCAACTACAAGCAATGTTACTTCTCTATGTGTAAGAATTGCAACAGCACCCATAACTGCACCAAGTGCTAAACTACCAGTATCACCCATAAATATTTTAGCTGGATGTGTATTAAAGAATAAAAATCCTATTAATGAACCAACTAATATAAATGTAAATATTCCAATTTCTTCAAATCCTACCATTAAAGAAATTAAACTAAATGCAATAAACGCAATAGCTGACAACCCACCAGCAAGACCATCTAAACCATCAGTTAAATTAACTGCATTAGAAGCACCTACTAATATAAATAGTAAGAATACTCCATAGAACCAACCCATTTCAATATTAATACCTAAAGTAGAAATATGAAGTGCTGTTGAGCCCCCAGTTTTTATATATAAATAGAAAAATCCTAAAGCAATTAATATTTGTAAAAACAACTTTTGAAAAGTAGTTAAACCCTCATTATTTTTCTTTCTAAAACTTAAGAAATCATCAAGAAAACCTAAAATTGCATAACCAACAAATACCAATAAAATAATTCCTAAATTAGTAGTAAATTCTATTTTACCAGTACATAACAATATCAAAGTCGTAATTAAAGTAGGAATAATAAAGATAAGTCCCCCAAAAGTAGGAGTCCCCTCTTTCTTTCTATGATTATCACCTACAAATACACTAATTTTTTGACCAATCTTTAAATTCTTAAGTAAAGGTATTAATACAACACCTAATACTAAAGCCCCTAAAAAACCAATCATAATTGCGAATACTGCTTTAGTTAATAGTAAAATTCCCATTAAAATCACTCCAAATCTGCATATTACATTATACTATACTTATATGACAAGATATTCTAATTTTTATAAATTTTACACAATTAGACAATTATTTCTTTTTAGACGCAGAAATTATTTCTTTTGCTATATATATAGGTCTTTTCTTAATTTCACTATACATAACAGACATATAATGACTAAATACACCTATTGTTAATAATTGTACCCCACTAAAGAAAGTAATTATAAAAAATAACATCATTAAAGAAGTATTAACTCCTAATATTAAAGCAATAATTAAATAAATAAATGATCCCATTAATGTTAATCCACCTAAGAATGTAGATATTTTTAACGGTAAAGTAGAAAATGCAACTATTCCACTAATAGCATATTTAAATAATCCAAAGAAATTCCAAGTACTAACACCATTAGCTCTTTCACATGCTTTATATGGCATATAATAAGTTTTAAATCCTACAAAAGAAAATATCCCCTTAGTAAAACGATTTACTTCTCCCATAGAAACAATAGAATCTCTTACTACTTTCTTAAACACTCTAAAGTCTGATGCTCCACGTACAAATTCAACATCAGATATTTTATTAATTAACTTATAAAAAGCATCCTTAAAGAATTTTAATACAAAACCTTCACTTCTTACTTCTTGATATGCTGCAACACAATCATAACTATCATCTTTTATTAAAGTATTATACATTTCAAGTAAAACTTCTGGTCTTTGTTGTAAATCAGCATCTACTATCGAAACATAATCTCCACTTGCTTCACATAATCCTGCATACATTGCTGCTTCTTTTCCAAAATTTCTTGAAAAATTAATAGCTTTAATATTACTATTTTTAGTATCACATAATTTTTTTAATTCTAAAAAAGTATTATCTTTACTACCATCATTTACAAAAATAAATTCATATTCATCTTTAAATTTCTTAAATACTTTTGTAAATTCTTCATAAAATAACGAAACATTTTTTTCCTCATTATAACAAGGAACTACAATTGATAACTTCATAATCTCACCACTTCACTTAATATACCACAATACATAAAAAAAAACTACCAAAAGGTAGTTTTCTTAAATTGAAATTTCAACCGCACCACCTGGTGCGGCTTTTTTGATAAAATAAAAGGAGCCAAATCCCGGCAAGGAGGCTCCTATATGAATTATAAACAATTAACTAAAGAAAAGAAAGCACAA
>SVAL01000014.1 GCA_015059405.1 Bacillota bacterium
AAAGATTATCAAATTGCTACTTGTGAACCAGTTATTCAATCACGCAGACCAAATAATCGAATAGATAAAGTACGCCATATGTTTAATAAAAAAGAAAATTAAGTTACTATTCGCTAAATTACAATTTATTAATTAGTTCGGAAGATTAAGATATTCTGAGTTTAAAGGTAGGAGAGATCTTACTTTTTTTAATTTCTTACTTCAGAATGGCTCTGGTAGAAAATATAAACATTGTTATTTTTAATAGCCACTAATAGCCCATAATTAAAGCCTGTAAGCAGTATTTATTATTTTAAGATAATTATAGCTAGAACCATTTTTAGAACCATTAAGGCACAAAAAAAGGCATTTCTGCCACTATTTTGTCCTAAGATTATTCATTACATTAACAACACTATTTAATGCACTATCAAACATATGAGAATAAGTATTAAGTGTTTCATTAATATCTGAATGGCCTAAGTATTTAGAAACAACACTTATATTAGCACCACTGTTAATTAGTAGTGAAGCACAGCTATGTCTAAAATCATGTAGTCTTATCTCTTTAACACCAGCTCGTTCTGCAACTACAACTTTTCTTCTCCTAGCAGTAGAGTATGGAATTGGAGTAATACCTTTGTCTTCGCCGAAACAATAAAACTCTTCGTTAAAGTTTTTAAATTGCTTAACAGATTCGTAGTATTCTTTCATACTATCATATAGATCATCACACATTGGAATCTTTCTATTACTTGTAGCAGTTTTAGTATCACATATAAAGTAGGATGAAGAATAATTATTAATACTTTGAACTTGTTTATTAACCCAGATAGTTCGTTTTTTCCAATCAATATCTTTCCATTGCAATCCTCTAGCTTCACCAATTCTTAATCCACAGTAATATAAAGTTTTCCATAGAATAATAAATCTTGGCTCATCTTCTCCAGTTAGAAATTGCTCAAATTCTTTAAATACATAGAAATTTTGTTCTTTTTTTCTTTCTCCAGGAGATTTGAATTTTTCCATAAGAGCAAGAACTTGATTAAAATTAAAATTATAGATCTTAACACCATAATGAAGCATTGCTTTAAATGTTTTAAGTACATCATTTTTAGATACATCTTTCATGTTTTTAGAGTTCATAACTTTCTTCCAAGCCTCATAATGATGAATATTATAATCAACACATTTTATCTTAAATAATTCTTTAAAGTGCTTTTCAACATATCTATAACCAACTTTAGTACTGATTCTAACTTTATCATCTTGATAAGCAATGAATGACTCCCATAGATCTTCAAGTGTCATTTTCTCAGGAACTTTAACAGGATCAGATTTCATTTGACTAATATATTCTGCTTCAGCTTCCTTTGCTTCTAATTTAGTCATATACTTTTTACTTTGATATCGTTGATTATTGTTAAACTCATCTTTATAGCATACTCTAAAGTACCAGCATCTACCATCTTTAGTAGGTGTTTTAGATTTAGAAATAGGCATAATAAAATCACTTTCCTTTCTTACTTTTATTGTGTAAGTACCTGAAAAGTGATATAATGTACTTGGAAGCCAATTATAACGATCCTTTCAGGATTTGTTTTAAAGTTTGCTAGACTTTTGTGGTTATCCATTTGACTTACTGTTCGAGCAGTAGGTCTTTTTTTTATAATGTTTTATTTAGAGCACAGGCTCTTCCATATATTTCTAAATTTTTTTCCTTTGCTATATCAATTATAGAAAAGTCATCGTTTTTATTCATAATAGGCATAAACATACCAGGATCATTATTTCCACCTTTCATATACATAGCAATTTCACCTTCATTATTATTTCTTCTTATAAAGTAAAGGTTTTTATCAATTAATTCACTATAATCATTAATAGTTATTTTCTCAAAAATCATTGTATCCCCTGTATTAGCTTGTGTCATATTAATATTGACTCTTGTATACATCTTAATAGCAAATTGATTTTCTTTATCTGTAAGAACATAACCGTAATTATGATTTGTTAAATTATCTTCAAATGATTCTTCATTAAGAACTACTAATAGTGGAGCTTTAATAAAACTTGAAGTTGTCTCTTCATCGGCTAATAATTCGGAAACAGTTATTCCAAAATATTCAGCAAGTGAAGATAATGCTTCAGATCGTGGCATCATTGTTCCTTTAATCCATTCACAAATAGTAGTATATTTAATATCTAGCTTTTGAGATAATTGTTTTCTAGAAATATTTTTCTTTTTCATTAACTTTTTAAGATTTTCTGAAAAGTTCTTTTTAGGATCTGGAAATTTTTTATCCATCGTTATCACCTCTGATACCAATATACACCTAAACTTACCTAAAAGTCAACTAAAAATACATTTATTCTGTAAAAATGTAATAAATTTAATAAAAACTCTTTACAATATTCCATTTAAAATGTAAAATGTAGATGTAGTAAGATAGGAGGCGATAAAAAATGCTGAAAAAATGTTTAATCAAAAAGGTCTAGCAAACTTTAAAACTTTAAAATAATAAAGAAAGGGATGATAACAAATGGATAGTAATAAGTTAAATGCTAAAGAATTGCTAGCAATAGCCTCAAATCAATGGGCTAATGCAAAAGACATCATGATTATTGGAAGTGTTGGTAGAAATAAAGCTTATGCTATTAGAAATGAAATAATAGCTGATTATTACGATGGAGATAAGAGAGTTAGAAATAGAAGATTAGTACCTATGACAGAGGTGTTAAAGTATTTTAATATTAATATTGATTATCTTCGCGAGGTGGCTTCATATGAAAAATAATTTAATAAATTTCACTTTTATATTAAATATACATGATTACAGATGCAACTGATAAAGAATTATATTTTATAAAATTACCTGTAAGTTTTTGGAGCAAAGATATGGTAATGCATTTTTTTGAAGAAGAGAATGGATTCGAGTATATTATTCTTTATGAACAACTTTTATTCTTAACAATAAATAAAAAAGGGTATTTGGCTGAAGAATACGAAAGCAAATTAAAGCCATTGTCTTTAAAAAGACTATCTAGATCAACTTGGCATGAAGAATCCTTTATTAAAAAAGCATTAGAAAAATATGAAAAGTATGGAGTAATAGTAAAAAAAGATAATGAATGCTATTTTATGAGAGATGCTCTTAAGATGACTAAGAGTATGACAAGACAGGCATTTAAAAAAGAAGTTAATAGAAATTCTAAAAACTTTAATAAAGAGGATATTAGAGACGAAAGTCTTGATGATTGTCCCGATGATTGTCCTGATGATAGTCTCGATGATTGTCCGATAGATATAGAGAAAGATAAAAAAGAAGAAAAAGAAATTAGAAATAAGAAAAAAGAAAAAAAGAATAAAGAAGACAATATAGAATTAGATAAAGATAATTGCGATTTAGTAGTAGCTGATGCTGAAATACTTACAGACAAAGATATTATTGCAGAAAAAGTTATTAACTATTTAAATAAACGAACCGGATCAACTTTTAAGTGTGAAAAAGAATATAAAGAATTAATCTTTAAGTGGCTAGATAAGGGCTATAAATATGAAGATTTTATAAGAGCAATAGACAATAAATGTAGCGATTGGTTAAACACTAAATATCAATCAGGTTTAAATCCTAAGAAACTATTTGGAGATGATTTTAAATTATATACAAGTCAAGCACCAAAAAAGAGAACTTTAACTGACATATCATTTGCAGAAATAGAAGAGGCAATAAGAATAAGAAAAGAAAATGAAATAAACGGATTCGAGGACAATAATGAAGAAATTAGAGTTTATTAGTGGTATGAAGAAATTAAGCAATTTTTATCTTAAAGAATTTACAAACGAACAATTATCATTATGGTATGAAATGTTTGAAGAAATTACAGTAGATACATTTAATCAGGCAGTTAAAGAAATATCCAAAGAGAATAAATATATGCCTAATGCAAATGAATTATATAATAAATGTTCACAGCTAAATAAAAGTAACTTACTTGATTTAATTAATTTTATGTATGATGATGGGTATTTTCATCGTGGAGTAGAAAGACTATCAGATGAACAAGCTAGGAGAAATCTAGATAAAACTATGATGTGGTTAGATAATGGAATAATACCATCGTTTCTAAAAGAGGATATGCAAGAGTACATGAAGAAATATAAGCAATCGCAAATACAGAATCAAGAAAGGTTAAAGATTGAATGTTAAGGTCATGTGCTGTATGTGGTGGAATACATCAAGAAGATCAAATGTGCAAGAGAAAATACAAGAAAGATAGCAGGGCATATCATTTTAGAAATAGCAATAAGTGGATACTGAAAAGAGAAGAGATAAAGAAAAGAGATAAATACTTATGCCAAGTATGTTTAAAACATGGTAGATTTATTTATCAAGATGTTCAGGTACACCATATCATACCAATAAATAAAGATTATGATAAAAGACTTGACAATAATAATTTAATAACACTATGCACAGTACATCATAAGGATGCAGAAAGAGGATTTATAAGTGTTGAAGAATTACATAGCTTAATAGACTCCCCCCGAGGGTAGATGACTAAAAAATAAGTTTTTTTCCACACCCACAGCCCACCTATATTCACACAATTATAAGTTTTCCGTGAGTTTTTTGGAAAACTATGAAAGGAAATAAAAGTGAAATCAAATAAAAAGAGTATTAGAACCTATAATGGTTAAGCTAATACTCTATTTTTTTTAGATCTAATGGATCCTCGCTAATTATCTCTAAAGAATATTTAATCCTTAATAATTTAATCACTTCTGCTTTAGTTTTATCATAATCTTCATCATATAGATTAAACATATCAGAAGCTGAATTATAGTGCTGTAAGAAAGTTGCTTCCCACATAGCATTCCTATAAAAAGAACTAGCGATATAAAAAGCAATAACCTCAGGCATTACATATTCTTCTACATAGTTGTGATAGTTATCATAAAAAGGATTTATTATAGTTTCTAACTCTTCATCACTAATATCTTCATCAGTAGATTTTCTTAACATAAACACCTCCATGTTGTATTAATCACTCTAAATTGAAAATATTACAAGTATATATGAAAAATAAATAAATAATGTCTACTTTTGTAGGAAAAATGTTGGTTTGATGATATAATAAATATATATTCAACTTGGAGGTAGATAATAATGATAAAAGGAAAACCATTTGTCAAATGGGCTGGTGGTAAAAGGCAAATAATTGATAAGCTATTAAAATATGCACCTGATGAGTTTAATACTTACTATGAGCCATTTGTAGGTGGTGGAGCTTTATTATTTGAATTATCACCAAAGAAAGCCGTAATAAACGATTACAATAAAGAATTAATAAATGTTTATAATGTTTTATGTAATGAAGATAAATTTAAAAAGATGTGCAATGTTTTAAATAGTTATGAAACAAATCATAGCGAAGAGTTCTATTATGAAATAAGAAATAAAGATAGAAACAAAGTATCGTTTAATAGATTATCAGACTATACAAGAGCAGGAAGAACAATTTATTTAAATAAAGCTTGTTTTAATGGTTTATATAGAGTAAATAGCAAGAATGAATTTAATGTTCCATTCGGTAAGAAATTAAAAGTAAATACTTACGAGGGTGGAAATCTAATAACAGTTAGCAATTATTTAACAATGAATGATGTTAAGATATTAAGTGTAGATTTTGAAGAAGCAGTAAAAGATGCTAAAAAAGGCGATTTCATTTATTTCGATCCACCATATGATTCTGATACAACAACGTTTAATAGTTATACAGAAGATGGATTCGGAAAAGAAGAACAAAAAAGACTTGCAAGAGTTTATAAAGAACTTTCTGATAGAGGTTGTTATGTAATGCTTTCAAATCACAATACTACATTAATCAAAGAATTATATAAAGATTTTAACATTCATGTAATTGAAGCTAAAAGAAATATAAATGCAAATGGAAAAAAGAGAGGTAAAGTAGAAGAAGTAATTATAACAAATTACGAAAATAAAAGAGGATTTGAAGAATAAACACAGTATAATATAAATAGGAGGTGCATTACATGAGTAAGGATTGTTACTACGAAGATGATGATTTTAAATTACTACATGGCGATGCCCTTTTATTATTGAAAAAAATGAAGCCACAAAGTATTGATATGATATTTGCAGATCCACCATACTTCCTATCAGGAGATGGAATAACTTGTAGTGCTGGTAAAATGGTATCAGTAAAAAAAGGCGAATGGGATGAGAAGATAGGCATCAAAGAAAAACATAACTTTAATAAGAAATGGATAAGAGCCTGTAAGCGAGTTTTAAAAGATGATGG
Source organism: Bacillota bacterium (assembly GCA_015059405.1). GTDB lineage: Bacteria > Bacillota_I > Bacilli_A > RF39 > UBA660 > RUG11788. Next base: position 6,307 of record SVAL01000014.1, read on the forward strand.
AACAATATGGATAAGTGGAACGATGCATAATATTTATTCAATTGGTATGGCACTCGAAGAAGAGGGATTTAAGGTCATTAATAACATCACATGGAAGAAATTAAATCCTCCACCTAATATTAGCTGTCGTGCCTTCGTTCACTCAACCGAAACGATTTTATGGGCTAAAAAAGACATAAAAAAAGCTAAACATAAATTTAACTATGATGTGATGAAAAAATTAAATGATGGAAAACAAATGAAAGATGTATGGGAAACATCATTGACTAAGCCAAGTGAAAAGAAATGTGGTAAACATCCTACTCAAAAACCAATAGCACTTCTAGAGAGAATAATACTTGCATCAACAGATGAAAATGATTTAATACTTGATCCATTCAATGGTAGTGGAACAACAGGAATCGTAGCAAGTAGACTAAAAAGAAAATATATAGGGATTGATAAAGAGAAAGAATATTTAGATTTAACTATAAGAAGAAAGGAATGTGACTCTAAATGAAAAGAGATTTTAATGAATGGTTAAGTAAATTTAAATCAAGCATATCAGATTATACTTACTATGTTGATTTTGAAAAGATTTATAGAAATGTAGATAAGCTAAAAGTAGAACTTAATATTTTAAATTCACTAATAGGCAGTAAGGATATTGAAAATGATTTCCAAACAATATTAATCAAATATCCCGAAACTTTAGAATGTATACCATTATTGTTAGCCGTTCGTTCAAGAGAAATATTTATTAAAGATGAAATGAATGAGTATTTATTTGACTTTAGAAAGATGGTTTATTCTGTTCCTGAATACATAGATTTTATGAGAAAGAGTGGTCTTTTTGATTTACTACAAAATCATATAATTAATAACCTATATGACTATGTATTAGGAATTGAAGTTGGATTAGATTCTAATGGTAGAAAGAATCGTGGTGGACATCTAATGGAAAATCTTGTTGAAGAATACATTAAGAAAGCAGGATATAAAAAAGATGTTAATTACTTTAAAGAAATGTATTTAGCAGATATAGAAAAGAAATGGAATTTAGATTTATCAGCAATGTCAGGAAACAATGTCTCAACTAAAAGATTTGACTTTGTAATTAAGACAGATAAGCAAGTTTATGTTATTGAAACTAACTTTTATTCGGGTGGTGGTTCTAAATTAAATGAAACTGCCAGAAGTTACAAAATGTTAGCAAGTGAATCAAAGAAAGTAAATGGAGTAACATTCATATGGTTTACTGATGGATTAGGATGGATAAGTGCTAGAAAGAATCTTGAAGAAACATTTAATGAAATGGATACAATTTATAACATAGATGATTTAGAGCATGGAATAATCGAGCAATTAAAATAGAATAAAAAGGGCATTAGTCACAATAGCAAGAAAGGAAAGTGAATTAATGTCTAAACTAAAAGAATACATAGTAAATACTAACAAAAAGAGAATAGCTTTAGTGGGAGCAAATTCCCAAGGGAAAACTCATGAATTAATAGAATTAAATACTGATAAAGAAATAAAAAATTCCGTAATATATGTTGACTCTGAAACTAAGCCAGATGAAAATATGAAAAATTCAACTGATAGTACTACCTTAATTGATTGGATTACACAATTAATTGGGATAGATAAACTAAATAATGTTTTAGATGAAATAATAAATGATCTAGATATTGATAATACATTAAATGGAATTAGTATAAGTGTTGAAAAAAGTGCAAACAGTTATAAGGGATTGCTTAAATTTGATACAAAAACTAAAAACAATAAATTTACTAATCCAGGTTCAGGGGAAAAATCATTAGGACAACTAATAATGATTGAAAACATATTAAAAAGTAAAAAAAGCACAAAATATAAATGGTTGCTACTTGACGAACCAGAGTCATATTTGCATCCATCCTTATATCCATTAATAGCAAGAACGTTAAACAATATTTCTGAACATGGAATAAAAGTTGTTATAGCAACACATTCTCCTGAAATACTAAAATATTTTATTGAAGATTTATCTGAAGTAGTAAGAATGAAAAATGGAGAAATATATCCATTAAACACAGATGATTATTATACAAACTTAACTAGCCAAATAAACATATACAATGATACTTCATTGATGATGGATTCTTACAAGAGAATTAAAGATATGACAAGCAATTATTTTCAATCAATTATTAAAGAGGATATTATTCGTAGTGTTTTTGCTGATATAGTCATATTAGGTGAGGGAATTGCAGAAGATGAGATATTTAAATTTTTTATAAAGAAATATCCGGATTTTTACTATGAAAATAATATTAATACAATTGTAATTTATGGAAAATGTTTTATTCCATGGTATCTTGCAATATATAAAGAAATAGGCATTAATACACTATCCATATACGACTGTGATGAGGATAAAAATCATCAGGATAAGCATAAAGCAATAAATAAGCCGATTGAGGATAAAAGTGATTTATCCTTTAAAATATATGATAATAATGGTATTAAAAGCATGGATATAGAGAACTATCTAGATTTACAGGCTAAAGATAAAGCAAAACATCTAATTTCCATACTTAGAGAAAAATGGCTAATCCATGATAATAAACTATTGAACTTTTTATCAGAAATTAAAGAAAAAGTAGAGCAATTAATAGAAAAAAAGAGGCTACCTTAAGTGGTAGCTTTTGATATTATTTTTTGTATGCCTTAGCATTTAAATAATCAACTATTTGTTCTTCAATCTTATGTCTAAATTTCATTAGCACTTCTAGATCTCTTGGATTTTTAGCAGACAAGACAATATCAACATTTTTGATAATAAAGAAGCCATGATAATCACCATTCCTGCTTATACATTCAACTCGATTCTTCTGCTTAATAATATACTTCATTATACACCTCCAAATAAAGTCCTAATATATATCACTCTTAATCAAAAATTAGTCAAGTTATGTGGACTTATAAGCAATAAAGTGATATGTTGTATATGAAGATAACAATAAAAAGATGTGGAAAAATAGCAATTTTAGAACCATTTTTAGAACCATTTTGAGTAAACTTAGCCGGTTAGAACCAGTAAGAACTAACGAGAAAAGTGCCGTAATATAAGGAAAAGTGCAAAAGAACAGTGGTAAAAACACTAAACATTGACAGCCATGTGGCAGTGGTAAAAAATACAAACAATGTTGTGGAAAGTAGCATAAAATAAGGGAAAAAGAGAATTTATAAAAAATGAATTGGTTCGAGTTTTATTAACTTGTCCACAATGACTTAAAAATGTAGACAAATTTCTTTGAAATTAAAGGATGTCAGCAAAAAGTAATTTGTTGACATCCTTTTTCTTGTAATAGAGAAAGGAGACAATGATGAAGAAAATTATAGATAAAAAAGGTGGAAATGGTAATATATATTTTGACAATGAAAATAATACCGCTACCAAGTATTTACGTAACACTTCTTCCTTAGAAAAGATAAAAAGATTTAGACAGGAATTAAGTGTTTTAAAAGAACTTAATTCAGATAATATTCCTAATGTAGTTGAGGTGCTTGAAGTTAATATTGATGAAAATAATATTTCAGAATCATATGTAACAATGAAAAAATATGATGGCTCTTTAGAAGAATTATTACCAATTACAAAGGGCAATGTAGAATTATCATTGAAATTAATTTTGCCAATAATTAAAACTTTAAAAATACTATCGGAATTACCAGTTCCTATATATCATCGTGATTTAAAACCTGATAATATTTTATATAAATGTGATGATGAAGGGAATTATACATTGTATCTTGCTGATTTTGGAGCCTGTTTTTTAAAAAATAATGAAGAAAGAATTACTCCAAATAATATTGCAGTTGGAGCTAGAATGTTTATGTCTCCAGAATACGAAGTTGGTAGAGTAGAAACTGTAGATGAAACAGGCGATATTTTTTCTATTGGAAAAATTATATGGTGTATGATTAATGGTGAAAAAGATTCATTTTTACCATCTAATTTTTGGTTCATAGATGAGTATGATTTATCGAAAAAATTTAAAGATGATCCATCAATGATTAGCGCTAATCTGATAATATCTTCCTGCTTGAATGTAAATCCGGAAAAAAGATGCAAATATAAAGAATTAATCAACATGATTGAAGAAACATTTAATCCACAAAAACTAACACCTGATGATAATAAAAAGATGAAAGTAAAACAGTTTTTAGAAAAAAGAAATATTGAATTTATTGAAATATTAAAAAAGAATAAATTATTAGTTAATATTTTTAGTTTAAAATTATTAAATTCACTAAAAACTATAATGAACATTTATCCTGAATTTTATATTTTTGAAAGAATATATGCAAAATATTCACAAAGGTCTAAAGATGGCGTGGATTTTACAACTACTAATATAGATAGTAATTCAGCGCATTATTTATATTCTTCAAGTTTTGATAATGCTTATATATCTATAAATTATCATCCGGCTAGCAATGGGAAAAAGTATGCGAATATAACTTTTGATTATACAATTCGTTCAAATCAAAAGCGAGGTAAATTTTTAATTGAATATAATGAAGACGAAGTGATTGTTTGCTCTTATAATCAAAACCAAAGCATTTTATCAGAAGAGGAAATGATGAAATTTTTAGAAGAATTAGTGTTAAATTATATAGAATAAAGGAGTGTTCATTTAAAGAATACTCTTTTTAATTTTTATTTAGGAAAGGAAAGTGATAAAAATGATCAATATAAGAAAAAGAGGCAATACTTATCAATATTGCTTCGAAGCAGGAAAGGTAAACGGAAAGAGAAAACAAATAACTAAATGTGGATTTAAAACAAAAAATGAAGCATATACAGCAGGACAAAAAGCATACGATGAATTTATTAATGGAGTAACAAGTATAGAGTGTAATATGTTATATGGAGATTATTTAGATTATTGGATGAAAGAATATTTTGAGATTAACTACAAATATTCAACAGCAAAGAGATATAAAGAATCTTTTAGAAACATTAAAAAGGAATTAGGAAATTATAAGTTATCTGTTTTGACACCATATATTCTAAATCAAGCATTATTAAAGTTATATCAAACATCTAGTACAAGAGATGCATTAAGAAATTATCAAAAAGTTATTAAAAGTTCATTAAGAGATGCAATATATTACTTCGGATTTATTAAGAATAATCCAGTGGCAGAGTTAGAAATACCTAGAGTATTATCATTTGAATTAAAAAAAACAATGTAGGTCACATTTATACTAAAGAAGAAATAGAAATAATTTTAAACAGATTTAAGAATAATAAAGTATTTATATGTGCATTTTTAACTGCTTGTTATACAGGTATGAGAACAGGCGAGGTATTTGCTTTAAATTGGAATGATATTGACTTAGATAATAGAATAATTAAAATAAATAAAACAGTTTATGCAAAAGATAGAGAAGAAAATGGTAGATGGTATTTAGGTACAACTAAAACAATAGGTAGTAGTAGAGAAGTTTATATTTGTGATACTTTATATTCAGTGTTATATGATTATAAAAAATTACAAGTTAAATATAAGAAAGCGTATGGCAAAAAGTATAAAAGATATATCTTAAAAGAAGTTAAAAATAAATATGGTAAGTTAGTCGAATATAAAGTTATAAAAAGTCAATCTAGAAACAATAAAAATCAAATGGTATTTACCAGAAAAGATGGCACCTATGCAGGAACAGATATTATAAAATATCCTTTTAAAATAATTCATCACGAACTAGGTATTAATTGTAGATTTTATGATTTAAGAGGAAGTTTTGCTACTATCAGTTTAAGAAAAGGATGTGAAATAAAAGATATTGCTGAAGTGTTAGGTCATAAAAGAATAGAAACAACAGAAAAATATTATATTTCTAGTACTTTAGAAAATAAAAAGCACGTAATAGAAACATTTGAAAATAATACAGTTTAAATTCTTTGAGACTATTTGTATTTATTATTAAATTATAGTAAAATATTTTTGCAATAATATCGTTTTTAGGGTGGTTTAGATGTTGAAATTAAAAAATAAGTTTAAGAAGATAAAATGGTTTAAAGAATATGAGAATAAAGTTTTAAAAGTGCATCATGATTACTATGATAAGACTTTAGAACAAATTTTTAGTTTTGATTCGGCAACATACGTATATTGCGCTGCAATTTATGATGTTGTTGATAATAATCAAGTAAATAATCTTGTAAAAAAACTTTACGCATTAAAGAAAAGTAAAGATTTTAGTATAGAAATTAATTATAGAAAAAAAGGACTAAAAAATCTTAATTATATTAGACCAGAATTCGATCATACTGGGCATGGAATATTTGCAAAAATAGTATTTTTAAATGACTCTTTAATATCAAAAGTTGATATGACTTGGTCACAAATTAATAATGAAGAGGCAATCATAGAATATGAGATTAAATTTAAAAATAGTCTAAATAAATTTTCTCAAATACATGATTTTGTCATCGAGAACTATAAACAATTAAAAAAAGTAAAATATTCAGAATTTTATTTTAATATTGAACATTTCTTGAATGATGATTCTCAAAGTATACAAACGGAGTTAAAATATTTTAGAACATTACTACAACGAAAATTAGATAAAATTTTATCTTCTGGTTATTCAAAAAAATATTTACTACCAATAAAGTATACATATTTGATTGATAAGAAAACAGAGAAAATAATGAAGTATATAAAAGATCCCCTTTTAGAAGAATCATTTATTTTAGATAAAGAGCATTATTTAGTTACAAGATCTATTGAGAAATATGAAGGAATTGAAATTACTGAAATTATTTTTAAAAAACGATTTAACCCAATAAGTATAACAGTATTAATGTCTAAATTTAAAATGGCTTTATATTATAGAATGTTTTATGAAATAGAGAAACAAGAATTAGAGTATAAAATTAGTAAATATTTAAATTCAAAAAAGTTTTTAATAAACTTTTGGGATTATAAATGGTTATTAAATAAAAAAAGAAGGATAAATGAGAAAAGATTTTATAATATTAATATTAATTATGTTACTGATATAAAAGGATTTTCAAATAAAGATTTAAAATTAGCCGATAATGAATTAATAAAAAATATATTAGAAGTTTATAATGAAAATATTGAATATATAAATAATCTTAATTTAATTAACTATAATATAATTGCATTTGTAATTTCTATATTAGCGTTGATTATTTCTATTATTGCTATATTTCAATAATTGCACATTGGATAAATTATTAATATATGATATACTCGTATTAAGCAAACGGATGTGGACAAAGTCCACGACGTGTCCACAGTATAGAAATATTTATAATATAAAATAATACAGATAATACAAATAATATAGATGATTCTTTCATCTGAAATACAATAAATACAAATAATATTATAAATATAAATAGTATTGATAATATAGGAAAATCCACTTCATGTGGCAGTGGAAAGAAATATAAACAATGTTGTGGAAAATAACTCGCAAACCCAAGTAATAAAAGGGAAAACGCGAGTTTTTCTTTTTTTAGTTATCTTGTCAGAAAAAGTAATTCTATATAAGTATTTAGTAATCTTTTTACCATTTTTATTGTAGCTAAGGAAAAAAATAATAAAAATTAGTGATATAATAGAAATATAATTAGGCGTTAATAAGTTTAAAGAAAAATAAGGTGATAAACAATGAGAAAACTTGTATGTATAGGTGGAGGAGAAATACCAAGATATAAGAATGGAAAAGTACTTCCATATGAAACTAAAGAAATAGATGAAGAAATAGTTAGATTATCACAAAAAGAAAATCCAAAACTTCTTTTTATCAGTATTGCATCTTCTCATCCAGAAGAATATTTTGAAGGTATAAAAAAAGTCTATGAAGATTTAGGATGTGTGGTCAGTCACTTAAATATAAACCAATCATATGAAGATTTAGAAAATGAATTATTAGGTGCTGACATTATTTATATTGGTGGTGGAAATACAAAATACTTAATTGAGAAATTAAATGAAACGGGTATTGATAAATTGTTAATCAAAGCATATAACAAGGGAATTGTATGTTCTGGATTAAGTGCAGGAAGTTATTGTTGGTTCAAGTACAATTATGATTCGTTAGAAGGAATGGGAGTAATAAATGCGATAAACTGTGTTCATTATGATCAAAAAGATGAAACAGCAAAAAATAAATTTTATAATGTGATAACAGAAAAAAAGTTAGTTGGTTATGCTTTGGATAATTGTGTTGCAATTGAATTTATAGATGATGAAATTAAGATAGTAAAAAGTAACAAAAATAAAAATGCATATAAAGTTTTAGAAAATAACAATAAAGTTGAAGAAATAATCTTAGAAGTTTAGTTTAGCTAACTAATGTGGAAAACAACTCGCAAACGCCAAATGAAACATGGGGAACGCGGGTTTTTCTTTTGCATGAAATTTTACATTCATTTTATCTCTATTTATTTAAAAAAGAATAGAAAATGTTTAATGAAATAAGGAACTCTACTTTTGAGAGGTGTTATAATAACATAAAAAAACTTAAAATTGTTCTTGAAAAGGAGGAAAATATGGATCAAGAAAAAATTGGTAAGTTTATTTCAAAGTGCAGAAAACAAAAAAAACTAACTCAAGTAGAGGTAGCAGAAAAATTAGGGGTGTCTGATAAATCTGTTAGTAAATGGGAAAATGGTAAATGTATGCCCGATTTATCTTTATTTAATCCCTTATGTGAGATTTTGGGTATCACGGTTAATGATTTAATGAGTGGGGAAATAGTAAATAACAAAGATTCAATAAATATACTTGGAGAAAATATTATTAATGTGGTTTCTGATTTAGAAACTAAAAAGAAGAAGAAATTAAAAATCTTTATTATCTCGCTAATTTTAATTCTAATTTCAATAATTAGTTATAGGTGTTTTTATGTTTATTATGAAATTGATATTAAATATGATGAAAGAATTATGCAATGTAACATTAGTGATAAAGAATTAACATTTGTAATTAAGGGGCAAAGTGTATGGAATACTTATCATACTGTGAAAGAGATTAATAATGAAAAGGTATATTTTTTTCACTCTACTATTAATGTATATAATAAAACCAGAAGCAATTGGGAATATCAACAATCAATGGCAAGACTATTAGAAGGTAAAGAAGTTGAATATGGATTTAGACATATATTAGATGTTAAAAATGAGAATATAAAAGTATATTATACAGATAGTGACATAAAAAAAGTTGAAGCAGCAACAAAAGAAGAACTAAAAACAATTATAAAAAATTCACACTTAATGTGTAAAAAAATAAAACATAAATAATGTTGTTCAAAATAATAAAAGCCCTATAAGTGGGCTTTTTTGATTCTTAAAAACATAATTATCTCTATTTAAAAATAGCCAATTGACATATTTATTAAAATATTATATTTTTATAGCGAGGTGAATACTATGCCAAAGTTTGGACATAATATCAAAGATAAATACAATATAATGATTACAATAATAACTGTAATAACACTTTTAATTATTGGTGGAGTAGCTTTATATGAGTATAAATCACAAGAAGTAAAACCAAAAGAAGAAATGACTTTTACAACTAATAAAGGAAATGTTATTGAAACAGAGTATAAAGATTTAGGTAAATTTTCTGTAAAAATTCCAAAAGATTTTGAAGTTATGAGTGATGAACTTTTAAAAATAAAATATCCTTATGGTAATGTACCTAAAAAAGCATATTCTAATGAAGATTCATCTATCAGTATAGTTTATAATCTTGATAGAACATCTCTTAATGGTAATAAACTTTCTAGTTATATTGAATCTTTAAAATTATCATTTAGTAAAATGGGGTATATTTATTATTATTTTCCACATAAAGTAAATGGAAATGAAATACATACTTTTTCTTTTAACTCACAAGCAATAGATACTACTATTTATAACTATATGGCTTTCTTCGAAGTAGATGGTGAACTAGTAATATTTAGTTTTAACTGTACAAGTAATTATCAAGAAGAATGGTCTCCAGTTGCTGAATATATTGTTAAATCTATAAAAATAAAATAATTAAAAGAGCATTATTAATGCTCTTTTTTATATTGATTTTATCATGATATAATTAAATAGGAGATGATACTATGGAAATAGTTGAATTAATAGAAAAAGAAGTAAAAGATAAAATAGAAAACTATAAACAATCTTCAGAAGATAATTATGATTTTTGGAATGAACATATAAAGTTTGTATATGAAGAAAGTATTAATTTATCTAAAATATATGGTGCCAACTTAACCATTGTTAAATTAGGAGCTTTACTACATGATATTGCACTTATTGAAAAAGTGGGAGATAGGAAAGATCATCACATTAGTGGAGCAGCACTTTCAAAATCTATTTTAGAAAAGTATAATTGTCCACAAGAAATAGTGGATAAAGTTATTGGTTGTGTCATTAATCATAGAAGTTCAAAAAATGCAACTAACATTGAAGAACTATGTGTTGCAGATGCTGATATACTTGCACATTTTGATAATATACCAATGCTTTTTAATTCTGCTTTTAATAGGAATAATATAAAACTAAATGAAGTAAGAAGGTGGATGAAAGAAGCATTTGAAAAAGATTATAATGATTTAAGTGATAACACTAAGAAAATCTTTAAACCAAGATATAAAGAAATATGTCGAGTAATATTAAGAGAAGATATATAAGGAAGTGGTTTTGTGAATAAGTATGTTAGAGTAATGGATGGATTAAAGTCAAATGCCGGTGGATTTGAATATAAATTAAATGAAATAAATATAGCTAAAAAATGGAATCCTAATAACTTAGACCCTGAACAAATGGGTGGATTTAATTTTGGAACTGAAGATAAGATTCTTAGATGGTTACATAGGGGAGACACTATATATGATGTTGTTATTCCTGATGATGCAGAAGTTATTAAAGTTGATGAAGAAAAAGGTATTTATAGAGCAAATAAAATTATCGTTACAAATCCTAGAGAAATAACTGATGATATGGTAATGGATTTATATAAGAAAAATACTCTATCAAATAAAGTAATTGCTCAATGCTTGTTAACATTAATTTGGAAAAATAGAATAGAAATATCTAAATACGTAGTTAAAGATAGAGTTAATTTAAATAATGTAGATGAGATATTAGAAGAATTTGTTAATTATGCTAAAGATGAAAACCTAGCATATGAACCAACACAAGAGATATATAATATCTTAAAAGAAATTAAAAGCCCTATTGATATTAGTTTATATGTTAATAAAGATCCTTATATCAAAGATATTACAAAAGATAATATAATTAATATTACTGGCGAATCAGGTAGTGGTAAATCATATTATACAAATAAATATTTAAATGATGATAATTATATTGTAATTGATACTGATTTAATCTTTGGTAATAAGAAAACAGATAATGAAGAATGCTTAAGAATAAGAGAAATATTTAAAGATGAACCTAATGATTTACTTATTACGGATTTTGATAATTGTTATTTAAAAATATTAGATTATTATAAAGATAGTAAAAAAACACTAGTTATAGACTCAGCACAATATAGAAATATAAAAGATTATTCAATCTTAAAAGGAAAACTTATAGTAATGAGAACAAGTATCAATACTTGTTATGAAAGAGTATTAATGAGATGGAAAAATCTTAACCAAGGATATACAGAAGAAGAATACCTAAAATATGCTGAAAGAAAAAAAGGTATGTTTAAATGGTATAAAGCACTAAATAAATTTTTAGAAAATATAGAAAAATTATAATACAAACAAAGAATAATAAAATTTTATTGATATGTATGATATAATTTATAAAGAACATAAGAAATAGAGAAGAGGTATAGAATGGAACTGGTAAAACTAACAGAAAAAGAATTTAAAAAATTTGCCTTAAATCATCCCCAAGCTAATTTTTATCAAACAGTAGAATGGGGACACTTAAAAGAAACAAATAATTGGTGTATACATCTTCTAGGTTTAAAAAATAAAAATAAAATAGTCGCAGGATGTATGCTTTTATCTAAAACAACTCCTATTAAAAGAAAAATGTTTTATTCTCCAAGGGGATTCTTAATTGATTATAATGATTATGATTTATTAAAAGAATTTACTAAACAAATAAAAGATTATGTTAAAAAAGAAAAAGGAATATTTATTAAAATTGATCCAAATATAATTTATCAAGAAAGAGATATTGATGGAAATATAGTAGAAAATGGAGAAAATAACTATAAAGCTTATGAAAATTTAATTAAATTAAAATATAAGCATTTTGGATTTAATTTAATGCAAGAAACATTACAACCAAGATGGATATATGTAATTCCAACTAAAGGTATAAGTGATGAAGAAATACTTGCAAATATGGATCAAGTAGCACGTAAAGTTATTAGACGTAATGAAAAAAATCATATTAAATGTAGAGAAATTGGTTATGATGAATTAGAAGAATTCAAAAATATAATGCAACATACAGGTGATAGAAGAGGATTTATTGATAGACCACTTTCATATTATCAAAATATGTATAACAATTTATCTAATTCCAATATGATAAAAGTTATGCTTGTTGAACTACATGTAAAAGAATCTATTGAAACAATGAGTAAAGAAAAAGAAGAAATAGAAAAAGACCGCGCTGAAAGACAACGTTTACATGATGAAAAAATTGTAAATATGAAAGAAGATAAATATAATAAAAAAATAGAGGAATTAACTAATAGTATAGAAAAAATAACTAAAAAAATAGAAGAAATGACTAAGATTCAAGAAGAGAATGGAGATGTCTTAGTTTTAGGAGGAGTATTATTTATTCCTTATGGGAAAGAAGTTTTAGCTTTATTAGGGGGATCATATAAAGAATATATGAATTTTGAATCTGCCTATAATATTTATTATGAACTTATTAAATATGCTAATCATCATGGATATGAACGTTGTAATCTATATGGTATAACAGGTGATTTTAAAGAAAGTAATCCATTATATAATTTATATGCTTTTAAAAGAAAATTTAGTGGTAATGTAGAAGAATTAATAGGTGAATTTGATCTTGTAATAAATAAACCTTTATATCTAGCGTATAAAGTTGCATTTGGATTATATCATGGTGCAAAAACAATTAAGAATAAAATAAAAAGATAAACAATAAGAGGAGATATATCCTCTTTTTTATATTCATTATACCTAAAAATATTTGTTTGTAAAAAATGGTATGTTATAATAAAAAACAAAGAAAATTATATTTTGTAAGGGTGATAAAATGGAAGTTCTTTATAGAAAGGCAACTATCAAAGATGCTTATGCAATTGAATATGTTGCAGCCCATAGTTGGAAAGAAACATATTGGGATTATATGCCACATGATTATTTAGAAAACAGAGTACAAACTATTGAACAAAAAGTAGAACGTGCAACAAACCTATTAAAAAATACTAACACTTATTATGTAGTAGAAATAGATAATCAAGTAATAGGAATTCTTCATTATAAAGAAAGTCAAAATGAAAAGTATAAAGGATATGGTTATTTAGAATCAATATATGTTTTAAAAAAATATCAAGGTCTAGGAATTGGTAAAGAACTATTTAAAATAGCAATAAAGGGACTTATTGATATGGGATATAATAAAATGTATCTTGAATGTTTAAAAGGAAATGATACTATTAACTTTTATAAAAAATATGGTGGAAAAGTAATTGATACAATAGATTTTCCAATTAAAGATTTCAAAGTAAAAGCCGATATAGTAGAATTTATAGATATAAATAAGATAATATAAATAAAAGAACTAAAAAATGTTATAATAAATCATAAAAAGGAGAATGTTTATGTCAAAAGAAGAAAATGTTGTCAAATACTATGTCATTTGTAATAAATTAAAAAATGTAATTAGAACAGGATGGCAAGATTGGAATGTTAAAAGGGACAGAGTAGAAAGTGTTGCTGAACATATTTATGGTGTACAAATGCTAGCTATAGCTATGAAATTAGAATATGAATATGATATTGATTTACCAAAAGTAATTTTAATGATTGCAATACATGAACTAGGAGAAACAATTATTGGAGATATGACACAGTTTCAAATAACAAAAGAAGCTAAAGAAGAACTAGAACATAAAGCAGTAAAAGACATTTTAAAAGATTTAATTGATGGTGATACTATTGAATCGTTATTTTTAGAATTTGATGAAAGAAAAACCAAAGAAGCATTCTTCGCATATCAATGTGATAAATTAGAGTGTGATCTTCAAAGTAAATTATATGGAGAAGAAGGTTGTGTTGATTTATCTAAACAAGAAAACAATAAGACTATGGATCATCCTTTAGTAAAATCATTATTAGAACAAGGTTTATCTTGGGAAGAAATGTGGATTACTTTTGGTCAACAAAAATATCCATATGATGAAAACTTTAGAAGTGTATCTAACTATGCTTTAAATAATAGTATAAAAATTAAAGAAAAAACTATAAAAGAATAAGTCCAATATCGGACTTTTTTTGATATAATTAAAATAGAAGGTGATAAGATGTATAAGAAATTAGTAAGGGATAAGATTCCAGAAATAATAAAAGGAAATAATCAAAATCCAATAACTAGAATATTATCTGATGAAGAATATAAATTTGAATTAGAAAAAAAATTAAATGAAGAGTATCAAGAAGTATTAAATGCAAGTGGTAATGATCGTATTGAAGAACTTGCAGATATGCTTGAAGTAATGATTTATCTTGCTAAATTAGAAGGAAAAGAATTAAATGATATTATTGATACATGCAATAAAAAACACGATAAACGTGGTGGTTTTGAAGAAAAAATATACTTAGAGGATGTAGAATAATAATAAAATATAAAAAATAGAAATAGTTTTACGCTATTTCTTTTTATTTATAAGGATTTTTCTATTTGTTTTTTATCTTTTGTGCTATAATAACGCTAGGTGATTTATTATGAAAAAAGTTAGAACTAGATTTGCACCAAGTCCAACAGGATTTATGCATATAGGAAATTTAAGAAGCGCACTATTTGAATATTTAGTAGCTAAAGGACAAGGCGGAGACTTTATTTTAAGAATTGAAGATACTGACCAAACTAGATATGTTGAAGGTGCTGTACAATTTATTTATGATACTTTAAAAGTATGTAACATGCATATTGATGAAGGCCCACTAGAAGGTGGTAATTTTGGTCCATACACTCAAAGTGAACGTGTAGACTTATATAAAAAATATGCTGAAGAATTAGTAGAAAAAGGTCATGCTTATTATTGTTTTTGTAGTGAAGAAAGACTAGAAAAATTAAGAGAAGAAGCAGATATTAGAAAAGTAGCATTTATGTATGATGGACATTGTCAAAAATTATCAAAAGAAGAAGTAGAAGCTAAAATTAAAGCTGGTGAACCATATGTAATTAGACAAAAAATGCCTAAAGAAGGTACTACTTCATATGAAGATATTGTTTATGGAAGAATATCAGTTGATAATAACTTATTAGAAGATCAAATTCTATTAAAATCTGATGGATATCCAACATATAATTTTGCTAATGTTATTGATGACCATTTAATGGAAATAACTCATGTAGTTAGAGGAAACGAATATTTATCTTCAACTCCAAAATACTTATTATTATATGAAGCATTTGGATGGGAATCACCTGAATATATTCACTTACCACATATTGTAAAAGAAGGTGGAAAGAAAATATCTAAACGTGATGGAGATTCAACATTCATGGACTTATATAATATGGGATATTTACCAGAAGCTATTATTAACTATTTAGCTTTACTTGGATGGTCTCCAGAAGATAACCAAGAAATTTATACAATGGAAGAATTAATTGAAAAGTTCAATGTTAAAAGAATTAATAATTCTCCAGCAGTATATGATATAAAGAAATTAAATTGGGTAAATGCTCATTATATTAAAGCTTTATCCATGGAAGATTTCAAAAAACTAGTAATTCCTTTCTTAGAACAAGAATATGATTTATCAAGTAAAAGTGATGAATTCTTAGATGAATTATTAGGTATTTATCAAAATCATATTTCTCATGGTAAAGAAATAGTAGAAGAAGTAAGATTATTCTTCAATGATGAAATTACTTTAAATGATGAAGCAAAAGAATTCATGACTACTGAAGGTGCTGATAAAACAGTAGCTGAATTTAGAAATCAAATTGAAAATATTACTGAATGGACAGTAGAAAATATTAGTGCTGCTATTCAAAATACAAAAGAAGTTACTGGTAATAAAGGGAAACTATTATTCATGCCAATTAGAATTGCAACAACAGGACAAATGCATGGGCCAGAACTACCTAATACAATTCATTTATTAGGAAAAGAAACAGTACTAAATAGATTAAAATAATTAAAAATATATAGAAAAGTAGGTGTCTTATGAGAGTATATAATACATTAACAAAAAAAATTGAAGATTTTATTCCTTTCGAAGAAGGTAAAGTTAGAATGTATACTTGTGGTCCTACTGTATATGATTATGCACATATAGGTAATCTTCGTACTTATATTTTTGAAGATATTTTAGAAAAGTCTTTAAAATATATTGGATATGAAGTTTATCGTGTAATGAATATCACAGATGTTGGTCATTTAACTAGTGATGGTGATACTGGTGAAGATAAAATGGCTAAGGGAGCACTTCGTGCTGGAAAAACTGTAAAAGAAACAGCCGAATATTATACAGAAGCTTTCTTTAAAGACTGTGAAAAATTAAATATAAAAAAACCAGCTGTAGTATCTCCTGCTAGTGAACATATCGATACATATATTAAAATGATTACTAAATTATTAGATGAAGGATTTGCTTATGAATCTAATGGAAATATATATTTTGATATAAGTAAAGCAAAGGACTATTATCGTTTATCTGGAAAGAATCCAGAAGATTTACTTGTAGGAGCAAGAGATTCTGTTGAAGAAGATTTATCAAAGAAAAATCCTGCTGACTTTGCTTTATGGTTTACAACATCAAAGTTCCAAAATCAAGAAATGAAATGGGATTCACCATGGGGAGTAGGATACCCTGGATGGCATATTGAATGTTCTGGTATATCTGGTAAATACTTAGGAGAATACTTAGATATTCACTGTGGTGGTGTTGATAATATTTTCCCACATCATACTAATGAAATTGCTCAAAGTGAAGCATACTTTGGTCATAAATGGTGTAATTACTGGATGCATGGAGAATATTTAAATGATGCTACTGGTAAGATGAGTAAATCAAAAGGAGAATTTTTAACAGTATCATTATTAGAAGAAAAAGG
Source organism: Bacillota bacterium (assembly GCA_015059405.1). GTDB lineage: Bacteria > Bacillota_I > Bacilli_A > RF39 > UBA660 > RUG11788. Next base: position 23,630 of record SVAL01000014.1, read on the forward strand.
ATATGATCCACTAGCATATAGATATTATTGTTTAGGAAGCCATTATCGTAATCCACTAACATTTACATGGGAAGGATTAGATGGAGCTGCTAATGCATATAAAAAATTAAAAACAAGAATTAAGAATTTAGATCGTACACCTGATTTAAATGAAAATAAAACAGATGCATATCAAGTTAGATTTAAAGAAGCTATTAAAAATGATTTAAATACTTCTACAATGATGACTCTAGTTTATGATGTATTAAAAGATGAAGAACTATCAGATTTTTCTAAATTATATTTAATGGATAGTTTTGATAAAGTTTTAGGACTTAATTTAATAGAAGAAGAAGCTGAAGTAGATGAAGAATTAGAAAAAGAAATTTTAGCTAAGATTGAAGAAAGAAATCAAGCTAAAAAAGATAAAGATTATGCTAAAGCAGATGAAATCAGAAATAGTCTATTAGAAAAAGGAATTAAGTTGATCGATTCACGTGAAGGAACAACTTACGAATTAATATAATATGTTTCATTTAGTGTGTATAATTTATATTTTAATAATAATATATTCTATTATTACTCAGTTAAAAGTAATTATTAATTATAAGAAAAATAAAAAAATAAAAATTAAAGATGGATCTGGATTATTTGTTTCTAAAGAAATTTTAACTAAAAATAATCTTGCTACATTATATGTTACTAAGGTAAATAATAAATATAGTGACCATTATGATATAGAAAGAAATGTTATTAGATTATCAAAAGAAGTATATAATGATGAAGACCTATCATCGCTAACAACTTCATTTTATCAAGTAATAAAAGCCCTAGCGTTTCAAGATAATAAAACTAGAAAAGAAAATAAACTTAAGTTTTTATCCCTTGATATAACTAATAAAATAGCATTTATTTTCTTTATGATAGCGGCATCATCTAAAGATTTAGGAATTATGTTATTATGCTTAGTTTTAATGATTTTTGTAATAATTACAAGATATTTATATATAGATAAATATAGTAAATTAATAGAAGAAAATATTAATTATTTAAAGAAAGAATATAAATTAAAAGAAATAGATATTAAACAATTAGAAAAAACATTAAATATACTTTTATTAAATGAAATATCAATTCATTTAATAAATGCTAAATATTAAAGAGAACTAGTAAATACTAGTTTTTTTTATAATAATATAGTATTATTTAAAATAGATAGAGGTGTTTAATATGAATAAATGTCCTAAATGCGGAAAAGAATTAGAAAATGATAGTAAGTGCCCAGTATGTGATAAAGAAACAGTAAGTGAAAATAAATTAGAAGAGGTACAAGTAGAAAAAGTAACTCCATTAGGTGAGGAAAAATCACAAGAAGAAGTTATAATACAACCAGAAGAACAAGTACAAGATAGTGAAGTAGAAATCGTAAATGATTCTTTAGAAACAGTTACTATTAATGCAACTGAATTAAAATTTGAAGAAGATATTCCAAAACCAGTAGAAGTTCAAATACCAGATATGCCTGAGGCAACAGTTGGTGAAATAAATCCTAATTTATTAGGAAATCAATACGATGAAGAAGAACGTATAAATAATGAAAAAATAGAAATGAAACACCAACAAGAACTAGCAGAACTTGAACGTCAAAGACAAGCATACTTAGCTGCACAACAAGATCCAAATTCAAGACCTGATTTACTTGCAGGACGTACTGAAGAAGTTGTTGTAGAAGTAAAACCAAAGAAAAAAAGTTCATTTGGAAAAATTTTACTAATAGTAGTATTATTAGCAGCAGTAGCATTTGCTTTATATTATTTTTTAGTGTTATCAAAATAAGAGAGTAATCTCTTTTTTCTTTGCCTTTTATATCAGTTTATAGTAAACTACATGTAGGTGATTTTTATGTCTATTAATGAAATAAATGTCTTAGTATTAGCTTATTTAGGAGATACTATTTATGAAGATTATATAAGAAAATATTTAATTAATAAAAATATAGCAAAAGTAAATGATTTACAAAAAGAAGCATCTAATTATGTATCTGCTAAAAATCAAGCAGCGTTTCTTAAAACGCTACTAGAAAAAAACTTTTTTACTGAAGAAGAGCAATCAATAATAAGAAGAGCACGTAATAATAAAAGTAATTCACACCCTAAAAATTGTGATATAGTTACTTATAAACATGCAACTGCTTTAGAAGCAATAATAGGATATTTAGAATTATCTAATAATAAAAATAGAATAGATGAAATAATGAATGAAATATTAGGAGAATAATTATGTTAGTATATGGAAGAAATGTAGCAAAAGAAATTTTAAAAAGTAATAAAAAAGTAGAAAAAATAATAATTCAAGAAGATTTTAATGATGATTCTGTAAATTCTCTTATAGAAAAAAGAGGAATTAGACCTGAAGTAATGACTAAAAGAGAGTTTCTTCGATTTGATAAATATTCTCATCAAGGTATAATTTTATACATAGAGGATTTTAAATACTGTGAAATTGAAGATTTTATCGATGATGAAAACTCAAAAGTAGTTATTCTTGATCATTTAGAAGATCCACATAATTTAGGGGCAATTATAAGAACTTGTGAAGCAGCTGGTATTAATGGAATTATTATTCCTAAAGATAGAAGTGTTTCAGTTAATTCTACTGTTATGAAAACAAGTGCCGGTGCTTTAGAAAATGTAAGAATTGCAATGGTAACTAATTTAAACCAAACTATAAAAAAATTAAAGGATAATGGATTTTGGTTAGTAGGTACAGATATGGAAAATAGTGTTGATTATCGTGAAATTGATTATTCTGGAAAGATAGCTTTAGTTATTGGTAGTGAAGGTTTTGGAATGAGCGAAAGTATTAAAAAATCTTGTGATTTTATAGCTAGAATCCCTATGAATGGAAAAATAAATAGTTTGAACGCATCAGTTGCTGCTGGAATAATGATATATGAGGTGATTCGTTCAAATAAATAGGGGGAATTAATATTTATAAAGAACTTAATGATTTTGAATTACTTTATATGATTTCAGAAAATAGTGAAGATGCTTATTCTATGATGTTAGAAAAATACCAACCAATAATAATTAAACAAGCTGATTATTATCTAAAAAAATATGCTGGTCATGGTATTGAAAAAGAGGAATTAATTCAAGAAGGTACAATAGGATTGATAAACGCAATTCATTATTATATGGAAGAAGAAGATTGTCTTTTCTATACTTTTGCTAATTTAATTATTAAAAGAGAGATGGAAAGATATATAAAGAAGCAAACTAGATACAAACATCAGATTTTAACTAATGCAACATCGATACATGGGCTAATAGTTGGTGATGACATAATGCTCGAAGATACGTTATTTGATGATAAATATTTAGTAGAAAACATATCAAATGATATATATTTTAAGAAAGTATTATATGATTTTAAATATGAATTATCAGATGTTCAATCACAAATATATGAGTTAAGACTAAATAGTTTTTCTAATAAAGAAATATCTATTTTGTTAGATTTAACCTATAAAAGAGTCGATAATTGTATAAGATTAACGAAAGAAAAATTTAAAAAATATATTCAAAAATACTTATAAAAATGGTATAACTATAATAGGTGATGCTATATGGAAACTCTAAAAGAACATTTTACATATAATCTAGATCCTGATCAAGCAAGAGAAATATTTATAAAATTAGATAGTAGGTTAAAAGAACTACATTCAGAAGGAAAATATGCAGATATAACCTCAGAAACTATTGGTTTTGTAGAAGACTATGATTTCTTAAGAGTGTATAAGGGTTCAAATGAAGAACTACGCAAGAAAAATATTGAGTCTTTAGCTAAACTAGCAGTGGGAACATATTTCTCATTACCTAGTGGTACTTTCTATGATTATAGTTGTTTTCCAACTGAAAATTTAAGAAATTATTTTGATAGTATCGAATCTAATATTCCAGTAGTATACCCAGAAGATAGTTATTATCGTGAAGTATTAGTTAATGGAAATATGTGGTATTATAACGATTATTTAAATACTATAAAAAAACAAGCACAAGGTAAAGGTAATAATCGAGTTTTAACTTATTCAACACCGCAAGGAAAAGCAATGACAAATAAAGAAGAGGCTGCTTTTGTAAATCTTGCTTTTTATCCTATAATAATTTCCTTATTTGTTATATTAAGTTATATGATTTATATTTTAGTAAAATAAAATATAAATCTTTTTATATTATTTAAGAAATATAGTATAATTATATTGGTGATAAAATGTATAAAAAAGTTGTAGTATTTGGTGGAGGAACTGGTATTTCTTATTTATTAAGAGGACTAAAAGATTTCCCCGTTGACATAACAGCTATTATAACAGTAGCTGATAATGGTAGATCTACTGGTAGATTACGTCATGAATTTAATGTTCCAGCAGTTGGTGATATTAGACAAGTAATTACTAATTTATCAGGAGAACGTCAAGAAATAAAAGATTTAATGAGTTATAGATTTGAAACATATAGTGATTTCAATGGCCATTCAATAGGAAACTTAATTTTAATTGGAATGATGAATATTACAGGTAGTTTAAAAGATTCAATTACATGTCTAAGTGATTTATTAGATGTAAGACATAAAGTATATCCTATTTCTGAGGATAGTTTAACCTTAATGGCTGAGACAGAAAAAGGTGAAATTATTGAGGGAGAAGAAGAAATCACTCATAATAGAGATATAAAGAAAAGAATTTTCTATAAAGAAGAACCAACTATTACTAAAGAAGCAATTGAAGCTGTAAAAGAAGCAGACTTAATTGTATTTAGTATGGGAAGTTTATATACAAGTATTTTACCAACTATCATTGGTAAAGAAATGAGAAAAGCTATTAAAAATTCTAAGGCTAAATTAATGTATATTTGTAATGCTATGACACAACCAGGAGAAACAGATGATTTCTGTGTAGGTGATCATATTGAAGTATTAAATAAATATTTAGATAAAAGAAAAATAGAAGTAGTAATCGCATCAAATACTGATATTAGTCAGGAAATGATTGATAAATATCGTCGTGAAGAAGAAAAATCAAAAGTAACAATTGACTATGCCAAGTTAGATGCTTTAGGTGTTGAAGTAATAGAGAGTGATTTATTAGTATTAGCTGAAGATGGAACACTAAAACATGATAGTTTATTATTAAGTACCATTGTATTCTCATATTTAATGAGGAAATAATATGTCTTTTGCAACAGAAGTAAAAAATGAAATTAGTGATTTAAGATTATCTAAATCAGAAAATATCGCAGAATTATCTGCTTTTATTAGAAACAATGGTCATTTTTCTAATAACACTATCTTACTTTATACTGAAAATATGATGATAGCAAAAAGAATTTATGCTATTGTGAAAAATATATATGGTATTCATTGTCATATGACTACTAGACAAAACGTTGCTTTTAATAAAAATAATGTCTACTATATAGAAATAAAAGAAAAACAAGACTTTATTCTACAAGATTTATCTGTAGTAGATGAAAATAAAAATATATTAGATTCTCCAAAAGAATATATAATTGGATCAGAAGAAGAAATGAAAGCCTACATAAGAGGAACTTTCCTTGCTAAAGGTAGTATTAATGATCCAAAAACATCGCAATATCATTTAGAATTCTTATTTGATAAAAAATATGAATCTGTTTTTGTACAGAGATTATTAAATCATTTTAATTTAAATAGTAAAATTATTTTAAGAGATACTAAATATATGGTTTATTTAAAAGAGGCAGAAAAAATAGGTGATTTCCTAAAACTAATAAAAGCCTATAAATCAGTTTTATATTATGAAGATGTCAGAGTTCTTAGAGAACAAAAAAACATTACTAATCGCTTAAATAATTGTGAACAAGCTAATACTGAAAAGATAATTGCAACATGTAATAATCAACTTAAAGATATAGAAGATATTGAAAATATAATAGGTATTGGTATATTAGATGAAAAACTACAATTAGTAGCTGAATATCGTAAGAAATATCCAGAATCATCTTTAATTGAGTTAAGTGAGATAATGTCTTTAGAAACTCAAACTCCAATTACTAAATCTGGTCTAAATCATCGCTTTAGAAAAATAAGAGAAATCGCTGAGCGCTTAAGAGAAAGAGAAAATAAATAAAGATAAATGTAATTATAGTGTAAAATATGCTATATAAAACGTTTATCTTTTTTGTTTAGATACCTAAATAAGATATAATTAAATTGGTGGTAGTATGATAAAACAAAATATAAAACCGCATTTAAAGCGACTAAATTCTAAAAACATAGTAATAGAAGAAAGATTTTTAAACGAAGAAGATAATAGTATTCTCTATTATTCAAGTGATTTTAAAAAAAATGATACTATTTGTAAAAGACCAAGAATAGAAAAGGTGTACTTTCATAATGGAAAAGAAATTTATACTCAAAAAGATTTTAATAAAAAAATGAAATACACTTACTTTTCTAGTAACAAATCTAAAGAAATAATTGAATGTCCAAGTTGTGGATATCAAGATGAAGCTAAAAAATTTGTATTTGGGTGTCCTTATTGTGATACTGATTTTTCATTAGAAATTTCTAAAAAGAAAGAAAAAATTAGTAATAAAGTTATTAAAGACACATCTATTTTTGGAGTAATCCTACTACTTCTATCATTTTTAGTTCGTTTTGAAGTAATTACCTTTGAAATGTTTTTATCGTTTTTAACTGCTGGTTTAGTGATAGAAGGAATTATTTTATTTGTTCAATTTATACCATTATTATTAGAAAAAGATATCTGGCATGATTTTAAAACTATAAGAATGAATATAAATGAAAAAAGAGTATATAGTGATTTAAATACAGAATTAAGTAATTATTATTATGATGATAAAAATACAAAATATAAAGATTTAATAGATTTTGATATTTTAAAATATCAAAGTGCTACTTATGATCGAGATGGAAATGATACTTGTATTGTTCTTTCATATTTAATTAGAAAATATTATTATATAGAAAAAACTAATACAATAGAAATATCTTTTGGTAGTTCAAGAGTAAGATTAATTAGAAATGTTAAACAAAAACACAAGTCTAATTCAGAGTTCGCATCTAAATGTAAAAATTGTGGTTCATCAATAGAGTTTCACGCATTAGAATGTGAATACTGTGGAAGTAAAAATGAATCAACAATCGGATGGAAAATAAAAGAAATATTAAATGATAATAAATAAAAAACTCCTAGGGAGTTTTTTAATTTGTAATAATTTTATCAACAATACCATATTCTAAAGCTTCATTACTATCCATAAAATAGTCTCTTTCTGTATCTTTAGTAACAGTATCAAAATCTTTATTAGTATTATTAGATAAAATTTTATTAAGTTTTTCTTTTAATTTTAATATTCTTTCCGCAGCTATCTTAATTTCTGTTGCTTGACCACTAACACCACCTAAAGGTTGATGTATCATAACTTCACTATTAGGCAAAATAAATCTTTTTCCTTTTTTTCCACAAGATAATAAAAAAGCAGCCATACTTGCAGCCATTCCGATACAAATAGTTGAAACATCACTTTTAATAAAGTTCATTGTGTCATATATTGCCATACCACTAGTAATACTTCCTCCTGGAGAATTAATATAAATAGAAATATCCTCATTATTTATTGCGTCTAAATACAAAAGTTGCGCAATTACTGAATTAGATAAATCATCATCTATTTCCCCACTAATAAATACAATTCTTTCTTTTAATAATCTAGAAAAAATATCATAACTTCTTTCCCCATGTCTTTCTTTATCTACTACCATTGGTATTAAGTTCATATAATCACCTATCTAAATAATAGTTTTAAATTAATAAAATTATACATAAAAATGTAAAAATATAAATAAAATTTAAAAATAAGTTAATTGTAAACAAGAAATATGATAAAATGTTTTTAGAATAGAAAGAGGGATAACATGATTGATGAAGGTATAAAGGCAATTGTTTTTGGTGAAGAAAAAACTTTCGCTAGAGGTACTACTTTCGAGGATATCATAAAAGAATATAAAGATAAGTTTGAAATTCCTATAGTAGTAGCAAGAGAAAAAGGTATTTATAAAGAATTATCTGAATTAGTTGAAGGTGGTTCTGAAATAGAATTCTTTGATTTAATGAGTGGCGAAGGTAATAGAATTTATTTAAATGGACTAATATATCTATTAATATATTCTATAAGAGAATTATATGGTAAGAAAACTAAAGTATTTGTAAGATATAGTATTGATAAAGGATTATATATTACTGTAGATAAAAAACTTACTAAAGATATGATTAAAGAAATCAAAAACAAAATGCTTGAAGTTTCAGAACAAGATATTAAAATTACACCTAGAAATGTATCAAGATTAGAAGCGATAGACTATTTTGAAAAAAATGGTGATACTGATAAATCTTCTATGTTGAAATATAATACTAATAGTTATATCACTCTATATCAATTAGGGCACATGTATGATTTTTATTTTAGTAAAATGCCTACTTCTACAGGAGTATTAAATAGATTTAATATTGAATACCTAAATGAAGAAGGACTTGTATTAATGTTCCCTCATAGATATAGTAATGGAGAAGTTAGTAAATATCATCATATTCCACAAAGATTTGATGTATATCATGAATATCAAGATTGGGTTAGAATAATGAATATTACTAATGCTGCTGATTTAAATGATATCGTTAGTCAAGGAAAAATGGGAAATCTAATTAGATTAGATGAAACTATTCAAGCTAGTAGATTATTAAATATCGCAAGAGAAATACATAGTCATAAAGATAGATTAAAAATAATTTTAATTGCTGGTCCATCATCATCTGGTAAGACTACAACGTCAATAAAATTAACCAATTATTTAACAAGTTTTGGTATTAATCCAGTTCAAATATCTATGGATGACTATTTCGTATCTCGTAAGAAAACTCCAAAGAAAAAAGATGGTACATACGATTATGAATGTTTAGAAGCAGTAAACGTTGAATTATTTAATGAAAACGTTGATAAGCTTTTAAATGGGGAAGAAATAGTAGCACCAGTGTATAATTTCTTAACTGGAGAACCAGAATATAAATTACCTATGAAATTAGGTAAAAATGATGTCTTAGTAATAGAAGGAATTCATGCACTAAATCCAGCTATATTAAGTAATATTCCTCGTAGTAAAAAATATAAAATGTATATCTCACCAATGACTGGTATAAGTATAGATAATCACAATCGTATTTCTACATCAGATAATCGTTTATTAAGACGTATTATTAGAGATAATCGTACTCGTGGTCATAAAGTAGAGAAGACTTTAGCTTCATGGAAAGATGTAAGAGAGGGAGAAGAAAAATATATTTTCCCATATCAATCAGAAGCTAATGTAACATTTAATACCGCTTTAATATATGAACTTGGAATATTAAAGACATATGCAGAGCCATTATTGTATTCAGTTGATCCAAAAAGTGAATATTATAATGAAGCAAAAAGATTAATTAATTTGTTAAAAACATTCTTACCAATGCCATCGGAAGATATTCCAGATGATTCATTATTACGTGAGTTTATTGGTGGAAGTTGTTTTAAAGTAACTTAAGGAGATGAAAAAATGAAAAGAGTAGCAATCAATGGATTCGGAAGAATCGGACGTTTAGTATTTAGAATTATGGAAGAAGATCCAGAATTAGAAGTTGTAGCAATTAACGACTTAACAGATGCTGAACAATTATCATATTTATTAAAATATGATACAAATCATAGAAACTATCGTGTAAATGAAATTGGATACGAAGATGATATGATCGTAGTAGGAGACAGAAAAGTAAAGGTATATGCTGAAAAAGACCCAGCAAATTTACCATGGGGAGAATTAGGAGTAGACGTAGTATTTGAATGTACTGGTTTATTTACTGATAAAGAAAAAGCAAGTGCTCATATTCAAGCAGGAGCTAAAAAAGTAATTATTTCTGCACCAGCTAAAGGTGACTTAAAAACTATCGTTTATAATGTTAACCATGAAATCTTAGATGGAACAGAAGAAATTATTTCTGCAGCTAGTTGTACTACTAACTGTTTAGCACCAGTACTTAATGTACTTCATAATGCTTTCGGTGTAGAAAAAGGATACATGACAACTGTTCATGCTTATACTAATGACCAAGCAACATTAGACGTTGCTCATAAAAAAGGAATTAAAGCTCGTCGTGGTAGAGCTTGTGCTGCTAATATTGTTCCAGCATCAACTGGTGCTGCATCAGCTATTGGTAAAGTAATTCCTGAATTAAATGGAAGAATGGAAGGAACTGCTATGCGTGTACCAGTACCAACTGGATCAGTAGTAGACTTAGTTCTTGAATTAGGAAGACCAACAACAGTAGAAGAAATTAATGCTGTTTTAAAGAATAATGTTAATGAAACATTAAATTATACAGATGATCCTATCGTATCTAGCGATGTAATTGGTGCTACATGTGGATCTTTAGTTGATGGATTATCAACAAGTATTCTAGATGTAGAAGGAAAACAATTAGTTAAAGTAGTAGCTTGGTATGATAATGAAATGAGTTATTCTGCTCAAATGGTTAGAACTGCTAAATACTTAATGGAAAAATAGGAATATTTTTCCTTTTTATTTGAATTTATAGATAGACAAATAAAAATAAAGGTGCTAGAATAATCATTGCTCAATGAAAAAGGGGGATATAACGTGGAAGATTTAGAATTATTAAATATTGTTGAGTGGGGACTAAAGTCCTATAGAGATGAAAATTTAGGTAATAAGTTTGGATTAATGGAATATTATTCTTTAACTGATTTAGAACCAAACGTGTTAGCTAGAATAGCAAGAAGAAATAAAAAAGCTAGTCTTGGAAATAGTTTATCAAAGTTTACTGAAGATTTCTTTTGGTTAAGACAAGAAATAAAAATGTCTGAAAAATTAAGATTATTACATGCTGCTGGAGGACATGAACTAACTGCAGATGAAAAACTATCTATTTATGACAAAATAAAAGAAGAAGGATATCCAACATTTGAAGGTATTTTTAACTATTCAGCAAGATTATTTGTAAGCCAAGGAATTGATTCAATCTCTAAGGAAAAAATAAGAACAAAAATTATTGATTCATATAATAGTGCTCATGGTATAAAAACAGAAAAACCTACTTCAACAAAAACATTAATTAAATAATTAAAACCTATCTAAGAATATGTAAAAAACATGTTTATTTAGATAGGTTTTTCTTTGTATTAATGCATTTTATTGTGTCGCTTTGAATAGATATGTTATAATGAAACTGGACAATAGGAGGTCAAAAAATGAAGAAAAATATCAGAGATTTAGAATTATCAAACAAGAAAGTTTTAATTAGATGCGACTTTAACGTACCTATGAAAAATGGAGAAATAAGAGATGACAATAGAATTGTTACAAGCATACCTACAATTAAATATGCACTTGAACAAAATGCTAAAATTATTTTGTTTTCTCATTTAGGTAAAGTAAAAGAAGAAGCAGATTTAGAAAAGAATAATTTAAGACCGGTTGCTACTAGATTAAGTGAACTTCTTGGAAAAGAAGTAACATTCGTTTCTGTAACAAGAGGAGAAGAATTAGAAAATGCTGTTAACAATATGAATGTTGGTGATATTATTCTAGTTCAAAATACACGTTATGAAGATTTAGATGGTAAAAAAGAAAGTAAAAATGATGAAGAATTAGCATCTTATTGGGCTAGTTTAGGAGATGTATTTGTTAATGATGCATTTGGTACATTACATAGAGCACATGCATCAAATTCAGGCCTTGCATCTAAATTACCTTCTGGAATTGGATTTTTAGTAGAAAAAGAATTAACAGAATTATCAAGATTAGATAATCCAGAAAAACCATTTGTACTTATTTTAGGTGGAAGCAAAGTAGCTGATAAGATTGGTGTAATTGAAAATCTAGTTACTAAAGCTGATTATATATTAATTGGTGGAGGAATGGCATTTACTTTCTTAAAAGCAAGTGGAATTAATACAGCTAAATCAGTTATTGATGAAGAAAGTTTAGAATTTGCTAAAAAGATGGTTGAAATGTATCCAGAAAAGATAATCCTACCAACTGATGTTAATGCTTTTGTAGAATTTAATAATGATGCAGATAATCGTTATGTAAGCGTTAATGAATTAAATGAAAATGAAATGGGATTAGATATTGGGCCTAATACTGTTGAAAAGTTTACAAATATTTTATCATCAGCTAAGATTGTTTTCTGGAATGGACCTTTAGGAGTATATGAATTTGAAAAATGTACTGAGGGAAGTAAAAAGATATTAGAATATCTAGTTAATAATAATATTCCTACTATTTTAGGTGGTGGAGATATTGTTGCAGCTGCAACTGATTTAGGTTATAAAGAAAAAGTAACTCATGCTTCTACCGGTGGTGGAGCAACACTTGAATATATGGAAGGAAAAGATCTTCCTGGTTTAACTTCTATTCCTGAAAGAAACTAATGAAAAATATTAAAAAAAATAGTTTAATACTATTATTAATAACAATAGTAGTAGTATTCTTCGTTATTAAAGATGATTTTAATGATATTGTAAATGCTTTATCAAAAGCCAATATTATGTTTATAGTAATTGGGATGGCATTTTCAGTCCTATATTGGTTTTTTAAATCTTTAGCACTTCACAATATTGTTAGGGAGTATAGGGAAAAGATTAAATTAAAACAAATATTCAAGCAAATAACCATAACTCAGTTTTTTAACGGTATTACTCCATTTGCATCAGGTGGTCAACCTATGCAAATATATATGTTAGGAAAAAGTGGACTAAAGTTTACTCATAGTACTAATATTATTGTTCAAGACTTTATTTTGTATCAAATGGCATTAATAACACATGGAGTAATTGCTGTCTTATTAAATATGAAGTTTGGACTTGTAGAAACAAATCCATTGCTTACAACACTTACAATAGTTGGTTTTACAATTAATACCTTAGTTGGATTAGGTCTATTATTTGTAAGTTTTTCAACAAAATTTAATAGATTCGTAGTAAATAATGTAATTGGATTGTTCTCTAAAATGAAATTAGTAAAAAATAAAGAAAAGACTATAAATTCTTGGAAATTAAAATTAAAAGAATTTAATGAAAGTGCAGTTCTTTTACGTGAAAAAAAATCATTAATTGTAAAAGGATATATTTATAATATTATAGGATTAGCATGTTATTATCTAACACCATTATTTGTAATTTATGCTTTAGGATTTGGTAGTAGTGTTACAGTTATGGCAGTATATGCATGTTGTGCTTATGTAAGTATTATAGGTGCATTTGTACCACTTCCTGGTGGTAGTGGTGGTATTGAAGGTAGCTTCTTAGAGTTTTTTGGACACTTTATGGTTCCTTCCACAACAAAAGCAGTTTTATTATTATGGCGTAGTATTACATATTATTTAGCTATGATAGTTGGTGCAATTACATTCAATACATTTAAAGGAGTGAAAGAAGAATGCGAATAGGTTTATTTACAGATACATATCCTCCACATATAAATGGGGTAGCAACTAGTGTTTTAATGTTAAAAACAGCACTAGAAAAAAAAGGACATGAAGTATTCATCGTTACTGTAAATGATGATGCTTTAGAATATAAATTTGAAAATGATGATACAATTATTAGAATACCTGGTATCCCAATTGGTATTTATGATTATCGTCTAACTGGTATATATCCAGTAAAAGCTATTAATACAATTAGAAAATGGAACTTAGATGTTATCCATTCTCATACAGAATTTGGAGTTGGAACATTCGCAAGAATAATTGCAAAACAATTTGATATTCCTCTTATTCATACATATCATACTATGTATGAAGACTATATTCATTATATAACTAAGGGATATTTTGATAAATCAAGTAAGAAGATTGTTGAATATTTAACTTTATTCTATTGCGATAAAACCGCAAATGAACTTATCGTACCTACAAAAAAGACATATGATTTATTTAAAGAAAAATATGAAGTTCATAAAAATGTTCATATTGTCCCAACTGGTATTGAAATAGATCGTTTTTATAAAGAAAATGTTAATAAAGAAAAAATAAAAGAACTACAAAAAATATATAATATATCTAAAAAAGATATCACAGTTATTTTTGTAGGTAGACTTGCAAAAGAAAAAAATATAGAATTCTTAATTAGAAATCATGAAGAACTAGTAAAACATAATAAAAATATCAAATTATTAATTATTGGTGATGGACCTGATATGGCAGAATATGGAGAACTTGTTAAAGAGTTAAATCTTCAAAATAATATTATTTTAGGAGGAAAAGTTCCATATGCTGATATCCCATGTTATTATCAACTAGCAGATATTTTTGTAACTGCGTCTACTACTGAAACACAAGGTTTAACAGTTATAGAAGCAATGGCTGGAGGAATAACTCCTGTTTGTATTAAAGACGAAAGTTTTATTAATGTTGTTATAGATGATTTAAATGGTAAAATATTTACTAATAAAGAAGAATATATAAATATAATGAAAAATTTAATGGATAATCCAAAAGAATTAGAAAGATTATCTAAACAAGCTAGACTTAATGCTGAAGGATATAGTTCTAAGTATTATGCAGAAAGAGTATTAGATGTATATAAAGCATCTCAAGAAAAGAAAAAAGGATTTTTTAGAACTATGATTGATAATTTAAAAGGAAAGGATGATGATGATGAGTAAAATAGTAATTGGTAATCAAAAAATGTATATGAATAAGGAAGATGTTTTAACATTTGTTGAAACATTAAAAAATACTAATATGGATAATAAACAAGTAATAGTATGTCCTACATTTCCATTCTTAGAATATTATAATGGTGTAGTACCAGTTGGGGCCCAAAATGTATCTATTAATGATAATGGAGCATATACTGGTGAAGTTTCAGCACCACAATTAAAATCATTAAATATTCCATATTGTATTGTTGGACACAGTGAAAGAAGAGAATACAACAAAGAAACAGATGAAGAAATTAATATTAAAGTAAAAAAACTTCTAGATCAAGATATTACCCCAATTTTATGTATTGGTGAAAAATTAGAAGAAAGACAAAATAAATCCACAGAAACTGTTATTAAAAATGAACTTAATGGAGATTTAAAAGATTTATCCCCAGAAGCTGTTAAAAAAATAATTATTGCTTATGAACCTATTTGGGCTATAGGAACTGGACTTACTCCAACTTTAGAAGAAATAGATGAAGCAATGAACTTTATTAAAGACTATGTAAAAACTACTTATAATGTAGAAAAAACTACTATTTTATATGGTGGAAGTGTTAGTGATAAGAATATTGATGAATTAAATACAGTTGAATCCATTGATGGATATTTAATTGGAGGAGCTTCATCTAAACCAAATGCTTTCAAATATATAATTGATAGTCAAAATTAAAAATCTACAAAAAAGTATAAATTTATATATAAAAATATAAAAGAACTGAAAGAGAGTGTTTTATTAAAAAAGACATTTTCAAAAAAAGAGCTATTTAGAGAACTGAAGACGATATTGAATCGGTGTCAGTTCTTTTAATTTTTCTTGAAATCTATCATAATTATAATATTTTAT
>SVAL01000003.1 GCA_015059405.1 Bacillota bacterium
ACTTCAGTACCAACAATTACAATACCATTTTCATCTAAGTTCTTTCTAGCTTCATCACTAACATTAGGAATATCACGAGTAATTTCTTCAGGTCCTAATTTAGTTTCACGACATTGCATTTCAAAGTCTTCTAAATGAATACCTGTATATACATCATCTTTAA
The DNA here is from genome assembly GCA_015059405.1 of Bacillota bacterium. Taxonomy (GTDB): domain Bacteria; phylum Bacillota_I; class Bacilli_A; order RF39; family UBA660; genus RUG11788. Next base: position 164 of record SVAL01000003.1, read on the forward strand.
CTAGATTTTCATTTAAAATAACAGCATCTTCGTAGTTATATCCATTAAATGTCATAAATGCAACAACTACATTTTTACCAAGTGCAAGTTCTCCCTTGTCAGTACTTGGTCCATCAGCTATTACGCTACCACGTTTAACTTGATCTCCAACCTTAACAATAGGTCTTTGATGTTGACATGTACCAGCATTAGAAAGTTCAAAGTTAGCTAAGAAATATTCATCTTTTCCACCAACTGTTTTAACAACAATCTTTCTAGCATCTACATAATCAACAACACCATCAGCTTTACAAACAACAACAGCACCACTATCTCTAGCTGCTACATATTCAACACCAGTACCAACAAATGGAGCTTCTGCTCTAAGAAGAGGTACAGATTGACGTTGCATGTTAGCACCCATTAACGCACGAGTAGCATCATCGTGTTCAAGGAATGGTATACAACTTGTAGTAACTGCTACAACTTGTTGTGGTGATACGTCTACATAGTCAACTTGTTCTGGTTTAACTAAAATATTTTCACCACGATATCTAGCAGGTACTTCATCATCTATCATTACATCATTTTCATCTACATTAACTGTAGCTAAAGAAATAATAATATCTGCTTCTTCATCAGCTGTTAAATAATCAACTTGATCAGTTAATTTCTTATCAACAACTTTACGATATGGAGTCATAATAAATCCATAATCATCAATCTTAGCATAACTTGCTAAAGATGTAATTAACCCAATGTTTTGTCCTTCTGGAGACTCAATTGGACAAATACGACCATAGTGTGATGCATTAACGTCACGAACTTCAGTACCAGCTCTATCTCTAGATAATCCCCCTGGACCTAATGCAGATAAACGTCTCTTATTTGTTAACTCAGCTATAGGGTTTGTTTGGTCCATAAATTGAGATAATTGGCTGCTTCCAAAGAATTCTTTCATTGCCGCAGTAATTGGTCTAATATTAATTAAAGTTTTTGGAGTAACTTCTTCCATTTCTTGAGTAGTCATTCTTTCACGAATAACTCTTTCCATACGAGAAACCCCAATTCTAAATTGGTTTTGTAATAATTCACCAACTTGACGAATTCTACGATTTCCTAAATGGTCTATTTCGTCAATATTTCCAAATCCTCTTAATAAATTTAAATAATAAGATACAGATGCATATACATCAGAAATAGTTAATCTCTTAACTTCTAAAGATTGATCATTACCTATTAAAGTAATAACTTCCTTCTTATTATTAGGATCATATACTTTTAAAGTTTGTACTTTATTAAATCCATCTAATTCTTCATTTATTTTTACTTCAGTAACATTATATCCATCAGCAAAAATTGGTTTTAAAGTATCAAGGATATCTTTATTAACAACAGTACCCTTTTCAACAACAACTTCACCATTTACCTTAATATCTTCTGCTAAAGCAAGTCCTAAAACTCTATCTAAAACATTTAATTTTCTATTGAATTTATAACGTCCAACTTTAGCTAAATCATATCTAAATTCATCAAAGAATCTAGTAATAATTTGGTTTTTAGAAGAATCTAAAGTAGCAGGTTCTCCTGGTCTTAATTTTTCATAGATTTCAATTAAAGCTTCATCTGTATTTCTAGTTGAATCTTTTGCTAAAGTATTTTCTAAATATTCATCTTTACCAAATAATTTAATAATTTCTTCATCGCTAGATAATCCAAACGCACGTAATAATGTAGTAATTGGAACTTTTCTAGTTCTATCAATTCTTACATACAAAACATCCCTGGCATCAGTTTCAAATTCAAGCCAAGTTCCACGTGTTGGAATTATTTGTGAAGTAATACAAGGTCTACCATTTTTATCTATTTCTTTATTGAAATAAACACTTGGAGATCTAACTAATTGCGAAACGATAACACGTTCAGCTCCATTAATAACGAAAGTACCACTTTCAGTCATTACAGGCATATCACCTAAGAAAATTTCTTGTTCTTTTACTTCCCCTGTTTCATGATTAAAAAGACGCACTTCAACTTTCAAAGGCGCAGCAAATGTAGTTTCTCTATCTTTACTTTGCTTAATAGAGTATCTTGGTTCATCAAAATGATAATCTCCAAACTCTAAAGATAAAGTCCCTGAGAAATTTTCAACGGGGAATAAGTCTTCGAAAACTTCTTTAATACCAGTATCAATAAACCATTGATATGATTTCTTTTGGATTTCTAATAAATCCTTTAATTCATAAGTATTTCTAATTCTAGAAAAACTTCTTCTTTGACGGTGGTCACCACAATTAATAATCTTATATGCCACTAAAATTCACCCCTAACAGTATATTTAATCAAAGAACATAATTATTAACAAATAATACGTTGCCAATTTATATTATTAGCATATTTTCATCAACAAGTCAACCTAAATCGCATTTTATTACAAAAAAACCTTTTACTTTATTTAATATCTCTACCTTATATATTTCCTCCAAATCTCTTATCATTGACTTAGCACCTTGTTCCTTTCTAACAACAATGAACAAACTACCTTCATCTTTTAAGTAATTCTTAGCACCCATAACAATTTCATAAACTATTTTCTTTCCTGCTCTAATAGGAGGATTAGTAATTATAAAGTCATACTTGCCACTAACATTCTCATAACAACTACTTTCAATAAAATCAATATTAGATAATTTATTTTCTTTTTTATTCATTTCCGCTAAATGAAGAGCTCGTCTATTAACATCTACACCTAAAAACTTAGCATCAATTAATTTTCCAAGCACAATATCAATAACACCATATCCACATCCAACATCTAAAATATCTCCATGTAATTTTTCTATAGGAATATTTTCCAAAAGAACCCTAGTCCCAAAATCTAGTTTTTCTTTAGAAAAAACTCCATTATCCGTATAAAAAGAATAACGATTACCTAAAATATCAACATTATATTTTTGTATATTACTTTTTAAATCTTCATTACTAAAATATTGTCCCATACACACCTCGTTAAAAACAAAAAGAGTTAACTATAAAATAAAATTATAGTTAACTCTCCTTTCAAGCATATTTTACTATAAAATACCATCAAAATCAATTAAGTAATTTATAGATAATTTTTATATTTAATAAATTTTACAAATATTTTACTAATATATAAATAAAAAGAATCACCTAAGTGATTCTTTAAAAGCTAAGCATTAATTATTTAACTTCTACTTCTGCTCCAGCTTCTTCTAATTTAGCTTTGATTTCATTTGCTTCATCTACAGAAATACCTTCTTTAACAGCTCCACCATTGTCAGCGATATCTTTAGATTCTTTTAATCCTAATCCAGTAATTTCTTTAATTACTTTGATAACGTTGATTTTAGCAGCTCCAGCGTTAACTAATGTAACAGTAACAACGCTTGGACCAGCAGCTTCTTGAGCAGCTGGTGCAGCAGCTACAGCTACAGCACTTGGATCTACTCCAAATTCTTCTTTCATTGCATCTACTAATTCTTTAATTTCTAAAAGGTTCATTTCTTTTAAAGCACTTATAAATTCATCTCTTGTTAATTTAGCCATTTTAATTTCCTCCCTAATTTTTTATTTTAATTTTTAAACTATTTTTATTGTTCTTTTTGTTGAGCATATAAGTCTAAGCAAATAGATAAATCTTTTGCTACACCCATCATACCCGCAGCAAGCATAGTAAGTAGTCCTTCTCTTGAAGGAATTGTTGCTAAAGCATCTAACTTTTCTCTGTCAGAAACTTCTCCATCAATAATACCAACTTTTAAAACTAATGCTTGGTTTGTTTTAGCAAAATCAGCTAATACTTTAACTGCTGCAATTTGATCTTCACCAAATGCCATAGCACTAGGTCCAACTAAACTTGCATCAATATCAATATTTAAATCTGATAAAGCTCTAGCCATTAAAGTATTTTTATATACTTTATAATCAGCGTTGTTTTCTCTTAATTTAACTCTTAGTTCTTTAGCTTCATTATCAGTAATTCCACGATAATCAAATAAAACTACAGATTTGCTATTTTGAACACGATCTTTAATTTCATCGATAACAACTTGCTTTGCTGCTAGAATCTTTGCGTTTGCCATCTTAACACCTCCTATTATATTTAAAAGTGCCACAAAAAAGGTCTTTACATCATAGACATAAAGACCCAATAGTTATTTTTTATTAAGTCCTCGGTAGGATTTATCTTTATACCTACTGTCTATGGCACCAAAATCAATTAATATTATATATTACTTAATACTATTTGTCAAAAGAATTTACACTAACTTTAATTCCAGGACCCATAGTACTAGAAACAGAAATGTTTTTAATATATTCACCTTTTACTGTAGCTGGTTTAACTTTTAATAAAGTAGCCATGAATGCATCCATGTTTTCAACCAATTTTTCTTCAGTAAAGTCAGTATTACCGATAATTCCATGTACATTACCAAAACTATCAGTTCTATATTCAACACGTCCAGCTTTAACTTCGCTAACTGCTTTTTCTACATCTACTGTAACAGTTCCAGTTTTAGGGTTTGGCATTAATCCACGAGGTCCTAATACTCTACCTAATTTACCAAGTAATGGCATCATATCTGGTGTAGCGATCATTACATCAAATCCGAACCAGTTTTCTTTTTCGATTTTTTCTAGTATATCTACATCACCAACAAAATCAGCTCCTGCAGCTTCTGCTTTCTTAGCATTTTCTCCTCTAGCTACTACTAAAACTTTTTTAGTTTTACCAGTACCATTTGGAAGTACGATTGCTCCTCTTAATTGTTGATCAGCTTTCTTAGTATCTAAGTTAAGTCTAACAGCAATTTCAACAGATGAAACAAATTTGCTAACAGAAGTTTCTTTAACTAATTTTGCAGCTTCTTCTTTTGTATAAGCTTTTCCTTTTTCAATCTTAGAAACAGCTTCTACATACTTTTTCCCTCTATTTTTCATTTTATTTCCTCCTTATGTGGTATATGCGGATTATCCTCCCACATAGGTATAAACCTATATGTATAATAAATTACTTTTTTATTTTATATTTTTTTCAAATTATTCTTGAACAGCAATACCCATATTACGAGCAGTACCTTCAACGATTTTCATAGCTTCTTCTACTGTATAAGCATTTAAATCTGGTAATTTAATTTCTGCAATTTCTCTAATTTGATCTTTTGTTAAAGTTGCAACAGTTTCTTTAGATCCCTTAACAGAACCCTTATCAACTTTAGCAGCTTTCTTTAATAAAAATGCAGTTGGTGGAGTTTTTACTACGAAATCAAAACTTCTATCATCATAAATTGAAATTTCAACTGGTAAAATATCTCCCATTCTATCTCTAGTTGCATCATTATATTTTGTACAGAATTCTTGTAAATTAATTCCTGCTGGCCCTAACACTGTCCCAACTGGTGGAGCAGGTGTAGCTTTTCCAGCTTGAATTTGTAATTTAATTTTTCTAACAACTTCTTTTGCCACGAAAAACACCTCCTATAATATTTTATTTCGTTTTCGCGAGTGGTCCAAATAGCCAAGATCCGCGCTTCCCACTTATTTCTAACTATATAAATTTCAATATAGCGCTTCAATAATAACATACAAGATTTTAAAAATCAAGTATTTTTGTAAAATTAGTCTATCGCAATCTCAATTTGAGACATTTCTACTTCAACAGAAGTTTCTTGTCCAAATAAATCAACATTTAATAATAATTTTTGATTTGGAACATCTAAACTATCAACAACACCATACATACCTGTAAATGGTCCTGCAATAATCTTAACTTTAGCTCCTACTTCTAATTCATTATCAACATCAAATCTACTAATTCCCATATTATTAAGAATATTATCTACTTCATATGGTTGTAATGGTGTAGGTTTTGCTCCCTTACCACTAGATCCGATAAACCCAGTAACACCTGGAGTATTTCTAACTACATACCAAGCTTCATCGCTCATTACCATTTCAATCAATACATATCCAGGAAACATTTTCTTTATTTTTTCTTTTTGTACTCCATCTTTAACTTCAACTTCTTTTTGTTCAGGAATAACTACTCTATAAATGTAATCCTTCATATCCATTGATTCAGCACGCATTTCTAACTTTTCTTTTACTTTACTCTCATGCCCAGAATAAGTATTAACTACATACCATTGTTTTTCCATAATCATTTTCTCCTATAAAATTACAATTAAATCTTTTAATAGTCCTAATACAAGGATAATTCCGTAAAAGAATAAAGCAAAGAAAACAATAAATATAACTGTTGCGATAGTATATTTAACCATGTTCTTCTTATTAGGCCAAGCTACTTTACTCATTTCACTCTTAACACCCTTAAAGAAATTAATGATTGATTTAAAGATACCTGCTTTTTTTTCTTTTTTAACTTTCTTCTTATCCTTTTTTACTTCTTTTTTCTTTTCTACTTTTTTAGTAGTTTCTTTTTTTACAATTTCTTTTTCTTCTTTAACGTCTTTTTTCTTAGTTGTTACTTTTTTTTCTTTTCCCATAAAATAATCCCCTAACTAAATATTTTACCAAAATAAAAACACTTATACGTGTCACCAATAAAATAACACAAAAGCGTTTTTTAGTCAATAATTACTTTTTTAATCCTTCAATAGGTTGTTCTTCTTCATTATACCTATATTCAAATCTTGATTTAGTCATCATATAAATAAATAATGCTAAACCTAGTAAAAACATAAAAATAGATATGATTTGAGCCATTTTAAAACTTCCTAACATTAAACTATCAGTTCTAAGACCTTCGATAAAGAATCTACCAAGACCATACCACATCATATAAACAGAAGTAAGTTGTCCCAAATGTAAATATCTAAGTCTACTAACAATAATTAATATAATAAATCCGATTACATTCCATATACTTTCATATAAGAACGTAGGATGATAGTAAGTATTCCCAATCTTCATTCCATCAATAATAAATTCTGGCAAATGTAGGCCTTGTAAAAACTTTAAACTAACTGCACTACCATAAGCTTCTTGGTTAAAAAAGTTTCCCCATCTACCAATAGCTTGACCAATAATTAAACCAATTACAATAATATCTATTACTCTTAAAATATTAACTTTATTTTTCTTACAATAATAAATACTAAATAATCCTCCAAAAATAATAGCCCCATGTATTGCAAGACCACCATTCCATATCTCAAAAATCTCCACAAAATGATTTTGATAATAGCCCCAATTAAACGCTACGTAATAAAGTCTCGCACCAATTATCGCTATTATAGTACCTAAGAAAATTAAATTAACTAAGAAATCCTCATCAACTTTTTTTCTTTTTCCTTCTATCAAAATAACACTTACACCTACAAATAATCCTAAAGCTATCATAAGTGAATACCAATATATTTGAATAAAACCTAAATCAAGAGCTACTCTACTCATATACTTTCACCTTCTTTATAAAAGGTTTTACAACAACCGTTTCCATTAATAAATTAAATACAGATAATAATATCGATATAAAAAATAATATTGGTAAACTAGTAAATTCAATTCTATTATTCATAATAAATTCAACCAATTTTAAAATAATCATATTATTAACAAAATAAAACAATCCTAAAGTAATACCAGTAATTGGTAAAGTTAACTTAAATAAAATTGGTTTAACAGTCTTATTTAAAATATATATTAATATTACAGCAATAAATGAGTAAAGATAAAAATGCGCCTTATCAACAACAAAAGTATCAAACATATAAGCAACACATATAAATACTAATGTATAAGCTAACATATAAAGTAACCACTCAAATAAAGCCCAAATTCTTTTTAAAAATTTATTCCTCTTTGACTTTTTATTCATATTTCCACCTTACATTATCTTTTTTAAAAATTTTCCAGTATAAGAAGATGAACATTTTATAACTTCCTCTGGTGTTCCCGTAACAACAATATTACCTCCACCATCTCCACCTTCTGGACCTAAATCTATTATGTAATCAGCTGTTTTAATCATATCTAGATTATGCTCGATTACTATTACTGTATCTTTATTATCTACTATTTTTTCTATAATTGCAAGAAGTCTTTTGATGTCATGAATATGTAGACCAGTAGTAGGTTCATCCATAATAAATAAAGTTTTTCCAGTTGCTTTCTTTTGTAATTCTTTCGCAAGTTTTACACGCGCTGCTTCTCCTCCAGATAAAGTAGTCGCACTTTGTCCTAATTTAACATAACCTAATCCCACATCTTCAAGCACTTGAATTTTATTTTTTATTTTAGGAATATGTTCAAAAAATTCTAAAGCTTCACTAATTCTCATATCCAAAACATCAGCTATATTTTTTCCTTTATATTTTATGTTCAAAGTTTCAGAATTATATCTACTACCATGACAAACTTCACAAGGAACATATACATCTGGTAAAAAATGCATCTCTATTTTTTTAACCCCGTCTCCTCGACAAGCTTCACATCTTCCACCTTTTACATTGAAAGAAAATCTATTTTTACCAAATCCATACATCTTAGCTTCCTTAGTAGTCGTAAAAAGTTCACGAATATCATCAAATACACCAGTATATGTAGCAGGATTACTACGAGGAGTTCTACCAATTGGATTTTGAGTAATTTCTACAACCTTATCAATATTTTCTAATCCAACAATCTTTTTATGCTTACCCGGTTTATCTTTAGTTTTATATAAATAATCTCTAGCAGCTCTTGATAAAATAGACATAGTTAAACTACTTTTTCCACTTCCACTAACTCCACATACACAAGTAAACGTACCTAAAGGAAATTTAACATCTATATTTTTTAAATTATTCTCTTTAGCACCCTTTATCTCAATAAATTTACCATTTCCCTTACGACGTTTCTTAGGAATTTCTACACCAAGTTCACCACTTAAATATTTACCTGTTAAACTATTAGGATTTTTCATAACTTCTTCCGGTGTTCCAAAAGCCATAACTTCTCCACCTTGATCTCCCGCTAAAGGACCAATATCAACTAAATAGTCTGATGCAAGCATAGTATCAGTATCATGTTCTACTACTACCAAAGTATTACCTAAATCACGCATTTCTTTTAAAGTATCAATTAGTTTTTCATTATCCCTTTGATGTAGACCAATACTAGGTTCATCTAAAACGTATAAAACACCAGTTAATCTAGAACCAATTTGAGTTGCTAATCTAATTCTTTGACTTTCGCCACCACTTAGAGTACCAGCCATACGATTAAGTGTTAAATATTCAAGACCAACATTTTTTAAAAACATTAATCTGTTTTTAATTTCTACCAATAATAACTTCGCAATTTGTTCTTGATATGGAGTAAGTTTAATTGTATCTAAAAACTCAAGCATATCTTTAATACTCATACAAGTCATCTCATAAATATTCTTCTTACCAACTTTGACAGATAAAACCCAATCAGCTAAACGCGCACCATGACAAGTTTCGCACTCAGATTCAATCATATAATTTTCTAACCAATCTCTAATCCAAGTACTAGCAGTTTCCATATATCTTCTTTGAAGATTATTAACTATTCCTTCATAAAAATCTCTTTGATTATATTGATTACCACTACGTGTTGAATATTTAAATTGAATAACATCTGGGCTTCCAAATAAAACAATATCACGATTTGCTTTAGATAACTTTTCAAATGGTTTATCCATATCAATCTTATAATGTTTACATACACACTCTAACTTTTTATAATCTATACTTTCTTGATCATCATTAGCTGTAACAATACAACCTTCATTAATACTTTTACTTTTATCAGGAACAACTAAATCAGAATCAATGTTTAATTTAATACCTAAACCATTACAATCACTACAAGCACCAAATGGAGCATTAAAACTAAACATTCTAGGCTCTAACTCTGGAATAGAAAAATCACAATGAGGACAAGCAAACTTCTCAGAAAATAATATTTCTTTTTGTCCAACAACATCAACTATTACTTTACCATCAGCTAGTTTAGTAGCAGCTTCAATCGATTCAAATAATCTACTTCTAACTCCATCTTTAACAACCAATCTATCAATAACAACATCTATATCATCTTTTATATTTTTTTCTAAAGAAATATCCTCTGATAAATCATGAACTTCACCATTAATACGTACCCTTACATATCCATCACTTCTAAGTTTATCAAATAAATCTTTATGTTCACCTTTTTCTCCATGGACAACAGGAGCCATAATAATTAACTTTGTACCTTCTTCATAATCAAGAACTTTATTAACTATTTCATCAACACTTTGACTACTAATAGGAATATTATGTATAGGACAATAAGGAATACCAATACGCGCATATAAAAGTCTTAAATAATCATAAATTTCAGTAACGGTACCAACAGTAGATCTAGGATTTTTACTAGTAGTTTTTTGATCAATACTAATAGCAGGAGATAACCCTTCAATACTATCAACATCTGGCTTTTCTGTACCACCCAAAAACTGTCTAGCATAAGCAGAAAGACTCTCTACATATCTTCTTTGACCTTCAGCATAAATAGTATCAAACGCTAAACTACTTTTTCCACTTCCGCTAACCCCTGTCATAACAATCAATTTATCTTTTGGTAATGTTAAATCTATATTTTTTAAATTATTCTCCCTAGCACCTTTTATAATTATCTCATTCATATAATCACCTAAACCTATCTTTAAAACTGCATTTCTTACAAAATTCCTCACTACAAGTGTTATTTTTAAAACCCTCACTCATATTAACGAATCTTTCGCTACCTAAAATTTCCCCAAGATCTGTTGATAAAACATTTCCAAGAGAAATAACACCCTCTCCATCCAAACAACAAGGAATAACTGTACCATCAACAAGTATCCCAATATGATCAATAGTACCATGACAATACCCTAAACTACTATGATTACTATTCATACTAGGCCACTCAAATAAATTATCCTTATTTACATACGTATTATCATATATTTTAATCTGCTTATCTTTATATAACTTTTCCGCAACATCTGGGGATAAAGTATAATATGAAATAATTTTTTCCACTACTCTTGTGGATTTCTTATCTAACTCATAATTATTTAAAGTCCATAATCTATAACTGATATAAATTTTATCAGACAAATTACTACATACCCAAAAAACATCTTCTAAATATTCTTCATCATAATTTTCAGAATGAAGTGATACATTTATTTGACGAATACATTTATGTTTATTTAAAACACTAAAACTTTTCTTTAATAAAGTACCATTAGTAGTAATATTAACAAATAAATTATTATTATCACAAATATCTAAAAATATATCCAAATTAGGATTTAATAAAGGTTCCCCTTTAACATGTAAGTATATATAATCAGTATAACTCTTAACTTCATCTATAATATGAGAAAAATCAGATACATTCATAAACTTCTTTTCTCTTTTATTATTATTACAAAAACTACAATTTAAATTACATATATTAGTTATTTCTATATATACTTTCTTAAACTTCTTCATCTTAATCACTCTTCAATTCAAATAATATATCTCTAAGTTCCATAGCTCTTTCAAAATCAAGATTCTTAGCTGCTTCTCTCATTTCTTGTTCCAAAGATTCAATAGTACGTTCTATTTCTAATTTAGTCATCTTCTTAGTAGACTTCTTATCATCAACAGACTCATCAACATTACTAATTAAATCACGTATTTCTTTAATAATTGTTTTAGGAACAATTCCATGTTCATTATTATAAGCTTCTTGTATACTTCTACGACGTGCGGTTTCTTTAATCGCATAATCCATTGAATCAGTAACTTTATCACCATACATAATACAACGTCCATTACTATTACGCGCACATCTACCTATAGTTTGAACTAAACTTCTACTACTTCTTAAGAAACCTTCTTTATCAGCATCTAAAATAGCTATTAAACTAACTTCTGGAATATCTATACCTTCACGAAGTAAATTTATTCCAACAACACAATCATATTTACCTAAACGTAAATCACGTATTATTCTCATACGTTCTAAAGTTTTAACTTCACTATGCAAATAAGCAACTTTTATATCTATCTCTTTCAAATAATTAGTAAGTTCTTCAGCCATACGAATAGTTAAAGTAGTAATAAGTACTCTTTCATTTTTATCAATTCTATCTCTAATTTCACCTACTAAATCATCTATTTGTCCTTCAGTTGGTCTAACTTCAACAATAGGATCTAAAAGTCCTGTTGGACGAATAATTTGCTCAACAAATTTATTATTAACATGTTCAAGTTCATAATCTCCAGGTGTAGCTGATACATATATTGCTTGATTAATCTTCTTTTCAAATTCATCAAACTGAAGTGGTCTATTATCAAGCGCACTTGGAAGCCTAAAACCATATTCAACAAGATTCATCTTACGTGCTCTATCACCATTATACATACCCCTAACTTGTGGTAAAGTTACATGTGACTCATCTACAACTAATAAATAATCATCAGGAAAGAAATCCATTAAAGTAGTTGGTGTTTCTCCCTCTTTTCTTCCAGCCATTTGACGAGAATAGTTTTCTACACCTGTACAAAAACCAGTTTCTTTTAACATTTCCATATCATAATTAGTTCTTTGTTCAATACGTTGAGCCTCTATAAGCTTATTGTTTTCTTTAAAATAAGCAACTCTTTCTTCCATCTCTGACTTAATACGTTTAATTGCTTCGTCTAGCTTTTCTTCACTAATTACAAAGTGACTAGCTGGAAATATTGAAATTGTTTTTTTATTAACTTTAATCGCACCAGTTAAAGTATCTATTTCACTAATACGATCAATTTCATCTCCAAAAAACTCAATACGATAACCAGTATTTCTCTCACTCGCAGGAATTATTTCTAAAACATCCCCTCTAACCCTAAATGTACCACGTTTAAAATCAAGATCATTTCTTTCAAATAACATATCTATAAGTTTATTTAAAACATCATTTCTTGAAACTGTATCCCCTACATTTAAAGTAAGCATTTTATTTAAGTATTCTTCTACTTCCCCAATTCCATATATACAAGAAACTGATGCAACAACAATAACATCATCCCTAGACAATAAACTACTAGTAGCTGCATGACGAAGTTCATCTATTTCATCGTTAATAGAAGAATCTTTTTCAATATAAGTATCAGTAGAAGGAACATATGCTTCCGGTTGATAATAATCATAGTATGAAACAAAATACTCAACCCTATTTTCAGGAAATAGTTCCTTTAATTCTGAATAAAGTTGACCTGCTAAAGTCTTATTATGTGCAAGAACTAAAGTTGGTTTATTAACTTCTTTAATAACATTAGCAATAGTAAAAGTTTTACCCGTACCAGTAGCACCAAGTAATACTTGTTCTTTCTTACCAGATTTAATTCCAGAAACTAATTCTTGAATAGCTTTAGGCTGATCACCACTAGGACTATATTTAGATACTAAATTAAACATATTTCCATCCCCTTTCTTATATAAATACTTCTTCTCATTTCGCAAGTTATTTTATCACTAAAATCTTAAAAAAACAATCGAACATAAAAAAAGATGAGTGGCAAAACTCATCTTTAATATTAATTATTAAACATTGTCAGTTGGAACATTGTTATTTTGAACTTCTTCAGCTACTGGAGCAGCTTCAACTGGTTGAACTTCTTCAGCTACTGGAGTAGCTTCAACTGGTTGAGATTCTTCTACTACTGGAGCAGTTTCAACTGGTTGAGCATTATCAGTAACAGAAGCATTTTCCATTGGAGGAACATTATTAACCGGTTCTGGATTTGCCATTGGTTGAACTTCAGGCATTACTGGAGCAGCATTCATTCCATTAGTATTCTTTTTCTTTTTTGAAACTACAACAACTGCAACAACACCACCAACTACTGCTACACCTGCAACAACAGCAATAATAAGTAATAAGTTATTTCCTAAAGCAAAAGAGAAATTTATTTTATTTAACTTACTATATTTTAAATTCCAAGTTAATTCTTTTCCATCTTCACTTACTTTAGATGCATTATTTTCACCTGCTTTTACAGGTAATTTAATTTTATATGATAAATCAGTAATCATACTATCATATGATTCAGATTCTTTTCTTTCTTCTTCACTAGCACCATTTAAGAAATCGATTTCAAAATTTGCTACATAATTTTTACCATCTTTATAGAAAAATTTAACATCTTTTAATTTTTCAACATTTTCTTTAGCAAATAGTTCATTAAAATTAACTGCTTCTTTTGAACTTCCAGTAATATCATCAATATTATCAAAAGTCTTAGTTATTTTAACACCAGATATAGTAGAACCATCTTTAGTTTCTTTAAATTCTTCTACTTTATAACCTAATTCTTCTAAGTGTTTATAGTCTTCTGTAGTTACTTCATCACTTTCTTCTTCATCATCTGACCAAGAATCATCTTCATCTGACCAATAATTATCATCTTCATTTTCTCCAACTGTAGTACCATCTTCTTCTACGTTACCAAACATATCTTCAGATATTTCCATACCATAAATAACTTCTAATGTTACACTCTTATCATCTTTAACTTCCATACTAACATTATATTTAACACATCCTGTTAAACTAACTGCTAGTAAAAAAACCAAAAATAATTTTGCCATTTTTTTCATTTTCTCACTCCTTTTCTTTTGTAAGACACCTTACTATATTAAGAATAACACTTTTGCTAAAAATCAACAAGACATACTAAATAATTTAATATAAAAATATTTACTTATTTTTACATACTTTATATTTTTTTAATATTAAAAGAAAAACTAATATGTTATATTATTACTAGGTGGTTATATGAACGATATTCCTACAATCAGTAATTTATATGAACTAGAAGAAGAAAGAAAAAGAATTGTTAGAAAAAAATGTTTTTGTGCTTTAATCGCAATATTCCTAACAATAATTATTGGATTTTTATCACAAAACTTCGAAGCTATGATGTTCTTATTTGTTTTTTCTATTATAATATCCCAACTTTTTACCGTAGGAGAAGTAAAAAAATATGAAAAAAACTACAAACATTTAATTATTTTAGAAATATTTAAAAAAGTTTTTACCAACGTTAATTTTTTTCCTGACAAAGGACTAAACTATGATGTTTTTAAAACAGTAGATGTAATAAAACAACCAGATCGATACTCTACAAACGATTATATGTATGCAACATATAACAATATACCTTTTGAAACAGCTGATGTACATTTTGAGGAAAAACATACTGATAGTAAAGGAAGAACACATTACTCTACTATTTTCCAAGGTCAATGGTATATATTTGACTTCAATAAAAGCTTTGTATCCGATGTTCAAATTATAGATTCTAGATTTGGATATAGTTCTAGAAATAGTTTTTTTAATAATAATTTCAACAAAATACAACTAGAAGATATAGAGTTTAATGATATGTTTAATACCTATGCTAAAAACGACTTAGATGCTTTCTATTTATTAACACCACATACTTTAGAAAAATTAAAAACACTAAAATATTCAAATAAAGGGCACTTAATTTTTTGTTTTAACAACAACAAATTACACATAGGTGTAAATAATAGAAGAAATTCTTTTGAACCTAATTTATATAAACAAATCAATGTTGATGAAATAGAAAAACAAACACTACAAGAAATATATGATATAATTAGTTTTATAAATTATTTAGATTTAGACAATACATTATTTAGAAAGGAGGTGTAGTATGGAAACACTAATCATAATAATAGTAATAGTAGTAGCACTATTTATTTTAGGTTGGTATATATCTGTATCTAATAACCTAAATAGAGCTTTAGTAAAAATAGATGAAGCTAATTCGGGAATTGATGTAGCACTAACAAAAAGATATGATGTGTTAACTAAAATGATAGATGTTGTTAAAGCATACTCAAAACACGAAAAAGAAACATTATTTGAAGTAATAAAAATGAGAAACAACATGACAATGGAAGAAAAGAACGAAGCTAATAATAAAATGACACACAATTTTGAACAAATTAGATTATTAGTAGAAAACTATCCAGAATTAAAATCAAGTGAAAACTATAAAACATTACAATTATCTATTGCCGATGTTGAAGAACACTTACAAGCAGCTAGAAGAATGTACAACTCTAATGTATCCATTTTCAATCAAACAATCGTTACTTTTCCAAATAGTATCGTTGCTTCAATGAAAGGATTAACTAAAAAAGATTTCTTTGAAGCAGATGAAACAAAAAAAGAGGATGTAAAAATTAATCTATAAAAAAAGAAAAAGGAATGTTTCTAACATTCCTTTTTTATATACTCATTTCTAATATATATTATTTTAATTATTGAATTTTATAAGTTTTAATAACACGAGATGTTTTTCTGTAAATATCGGCATAGTCTCTACCAGAAATACCATACATATCATCAATTTTAGTTATGTTGATATATCCTCCAGCAGCAATTTTCATTTCGCTTCCCCATTGTTGTAAGATAATATTATCAGGAATTTGAACAAAGATTTGTGGTTCACCAACTGGTTTGTGAATACCTTCACCTAATTCAGGACATTCTTCATATTTACCTTGATATTTTGAATCCTCAATAATCCATTGGTTTAAGTGACCATGTTTGTCAACAACAGGCATACCAGTATCATCAGTTTTAGTTACAACCCAACCAGGTCTCCCAGTCTTTTCATCAAGTTTAACTGTAGCAACTTTTTCCTTAACTGGATTTCCGTCTTTGTCTTCACTCCAAGAGATAACTTCTTCACCAACAACCCCTTGTCTAATATGAGGTCTAGCAAATTTTTCTGCTTCAAATGGAACTAAGATACCACTTTCTAATCCTTCCTTAACATATTTTAAAACATCTACTTTTACGTAATTTTCACTCATTTTTTATTCCCCCTATACAAAAATTACTTTGTTAAAGAGAAAATAAAAGACCTTACAAATAGTAAGGCCTAAATTTCCTAAAAATTACATAAAAAAACCAAGACCCCACTATTGTAAAGTCTTGTCCAACTATTGTTGATATAATACGGATATTAAATATACCGAAATGACGTATCATATATATAAGCTTATAAATATAAACTTATATGACTACTCCCCTTCAACATGATTACATTATACCATGTTTTTAACATTTTGTCAATAACAACTTTTTATTTTAGGGGTTCACTTAAATTATATCATTAAAATTAATAAAAATATATTCTAAAAAAATATTAAAAAAAATGATATTTTTATAATGGAGATGGTTTTATGAAAAAAGGATTTGACAACAAAAAATATATAAAAATACAAAGCGAGAAAATAAAAGAAAGATTTAAATTATTTGATAAATTATATTTAGAAATAGGTGGAAAACTATTCGATGATTATCATGCATCACGCGTTCTTCCTGGTTTTGAACCCGATGCCAAAATTAAAATGTTTCAAGAATTAAAAGATGACTTAGAAATTATCTTTTGCATAAATGCAAACGATATAGAAAGAAACAAAACACGTGCTGAATTTGGAATAACATATGATTTAGAGGTTATGCGCTTAATAGATAATTTAAAAAACTTAGGATTTACAATAAATTCAGTAATTATTACACTATATAAAAACCAAGGTGGTGTAGATAATTTCATAAAAAAACTAGAAAGACATGGAATAAAAACATATATCCATAAACCAACTAAAGGTTACCCTTCTGATATTGATACCATTGTTAGCGATGAAGGATATGGTGCTAATCCATATATAGAAACAACAAAAAAACTAATATTAGTTAATGCACCCGGACCATGTAGTGGAAAACTAGCAACCTGTCTTTCACAACTTTATCATGAGCATAAAAAGGGTATTAATTCAGGATATGCCAAATTTGAAACATTTCCTGTTTGGGACTTACCACTTAAACATCCAGTTAACATGGCATATGAAGCAGCTACAGCCGATTTAAAAGATGTTAATATGATAGATTCATTTCACTTAGAGAAATATAATATTAAAGCAGTTAATTATAATAGAGATCTAACAGTATTCCCTATCTTAAAAACAATACTTTCTAAAATAACTAATAAAGATATTTATCATTCACCTACCGATATGGGAGTAAATACAATAAGTAAATGCATTATAGACGAAGAAATAATAAAAGAAGCAGCAAAAAAAGAAATAGTTAGAAGATATTATCAAGAATTAACTAATTATAAATCAGGTTTAGTCGATATAGATATACCAAATAATATAAAAGTATTAATGAATCAACTAGATATAAATAGTAATATTTTAGAAACAATAAAACCAGCATTTGAAAAACATAAAAAAGAAAACAAACCAGTAGTAGCTTTGAAACTACCTAATAATGAAATAATTACTGGAAAAGAAAGCAATCTTTTAAGCGCACCTAGTGCCCTAATTATTAATGCTATTAAAACTCTAAGCAAAATACCTGATAATATTAATCTTTTAAGTCCTAATATACTAGAACCAATACTAAAATTAAGAAAAGAAAATACTCCTCTTCAACTACAAGAAGTAATGATAGCACTTAGTATTTGCTCTGTTACTAATCCAACTATCGAAAATGCATTAACATATTTAAAAGACTTAAAAAATTGTGAAGCTCATTCTTCATATATTATTACAAATGGAGATAAAAAATCATTAAACAACTTAGGAATAAGACTAACTTGTGAACCAAACTTTCATTCTGACAATTTATTTTATAATTAAAAAAGTATGTAACTAAACATACTTTTTATTTTGTATTATTATTTTTTCCTTTGTAATAATCATCATATAAACTTTTAGGTATCATAACTGCTTGAATTCTCGCAGTACTATCATCATTTATTTTAACATTCGTTACTTTAGACATATTACCAGCATTTATTAAATATTCTTGTTCATGTGGATGATATGAAAAATTAGGATTATCACCAATATATATACCATCAGTAAATTCACTAGGAATCATATATTCAATCATAACATTATATTTTTTACCACCCTCTATATCTCTACCAAAAAAAGATTGTTCAGGAAGTAAAGTAGTACTAACTAGTCCTGTATCTAATAAAAAATTACCTTCTAAAGAAGTTAAATCCTCTAAACTTTCAATACCATATTCTGAAAAATAAGATAAGCTTACACCACGATATGTAACAAAATCTCCATATGAAGTAGAATTATTAGAAATAATAGATTTAATTTTTGTAGCTTGCATTAAAAATTTTTCTTTTCTACTATCATTACCATTTTCATGATAACTCCATCTACCTCTTAAAGCCGAATTTATATCAAAATAATTAGTACCAGTAAAAGTTCTAATATCAGTAGCTTGATCATAAGTAATATATCCAGGAATACTAAATCCTTCTCTAACCTCATGAATAGAATTACATCTATTATAATCTCTAATTAATCCATTTAAGACAAACTCATCTACATTTTTTCTATCTTCATCACTAATAAACCTTAAAAAGCGATTAACATTTCTACTTTCACCCTTTTGTAACATATCTATCACCACTTTAATTATACAATAAATACAAATATAAATACAAATAAAAAGAAGAGACTAATCTCTTCCCATATATTTTTTACAAATATCTAAATACTTGTTAATTTCACTAATCAAACTATCATAATTACTATTAACAAAATCAACATCATTAGCTTTACTCTTTAACTCATGTTCATAATTTATATCAGCTAAAGACATTATACCCAAATATTTACAATCACTTTTAATTGCATGAACAAGTATTGCATAATTTGGCATATCACCAGTTTTTTTATATTCATCAAGTAAAGGTAAACGTTTTATAACCTCATCTATAAAATCATTCATAGTATCATTATATAACTCTATATCACCAAGAAGTTCTAAACCATGTTCTACATCTATGTTATTAGACTTTAAATATTCTACGTTTTTAACTATATCATTAGTACTTTCACTATTTGCTTTAACTGATTCTTCTACAATTTCTTCTTTCTTTTCTTCAGTAACAAGACTCTTTCCAGAAAACAACTTATTAAACTCATTTATCATAGCTTCTTTTTCTATTGGCTTAGCTAAATAACTATCAAAACCAGCTTCTAAATATCTTTCTTTCATACCAGTAATTGCATTAGCTGTTAAAGCAAAGACAGGAATAGTAAATGAGCTATTTTCTTTTAATTTCTTAAGAGTTTGAGTACCACTCATCTTAGGCATCATATCATCCATTAATATTAAATCAAAACTAGCACCTGAATTAATTAAATCTATACATTTAAATCCACTATCACAAACTTCAACAGTTGCATTATATCTTTCTAATAGTTTTCTAGCAACTTTTAAATTAATAGCATTATCATCAACAACCAAAATCTTTCTACCAGTTAAATCTATAGTATCAACAGATGTTTTTTCTTCTACTACAGCTACATTTTCAATTCTTTGATCAAGAGTAATAGTAAATTTAGAACCTTCTCCAAAAGTAGAATCAACTACAACAGTTCCACCCATTAGTTCAACTAATTGTTTTGTAATAGCAAGTCCAAGACCAGTACCTTCAATAGTAGTATTACGATCTTCATCAACTCTTTGGAATTTAGTAAATAGTTTATCTATACTTTCTTTCTTTATACCACGACCAGAATCGGAAACGGTTACTATTAAACGACAAATCCCATTAGTATTAACACATTTAACATCATACTTAACAAATCCACTATCAGTATATTTATAAGCATTAGAAAGTAAATTAGTAACTACTTTCTTTATATTAGCAGAATCTCCATATAACACATTAGGTAAATCAGGCGCGATTGTAACTTGGAAATCTAACCCCTTCTCATTCATTTTAGGAGTCATCAACTTCGCAAGACCACTAAATAAATTATTAGCATTGTAATTAGAATTAATTATTTCTAACTTACCAGCTTCAATTTTAGAAATATCAAGAATACCATTAACAATTTCCAAAAGAGTATTTGAAGCATTTATTATATCATCAGCATTTTCTTTAGCATCAGCTAAATCATTAGAATTCTTAATACAATCACTAAATCCAACAATAGCATTTAAAGGAGTACGAATCTCATGAGACATACTGCTTAAAAAATCAGTCTTAGCTGCATTAGCTTTATCAGCAGCATCACGTGCAAGTTCTAATTGTTCAATCATCTTAACATCAGGATTTTCGATAGTATGATACATCAAAAATATAATTAAACATTCTACAAAAGATATTAAAATGATGCTTGGCTCAATTTGTTGTAAAAGACTAACAAAACTACTAATAATAATATAAGCATATATTGGATACACTTTTTTACTTTTTCTTAATTCTTTATTTGCTATAATTATAAACAAATTAATTGATATACAAATAATTGCCATTAAAAATACTACTTTTGTACTCAAACCATATGTATATAAGTATGTAGAAGACCCCTTTTCAAAATAATACTCAATAGGTAAAAAAATAGTAGAACCTATAGCAATAAACAATATTAAAAATAACAATTTATATTTTGACATACGCTTTTTAGCATCAACATTTTTACTTTTATAGGAAACCGACATTGTGTAAATAGTCAACATAGTAATCCATATTTCACACATTATTAAAAATCCTTTCGAGGAAATAGTATTAATAATAGGAAAACTATCCATCAATCTACAAGTAAAAAGCATACTAATTTCAATAAGGCATCCAACCAATGTAATCCAAATTAAATATGAATAAATTTTATTTTCCGAATTTTGAATTCTAGGTTTTGTATAAAAAACAATTGAAACTAAAATTAAATTCAACAAACCAGCTATAGTAAAAAAAATAAAATAATTCATGAATATCATCTCCTACTATATATAATATAACAATTTTTTAAACAGAAAAAAAGACATATTATTATGTCTTACTAGTTTTTTTCAAAACTTTTCCTTTATTTTCATTTTCTAATGCAACAAAATCTACTTTACCAATATTTGTTAATGGTAGGCTATCCCTAAAATTATAGTTTACTGGTTTAAAATAATCAGGCAACCCCTCTTTAACAATAAACTCATCTAATTCTTTTTCAATTGTTGTTTCATCTATATCATTATTACTTTTTAATACAATATGAGCAAAAGGAGCCTTATCATCAACAATATCATCAACCGCAACCACTGCACAAGCTTCAACAAGCGGATGTTTTAAAAAGACATTTTCTATTTCAGAAGGGAATACCTTAAATCCACTTCTTATTATCATTCTCTTAATTCGATCCTTTATATAAATAAAACCATCTTTCGAAACATAACCAATATCTCCTGAATGAATCCATACCTTTCCATCATCATGAAGCTTAAGTACATCATCAGTAGCTACCTCATTGTTATAATAACCAATCATAACTGTTGGAGAATAAATACAAATTTCACCTAAAGTTTCAATAGGAAGTTCTTCACCACTAACAGGATCAAAAGAAGCAATAACAGTATCAACTAAAGGAATACCATTACTACCAATTTCATTTGCCGTATTAAAAGAACAAGTTGCACATGAACTGGCTTCAGTCATACTATAACCTTTACTAATAGTAATATTTCCATTATTAGCTAAAATTTTATTATTCATTTTCTTTTCAAACTCTTCTTTTGTAGGCATACCACCCATAAGCATTGCTTTTACATTTGAATAATTAATGCTATCAACGTTTAATAGAGGTTCATAGTATGTCTGAATTCCCATAATAACTGATGGATTATTTTTTTTCATCAACTTTATTATATCTTCAGGAGAAAACTTTGGAATCAATATAGAATCCCAACCTAGAGATACAGGAGCATGCATACCTAAAGCAAGACCGTAAGCAACAAAAGGAACTAATACATTTAAAAATTTATCGTTTTCTTTTATTTCTATCAGACAATTACTTACTTGATGAACCACAGAATTTAAATTATCATTTGATAGTAATACACCTTTGGGAACACCCGTAGTACCACCAGTATGAACCATAACAGCTGGATAATTTTTTTCATATTCAACAGCATTTGTTTTTACACCTCTAGAATATGTTTTTACAAAATCATCCCATTTTATATATTTTTCTGAGTATCTATTATTTATTTTTGAAATTTTATCTAAGAACTTTAATGCAAAAGGAGCAGAATTAGCACCGGATAATAAAATAACCTTTTTAATATTTGTATCACAAATAGCTTGTTCAACGTTACCATAGCACAAATCTAAAGAAACTAAAAAATCAGAATTTACTTCATTTAAATAATTAGTAATTCCCTTTGGATTGCTTCTTAAATCAATCATGTTTGGTATAGCACCTAATTTATTTAACGCATAAAAAGAATATACTACCTCAGGAGCATTTACAACCATAAAAGTAACAATATCCCCTTTATCTACTCCAATACCCTTGTAAGCACATGCAACTTTATCAACATTTTTCAATAAATCTCTAAAAGTAATTTTATTTCCAAAATATTCGATTGCAATAGCATTTGGAGTCTTATTAACGCGTTCAACCAAAGCTTCATAACAAGTCATTTGTTCACTATTTGCTAGAATTTGACTTTCGCTATAATACTTCAACCAAGGCTTATCTATTGATGCATAACCAGTTGGTGGTCCTTGTACTTTACCTAAAGCTAAATCTCTTAAATATAAATCTCTTAATTTTTTTTCGTTTACACTTAAATTTGCTATTTTCTTTTTATATTCCTTTAAGTCCATATATATTCCCCCAATCACTTATTATTATAGCAACAATTAGTATTTATATGCAATTTTTAGACTTTTTATTGTTACTAAAACACATTATTTATAATTTATTTTTGTTTCGAATATATTTTTTTGATACCAAAACATCATTTCCATCCAAAATTATACACTTATTTAACACAAATTACTTCAATTAAGTTATTTCTAACTGTAACTTCTACAGTTCTTTCATAATCAGCATATAACTTTTCATCATAATCTTTTATACTTTTTATATTAAAACCACTACTAATAATAGCATCACTAATACTATCAATATTATGAAATCTTCTTTTATCTATTCTGCCAGTAAAAGTCTTATGTTCAGTCATACCCGTTTCTTTATCATAACTGATAAATCCATCATGAGCTTCATCACATTTATCACTTCTAACAACTATATATAATAATCCTTCTTTTTTTAATATTCTTCTAAATTCTTTTAAAACTCCTAAAAGTTCTTTATCTGTTAAATAATGAAGAACAAGTCTAGCATATATATAATCAAAATAATCATCACTATATATATTATCATCTCTTACATCTTCTAATTTTAAATTAATTCTACTAGAAAGATTTTTATCTTCAATTATTTTTTTAGTACCATCTAGTCCCTTCTCATCTATAGTAGTAGCAACAACAACACCTTCAAATTTATTTAACATTTCCACTTCAGCATTACCATTAGTACTAATACCAACAGATAATATATTTTTCATACTATTATTTATTAAATTTAAACCATCTATTTCACTAATAGAAAACTTATCTTCCATAAAAACCTCCTATAAATAAGAAATAATACAAAGTCCAATTATTATTAAAACAAAAATACAAAAGAAATTTAATGTTTTTATTCGAAACTCTAAAAACTTAACATCTTGTTCAGAAAGTACTTCTCCAGTTGATCTATCTTTATATATAAGCATACTCTCATTAAGTTTATTTTCCTTACCAATATTATTATAAATAACCTTCTTTTTAACATCATATCCTTCTTGATATTCAACAATTGGATAATAGTATTCATTAACCTTCCCGTCATTTAAAGTAACCTTTTTCTTTATATCTATAATCTTTCCTACAATAGCAGTATAACCACCTGATTTTATTAAATTAACTTTGGACTTATGTTTTTCTTTTCTTTTATTTAACAATAGATATATAGAAAGTAAAAATATTACTAATACCCCACATTCTATAATCTTATACTTTTCTCCTAATAAAGCCACAAAATTCAAAGTAAAAGCAAGCAATCCAAAACAACAAATAATTGTACCAACCCAAAATACAATTTGATGCCATTTTAATATAGCTGTATTAAAATTATCTACTATACCTTTTGGTGGAGGAGTTAAAATTGATTTAATCTTACCATCAACTACTTCAACATCTATAACAGTATCAACATCATACTCATAATCACTATAAAAATCTTCCATAGTATAACTACTTTGATACATATAAACAAGGCCTAAAATATAAGTGTTTTTCTTAAAATAATCATCATTACTTCTTTCTTCTTCAACTCTAACACTACTAACAGTAGCCTTAGTCGCATTAGCAAATTTACTTTTTTCTTTTTTCTTCAAACTATAACTAAATCTTAATAATAATAAACCTACTATCTCAATAGGTAATAAACCAAAAAATAATTCCAAAATAGCTGTACTATTCATATTATCACCACAATATAATTATAACTTATAAATAAAAAAGAGAAAATATTAATTATTTTCTCTTAACTTTAACTCCACCATTAACTTGATTAACTATAGACTCAACTAATTCTCTTTGTTTTAATGGTCTACCTAATTTCTTTTCCAACTCTTCTTGTGGTCTAAAATCAAACATTTTTCTCGCATATTCATATTGATTTCTAGCTTCACTTCCCTCAATAGATATCGCATCTAAATCAGATTCCAAAAGTTGTGTTTGATTAAATATACCATGTCTTTTTAATCTTTCTATATATTCTTTATCTATATTTAATTGATCAACTAAAAACAAATCATTTAAAGACTTACCTTTTCTCTCTTCTCTTTCTTTTCTTATTCTTTCTATTTCCAAAACTATATCTTCTTTAGATTCCATAAGTAATAAACTTTGAACAATTTCTAATCCTTCATCACTAAATCTTTCTAAATCTTCTATCTTAGCCATACTAATACCCCCTCATTAGTGCTCATATTATACCATAAAATCCAAAAAATATCAAGAAACAAAAAAAGAGTTAGAAACTCTAACTCTATCTAGCAGTCCATTTTACATATGCTTTAGGGAAACTAATAAATGTTCTTGGACCTTTATATCCTTTTTTATATTGAGCTTCTGCAAAAGCAACATATTTATTCCAAGATCCACAATTCTTATCAGCTGGATCAAATACAGCACACTTATTAATCTCAAAGTGCAAATGTGGACCAGTACTAATACCAGTATTTCCTACATAACCAAGCCATGTATCAGTAGTTACTTTTGTTCCATCTTTAATTTTAGGATTATAAGAACTCATATGACAATAAAATGAAGAATAATACTTCTTTTCTGGCGTATAATAATGTTTAATTATTATACACAAAGCACCTGCTGCATCTTTAAATCTATAAGCTGTACCTGGTGCTGATGCATAAACTTTTGTCTTATAAGGATTAGTATTAGTTATATCTACTCCTTTATGTAAAGATCTTGTTGTTTTTCCGTTATATGTCAATGTACGCATACCATAATCACTTGTAATCCATCCAGATATTAATGGCCTTTTAAATGATCCTGTTGTTGCTTCAACTGCACAATCTTTACCAATAACATCATTATCTTTACATTTCAAATCTTCGTAATGCTTAATTTGTTTCTTATACAATTCAATTTGTTTACTAGCACTTAATCCTGCCTCAGCTAAAATCGACTTATCTTCACCCAAAGAAACAATTAAATCCTCTAGTTGTGATCTTTTCTCATTTAATTCTTTTTCTTTTTTATTTATTTCTTTTTCTCTTTGTTCACTTTTCTTAATTAAATTATTTAATTCTTTTATACTCTCTTCATTATAATTAGTAATTTGTTCAACAACAGCCATACGATAAATTAAATCAGTAGTAGTATCAGCTCCAAAAGCATATTCCAAATACACATTCTCTCCACCTGATAATTGTAAATACTCTACTAATTTTTTTGTTTCTAATTCTTTAGCTGCAATTTCTTCTTCATATAAAATCTTATCTTCATTTAATATCGCTATTTCTGATGACATACTAATCATTTCAGCTCTAATATTTTCAATTTCTTTATTAGTTTGTTTTATCTCATCTTCTGTCTTATTAATACCCGCTTGACTTTCAGCATATTTATCTTGATATTGTTTTAATAACTTTTTATAATCTGCTAAAGTAACAGCTTTAGCTGGTGTTGGTAATAAACTTAAAAAGGTACCTATTATTAATAATAATCCAACTAATCTCTTCATATTATACCTTTAAATACTTTCTAACAGCTCTACTACTACCAATCATTCCAACTACAACACCGATAGCTAAAACAACTAACGAAACTATATATATAAATGGTTGCGGATTAATAAGCTTAATTAAATTAGAAAATAATACTCCATCAAAATGCGCATACAAATATGTATATCCATAAATAATTAATAATATTGGTATTATTGAACCTATCATTCCAATAACCATTCCTTCTACTACAAAAGGATATTTAATTGAAAAGTTAGATGCACCAACTAATCTCATAATAGATATTTCTCTTTTTCTTGAGAAAATAGTAAGTTTAATTGTATTAACAATCAAAAATATATTTACTAAAATTAACGCAATAACAATAACAATAGTAACCTTTTCTATCATATCAAAAGCACTAAGCATCTTTTCAACCATGCTTTCACCATAATTAACAGTATCAATAAGTTCAATACCTTTAATTTCTTTTACAGTATCCTTAATATTCTCAAGTTTCTTTACCTTAATAGTAAAACTATCTTTTAATGGTAATTCATCATCATCCCAATCACCCATAACACTAGCTAAAACATCAGATTCTTTCATCATTTCTTCTTTTGCTTGTTCTTTAGTCTTAGGAGTAACTGTATCAACATTATCTATTTCTTTAATTTTTTCATATAAATTCGTAAACTCCAAATCTGTTGCCTTTGATTTAACAAATACAACGATAGTTACATCTTTTTTTATACTTTCAGTAAAACTATTTACATTTAATGACGCTACTAATGATATAGCAACAACTATTAACGTAATACTTATACATGATACAGATGCAATAGATAAAGAAAAGTTTCTAAAAACACTTTTGAAGGCATCTCTAATACCTCTAAACAACATTCTAATTAGCTTCATCATAATACTTCCCTTTCTCATAGTCCTTTATTAAATATCCATCTTTCAATACAAGAACTCTTTTCTTAAGTTTATTAACTATATCTCTATCATGTGTAGCCATTATTACTGTTGTACCAGTTGTTTTGTTAATATTTTCTATTAACTTAACTATTTCCATACTCATTTCAGGATCCAAATTCCCTGTAGGTTCATCACAAATAAGTAATTTAGGATTATTTACAATCGCTCTTGCAATTGCAACTCTTTGTTGTTCTCCACCACTTAATTGATCTGGATAAACCCTAGTTTTAGATTTAAGTCCTACTAACTCTATTGCTTTTAAAGTCTTTTCTCGTATTTCACTTTTCTTAGCACCAATACACTCTAATGCAAAAGATACATTCTCATATACTGTAAGTTTAGGAAGCAATCTATAATCTTGGAACACTATCCCTAACTTTCTTCTAAGTTTATAAACCTTACTATTTCTTAACTTAGCAACATTTAAACCACCTAGTATAATAGAACCACTACTTGGTTTAATTTCTCTATATAACATCTTTATAAAAGTAGATTTACCACTTCCACTTCCACCTATTACAAAGACAAAATCTCCTTTTTTAATTTTAACAGATAAATCATGAATAGCATTAACACCATTCTTATATCTAATATTAACGTTACTTATACTAATTAATTCCATTTTTCACCGCCTGCACTTCAACCTATTTTATTTGGTTTAATTATAACATGTTTTTGCCTTAAATACCACCCTGCAATTGATAAGAATCAGTAACCACAAAGAATACATCTTTATCAATCTTCTTAGCACCCTCAGTAAGTTTATAATAATCCCTAGTAGGTATAACTGTCATAAGCGCTCTTCTTTGTTTCTTTGAATCTTTCTCATTAACAAAGAACACAGTAACACCATGACCTAAATCTTTTCTAATAAACTCTGTCATTTTTTCTTCTTCACTAGTAATAATAATAAAAGATTTATTAGATGAAATTCCTAATAATATTCTATCAACTACTAAACTACTAATAAATAGTACAACTATTCCCAATAGTGAAGATGATAACCCAAAAACAAATACACCAGCTATTAATATTAAAGCATTTAAACAAAAATTAACTTTCGCAATAGGAAATTTAAATATTTTATTAATCATCTGACTAATTTGAATAACTCCACCTTGACTAAAACCAATCTTACAAACAGAACCAATCACAAACCCAGATATAATCCCAGCAAAAATTCCTACTAATAAACTATCACTTGCTTGTAGAAAAGATATACTAGATATACCTGATGTAATAGATACAAAAAAAGGATAAATTAAAATTGCTACTACTGAACTAGAAGATTTTTCTATTCCTAAAACTACAAAACTAAATATTAATATAATCGCATTAAATATCAATATAAATATCGCAGGATCAATCCCTAATAATTCTTCTATTATAATAGATAAACCATTTCCTCCACCAGAAATAATATTATTAGGATTTAAAAACAAATTATAATTAATAGCCGATATAAACATCAAAACAATTAACCAAAAATATCTAAAAACATTCTTAATTACTTTCTTTTTACTCATAACTATATCCTCCTTTAGTTTCATATGTATTATTTACTGATAAAAATGCCTTCTTATCAATTTTTCTTATACCATCATAAACTAATCTATAATCCCTAGATGTAACCACACAATATATAACATCTTTACCATTCTCTGTCATTAACCTAACACTTTTTACAAATGATAAACTATTTAAAAACTCATTAACCGCATCATACTTATATGGAATAATACATAATAACTTAGAATCTGATATTCCAATAACCAATTTATCACTAAGTCTACTCATAATAAATAAAATAATTAAAGAATACATAAGTCTTTGAAATCCAAATACTAAAGCCCCTACAAAAATAATTACTCCTTCAACCATTACCATCAAACTACCAGTACTCTTCTTAATATACTTTTCAATTATCCAATATAAAATATCAGTACCTCCTGTTGAAAACCCAACTTTATATACAAGTCCAACTGCTACACCCACTAATATTGAACAATAAATACTAGATAGCAATAACGAAATATCTAAAGTAATTAAATTCGTGAAATAAGAAGTTATTTCTATAAAAACAGGCAATAAAAACGTAGATGCAACCGAACTATACATTCTATCTTTATTACAAAAAATAAATCCTATTATAAGTAAAAATGTAGATAAGACAGAAACAGTTAAAGACGTATCTAAACCTAAAAACTTATACAAAATAATTGATATCCCACTAACTCCTCCAACTACAAAGTTATTAGGAACCATAAACAAATTAAAAGCAAATGCATATAAAAACAAACCTATACATAAAATCGCATATCTTTTTATATAATTAAATATTTTATCTTTACTTAACTTCATACTATCTCCTTCTTAAATATGCATTTATATATATACCTATATCTCCATCTAATATTTTATCTACATTACTACTTTCAACATTAGTACGATGATCTTTTATCATTGAATATGGATGAAGTACATAACTTCTAATTTGAGATCCGAACTCAATATTTTTTTGTTCTCCTCTAACTTCATTTAATTCATTATTTTGTTTTTCTATTTCAAGAAGTTTTAATTTACTCTTCAATACCATCATTGCTTCTTCTCTATTTTGAATTTGACTTCGACCATTCTGACAAGTAACAACAATATTAGTAGGAATATGTGTAATTCTAACAGCACTATCAGTAGTATTTACATGTTGCCCACCTGCACCACTAGAACGATAAACATCAATCTTTAAATCTTTATCTTCTATAACAATATCAATATCTTTCTTTATTTCTGGAATAACTTCAACTGATGCAAAAGATGTATGTCTTTTATGATTAGAATCAAAAGGAGATAACCTAACTAATCTATGAATTCCTTTTTCACTTTTTAAATAACCATAACTATTAATACCTTTAATACTTATTGTTACACTTTTAACTCCAACTTCCTCGCCCGCTAAATAATCTATAACTTCATATTTATAATTATTCTTTTCACACCAACGAGTATACATCCTATAAAGCATATTGGCCCAGTCACAAGCTTCAGTTCCCCCAGCACCTGCATGAACTTCTAAAATACAATTACAATCATCATATTCACCATCTAATAAAAGTTCAACTTCTAGTTCTTCAATATTATTAGAATATGATGAAATATTTTTAATTAATAATTCTTTTATATCCTCATTATCTTCTTCTTTCAAAAGTTCTAACATTTCTAAATCCGAGCAAACAGAATCTCTTAAAGAAACAATACCTTCTATCTTTTTCTTTAAACTATTTAAAGATGATATAACACCATCAGCTTTATCTTTATCATTCCAAAAATCAACCGAATTCATTAAAGACTCTAATTCAACAATCTCTTTCTTTTTACTATCTACGTCAAAGAGACCTCCATAAATCATTAATCTTTAACTCAACATCCTTTAAACTTCTATACATTTCATTTATATCCATATTATCACCAATTTAATTATAACATAAAAAACGAACTATACTTTCATAGTTCTCTTTTTATTAATACTTTTATTACTACTTAAAATTTCTTTTTTAACTATGTAATCTAAATTATTAAGATTATTATAATTATTTAATATAGAATTATAAATATTTAAAATCATCTCATTATTCAGATTATTTTTTGAATACAAACTACTTATATTTTTTTTAAACTTATTTAAACAAATTTCATTTATATAAATCTCATTATTAAGATTGATTTCATTAAAACCAATATTCTTTTTATTTATTGAAGCATAAATAAATAAACTATTAGAAAAACATATTTTTTCATTATTTTTATCCACATAATATCCGTATTTATTTATTTTTTCAAAAAACTCCCTAATTCCTAAATCACAATCTTTATAATTAGTTACTACAAATACAGAAAAAGGATATAATTTTATTTTATCCAATAAATTGTTTTTTTCATTATATCCCAGTAAATCATCTATATTTCTAAAATTTGCCACATCTAAATAAATAATATTATTCTTACTAAAGAAAAATTTTAAATAATCATTAATAAAATAATTACCAAGATATTCATCAACATATGAAATATATATTTCATTTAAAGTACCTCCATTTACCAAAGAACTATAACTATCTAAAGTAAAATTACAAATATCGTTTAATACTTCATCATTAAAAAAAGACTTTCTTTTATATTTTTTCATTTTATCTTTAATCTTATCAAAACTATAAAAAGGAATATTAGTCTTTTTTTCCATTACTTTAAATAAAACTTTATCATTAACAATACATTTATTAGCTTTGTATATTCTTCTTTGACAATTACTTATCTTACTTAAAATATCTTTTTCTCTATGACTATATTCCATAGCTAATTTATAATCTCCAACTATTAATGCTTGATTTTTTAAATTAATCAATTCAGATTTTTCAGTTTCTAAATCATTACTTAATATAACATTCTTATTTCCTTCAATCGTTGCAAGTACACATACTTCATCTAATATATCTATAGCTTTATCAGGAAATTTTTTATTTTTTATGTATTTATCAGCAAAACTTATAATCTTATCTATTATATCTAAAGATATTTCTACATTATGGTACTTTTCATAAATAGATTTAATTCCTATTAATATATCTCTAGTTTTCTTTATATCAGGTTCTTCACATACAACTATTCTAAATCTTCTATTCAAAGCTTTATCATCTAAAAAATACTTATTGTATTCATCCTTAGTAGTAGCTCCTATAATTTTTATATTTCCACGAGCTAAAGAAGGTTTTAAAATATTTGATGCATCAATAGCACCATCTGCACCACCAGCACCTACTAAAGTATGTATTTCATCTATAAATAAAATAATATCTTCACTTGCCTCTACCTCGCTAATTAACTTATTTATTTTTTCTTCAAATTCACCCCTATACTTAGTACCAGCTACTAAAGAGGACATAGAAATAGAATAAATCTTTTTATTTTTAAGTTTTAGTGGTACCTTACCTTTTTCTACTCTTCTAGCTAGTTCTTCTACTATCGCAGTTTTTCCAACCCCAGCATCTCCTATTAAAATAGGATTATTCTTATTTCGACAACAAAGTATCTCAATTATCTCCGATATTTCTTCATCTCTTCCTACTAACACATCGTCATTATTATTTTCATTTAAATTAACTCCAATATCATTTAAAATATTTTTCTTAATACTTTTTTTCTTACTTACATTTGTGTTTAATAATTTAAATAACTTCTTAAAATCAACATCTAACTTTCTTAAAACATACACTACCTTAGAATTAGAATCATTTAATATTTCTATAACTATATCTATAATACCAATTTCATTATTCTTTTTATTTGAACTATTTCCCAAATTATTAAACAAATCATTCATAAATGGCGTAAAAACAAAATAATTAGAATAATTATTTTCTTCTTTTCTAACAAAAAAAGAAGAAAACTTCTCATAATTAACACAACACTCATTTAATATCTTACATATATTATTATTTTTCATAGATAATAAACTTAAAAATATATGCTCTGTACCTATATATATATCATTTAATTTATTTTTTTCCTTTAAAGCTAATAATAATAATTTTTGACTTTCTTCATTAAAACTTAAAAACATATCATTAACCCCTTTCAAATAATTCTATGAACATAATGATATGTTTTTTACTATTTTATACAAGAAAAAAAGAACTATAAAGTTCTTTTAAATTAATACTAATATTAAGAATATTGCAAGTAAAACTACTAATAATTCTAATACTAATTTCCAGATTGCCTTTAACCATTTAAAGTATGATACATTTAAATAAGATAATCCAAGAACTAGTATTGCACTAGTAGGAATAAATAACATTGCAAATCCAAATGTTGCTTGCCAAATAATTGCTA
The DNA here is from genome assembly GCA_015059405.1 of Bacillota bacterium. Lineage (GTDB taxonomy): Bacteria > Bacillota_I > Bacilli_A > RF39 > UBA660 > RUG11788. Next base: position 34,236 of record SVAL01000003.1, read on the forward strand.
TAACACCATAAACATTAGCATCAGTAATAACACTAGCAATATATGGTATTACACTACTTGCTGAATAATATAATTCAACATTAAAAATATGTGATATAAATGCAGCAGCTGACATAGTTACTACATTAAAACTTTCAGTTAAATCTAAAATAGGCTTAGTAATTGTTAACACATATGGATGATATGCTGAAATAAATATTAATACATATAATAATGATGTAACAAACGCTGGTCTTAAAGCACGTTTAGCACCTGCTCCAAATCCATTAAGCATATCATTAAACTTAACCTTACCTAATAATGCAACAGCACCAGTAGCAACTAATACAACATTAATTAAATCTGTCATTTGCCAACTACCAAATGCAGCAACATTTCCAACAAGCTTAGTAAAGATTGGGAAATCTCCTATTTTAATCTTATTAAGAGTTTCTAAAGCATCTTTAAAGAAAGAAACTTCAAATACTTCTACCCATGAAATATGAGATAAGATCATAAACACTAGTACTACATCCATAACAAGCACAATTGGCCAAGTCTTAGCTCTAGGATTTTCACTTTCTGGATATAAGAATCCACTTCTAGGTCCATCAATTCTATGTTTCTTAGCATATAGAAGTACATTAACTATTAAAATAACTAAACCAACTACCAATAATACCAACTTAGTAACTAACTCAGATGATGGAGTTAAATTTAAATAAGTATTAATAGCACTAACTTCTCCTATAGAATAACTAGTTCCTAAAAAACCAATACAAATACTACCAACAGTAGTTAAAAGTGCAGTTATCTTACTATAACCCATTAGTAGAATAGTTGTAATAACAAATGGGAATAAGAAGAATAATCCTAAAGATAATCCTGTTACTGAAGTAATAACAGCAAACACAATCATAACAATAGTTAAGAATATCCATTCATTTCCTTTATATGTTTTAACAAGCTTATCTAATAAATTTCTATATCCATTAGTTTGATATAAAACACCATAGAAACCACCTACTGCTAAAATATAAAGTGGTACATATCCAAAATATGAAACAATCGCAGTTAGATAATTAAAAAAATCAGTAAATCCAATCTGTAATCTTCCATTATCAACAACAGCTGAACCAAAGTATGTTGAAGGAAGTACCCAAGTTAATATAACAGCAATTAGTATTGCAACACATACAACCTTAAAAATATTATTTTTTTTCATTATTTACCCTCCCATATAAATTATACACAAGAATTAAGCTCAAGTACATAATTTTTAAGATTTTTTAACTAAATAAAAATAAGAAATATTACTATTTCTTATTTATTTTATATATATTTTATTTCTTATTTTTCATATGTGGGAATAATAATACATCACGTATTGATGGAGATCCAGTCATCAACATACATAATCTATCAATACCATATCCAATACCACCAGCAGGAGGCATACCATATTCTAAAGCTTCAATGAAATCATAATCAATATCATTTGCTTCTTCATTACCAAGTTCTCTTTCTTTTAATTGATCTTCAAATCTCGCTAATTGATCAATAGGATCATTTAACTCAGTATAAGCATTCGCAAATTCTTTTCCATCAATGAACAATTCAAATCTATCTACGAATCTTGGATCATCTTTACTTCTCTTAGTTAAAGGAGAAATTTCTACTGGATGACCATATAAGAATGTAGGTTGAATTAAAGTTTCTTCAACATATTCTTCAAAGAATAAATTAATAATATGACCAACTGTAGTAAAGTGATCTTCTAAAGGTAAATGTCTTTCTTCTGCTAAAGCTTTAGCTTCTTCAAAACTCATTTCTTTCCAAAAATCAATACCAGTTACTTCTTTAATAGCATCAACCATATGAAGTCTCTTCCATGGACCAGCTAAATTAATAACTTTATCATTCCATTCAAGTTCTAAAGTACCTCTAACTTCTTTAGCAATAGTTTGGAACATTCCTTCAGTTAAATCCATCATTCCTTCTAAATCAGAATAAGCAAGATATGCTTCCATTAAAGTAAATTCTGGATTATGACGAGGATCTACTCCTTCATTTCTAAATGTTCTACCTATTTCATAAACAGCTTCCATACCACCAACTAATAATCTTTTTAATGGTAATTCTAATGCAATTCTTAAATAGAAAGGCATATCAAGCGCATTATGATAAGTAGTAAATGGTCTAGCACTAGCTCCTGTTAAAACAGGTTGTAAAATAGGTGTTTCTACTTCTATAAAACCTTTATTATCCATATAATTTTGAATAGTTCTAATGATTCTAGGACGCATAATAGCAGCATTTCTAGCTTCATCATTCATAATTAAATCAACATATCTACGACGATATCTTTCTTCTATATCAGTTAATCCATGAAACTTTTCAGGAAGTGGTTTTAAAGCTTTAACTAAATGAACATACTTACTAGCCTTAACAGATAACTCACCAGTATGAGTTACAAATAAAGTACCTTCAATACCTACGATATCCCCAATATCAGCTTTAGAAAATAATTCATAATTTTCTTCACCAACATTATCAAGTTTCATATAAATTTGAATTTGACCTTCTCTATCTTGAATATGCATGAATCCAGCTTTTCCTTTACCACGTTTAGTCATAATACGACCAGCAACTTTTACTTCTACTGGATTTGCTTCTAATTCTTCATTAGTTTTATCTGCATATATAGTTTTAATTTCTAAAGAATTATGTGTTCTATCAAATCTTTCTCCAAATGGATCTATTCCCTTAGCACGAATATCTTCCATTTTTCCTCTTCTAACTAATTCTTGTTCTGTAAATTCATTCATTTAAATCATTCCTTTCTCTTACCACTAGTATGGTTAACTCTATAAACTCTTGTTTCTTTTTCTTTTTCAGCAGTCTTTTTCCATTTAGATACCTTACTATCAGCTTCTTCAGAAATAGTACCAAATTTAATTACACGAGTACCAGAAACTCTATCATGTAATCCTTTTCCAGTAAAAAGAACTGTTACAAAACAAATAAAATAAATTGCATATTGTATGTAAGCAATAACATTACTACAAGTAATATAAGTACTTTTACTAATCATATGAATTAATATTGTATCTAATAAAGATAAAACTATTGGATAAAGAATAAGTCCTCTTATTAATAATTGTTTAAAGTTAGGATTATTATCATCATCATCAACTACTTCTATTTTTAATAGTCTCTTCCCAACAGTTTGCCCATTATTATACCCTTGGAATCCAACAAAGTAAAGTAAATATAAAACAATTGTTGATAAATTAGTATATAAAGATAACTTAGTAAGTTCATAATTATAATCTGTGATTAATACACTAAAATCATTTATTTTATCTTCATCACCTTCTTGAAGAATTTCCATATAATCAGATAATAAATTAGCATTAGTATTATTTAAAGTATTTATTTTATTATTATTAGGTAAATATCTACTAAATAAACTAGTTACTATCATTATAATAATTACGTCTATCAAATAAGCACCTAATCTTCTTAAAAAACCAGCATTCATACTACTCAACCTCCATAAACTCATTTTTATATTCTTCCAATATTAAAATTATATCATTAATATTAGTAGTAAGATACACTTTATTTTTAATTTCATTAGAGTTTTTTAATCCTTTTAAATACCAAGCAATATGATTTCTAATTTCTAAACATACTAATTTTTCTATTTTTATTTCACTTAAATACTCTATATGTTTTAAACACATATTTATCCTATCAATTGGACTTGGTTTTTCAATAACAGTACCATCTTCTAGATATTTACTTATTTCTTTAAATATCCATGGATTGCCTAAAGCACCACGACCAATCATAATCGCATCTACCCCTGTTTCATCTAACATCTTTTTAGCACTAAAACAATCAACTATATCTCCATTACCTATTACAGGAATAGAAACAGCTTCTTTAACTGCTTTAATAATATTTAAATCAGCTTTTCCACTGTAACCTTGACTTCTAGTTCTACCATGAATACAAATAGCACTAGCACCTGCTTCCTCACAAATTTTAGCTATTTCTACAGCGTTGATACTATTGTGATCCCATCCGCTTCTAATTTTTACAGTAACAGGAATCGGAACAGAACTAACAACTGCAGTTACAATTTCTCTAACCTTTTCAGGATTTTTTAATAACGCAGAACCAGCTTGTGCTCGAACTGCTACTTTAGGTACAGGACACCCCATATTTATATCAATAATATCTGGTTTCATATTTTCATATACATATTTAGCAGCTTCTACAAAAGACTCTTTATCACTACCAAATATTTGTTGTGAAATAGGTCTTTCCTCTTCAGTCATTTTAAGCATTTCAATTGTTTTATCATTTTTATAAAAAATGGCCTTATCACTAACCATTTCTGCATAAATAAGTCCACAACCCATTTCTTTTACAATTCTTCTAAAACTAGAATTACAAATACCTGCCATAGGAGCTAAAACCAATTTATTTTTAATTTCTATATTTCCTATTTTCCACATAGAACTTCACCTGTCGATATTATAACATAATTTTAAAAAATAAAAAATGTAGATATACTACGCTATCTACATTAATATATTTATTTTTTCTTAGATAATTTTAAACAAATTAAAATATTCGCAACTACACCTAAAAATGCTCCAAATAAAATAACAATACTACATACAAATATAAACATATCTTCATTAGTTATATTTGTAATATAATCAGTTGCTAAAATAGCTAAGATAACACTATTAGATATTAATATTGATTGAACATAATCAACCGCAGTTTTATTCTTTTTAATATAATTTAATGCTTTTTCTTCCATCTTTTTCATAAGAACCACCTACTTAGTATTAATCTTTCTTAACGTAATATAATTATGAACTAAAAGCACAAATAAAATAACTAAATATAAAACTTGTCCCGCAACTTTAAAGGGATTAATACTTTCTAAATAAAAATATCCAATTAAATTAGGAAGTTCCAATACAATTAAAACAACTAATACTCCTACAATCAAACTAAATACATCAGAAACATATTTTCTAATATCTTTATCTTGTTTAATTTTCTTCAAAGCTCTTTCTTTTAATTTTTCTCCCTTTTCAACATGTTCAATAACTTCATCTACAACATTATTAACACTATTATTCTTTTCCATAATTATTTACCTCACTATTTTTTCTTTTTACTTTCATCATAAGTAACTTGTTCTACTACATGAAAATGTTTTTCATCAAAATTAGGAACAATTTCTTCTACCATTTTCATAGTACCACTATAATAAAAAACCTTATTAGGATCAATTGAAACTTTTACACCCGCTTCAGCATTAATTTTTTTACCATCAACCTCAAAAGTTCCATTACCTTCTAAAATATAATAAGAATGAACACTCTTAGAATCATATGCAACACAATCATGACCACATATTGAATCAACTAAAAAACATCCATACTCATCCGAATTAGTATTAGGAATATATAAATCAAAACCATTCTTTTGCACTTTAATTAACCCGTCTTTAAATAATGGTTCCCATTCCTTTTTTGAACCTTCAAATTTAGATACCAATTTATTCAACTCCTATCTTACTATATATTTATCTTACAATAAAATAAATATATTAAACAAGGCATTTTCCAATAACATCAAGAACTTTACATAAAAAAAAGAAGATTTTACTCTTCTTCTTTTATTTCTTCACTTTTTTCCTCTTTGTCTAAACTATCTAAAGCATCAATTAACTCTTCTTTAGACATCTTAGCATAACCCTTAACCCCTGCTGATTTAGCACGAGATTTTAATTCAGTTATGTTAAAATCATTTAGCGATTCTACTTCTGGCATTTCTCCATGTTCAACTAAATAATCAATTTGTTCTTTAGTTAATGTTTCATATTCAAGTAAAGACTCAGCAATTAATTTAACTAAATCTTTTTCCTTAGTTAAAATTTCCTTTGCTTTAGCATAACACTCATCCATGATTTTTCTCATTTCTAAATCAATTTCATGAGCAATTTCATTAGAGAAGTTTCTACTCTTATTATAATCTCTTCCTAAGAATACTCCACCTTGTTGTTGTTCTAATTGAACAGGTCCAAGTTCACTCATACCATATTCAGTAACCATACTTCTAGCTATCTTAGTTGCTTTTTCAAAGTCATTATGAGCACCAGTAGTAATCTCACCAAAATTTAATTCTTCTGATACACGTCCACCAAGTAATCCTGTAATTTGTTCAAGTAATTCAGTCTTAGTAGAAGTATATCTTTCTTCCTTAGGAACCATCATCGCATATCCACCAGCGTAGCTTCTAGGAATAATAGTTACCTTTTGAACATCATTAGCACTACTTAATTTAAGTCCTAATACAACATGTCCTGCTTCATGGAAAGCAACAAGTCTTCTTTCATCTTCAGTGTATTTTTTACTCTTCTTAGCAGGCCCCATTAATACCCTATCTGTTGCTTCATCAACTTCAGCCATTGTAATAGCTTCTTTATTACGTCTAACAGCAAGAAGCGCAGCTTCATTAAGTAAATTTTCTAAGTCAGCACCGCTAAATCCAGGAGTACGTTTAGCTAAATTCTTTAATGTAACACCTTCACCTAATACTTTATTTCTAGCATGTACTTTTAATATTTCTTCACGACCATTAATATCAGGTAAATTAACTGTAACTTGTCTATCAAAACGACCTGGTCTTAATAATGCAGGATCAAGTACATCCGCACGGTTTGTTGCAGCAATAATAATAATACCTTCATTAGCACCAAAACCATCCATTTCAGTTAATAATTGGTTAAGTGTTTGTTCACGTTCATCATGTCCTCCACCTAAACCAGTACCTCTTTGACGCCCTACTGCATCAATTTCATCTATGAATATTAAACATGGCGCATTTTGTTTAGCTTGTTTAAACATATCTCTAACACGACTAGCTCCAATACCTACAAATAATTCTACAAAATCAGAACCACTTATATAATAGAAAGGAACATTAGCTTCCCCAGCTACTGCTTTAGCAAGTAAAGTTTTACCAGTACCAGGAGGTCCAACTAATAATACCCCTTTAGGAATTCTAGCACCCATTTGTTGGAATCTTTTTGGGTTCTTTAAGAAATCAATAAGTTCACTAACTTCTTCTTTTTCTTCTTTTAATCCAGCTACATCTTTAAATGTAACTCCTCCTTCTCCATTACTAAGTCTAGCTTTACTTCTTCCAAAATCCATTGATTTAGAATTAGTACTAACTTGTTTAGAGAAGAACCAAATTGCAATACCTATCATAACTGCAATAGGTAAAAATTGAACAATTATATAAAGTAAAGTACTAGATTCAGGATCACTATTAGCAACTAACTTAAATCCAAGTTCTCCACTTTCATTAGTTTCAATTATTTTTGCAATAACTTCACTAGAAAAAGGTGCTGTTGAAGTAAATGTTTCATTTTCTTTATAACCTTTTAACTTACCATTAATTTCATATATAACAGCTCTTTCTCTTGGTGTTATTTCAAGTTCTACTATATTATTAGCATTTAATTCTTTAACAAATTGATCATAAGTTAATTTATTAACTTTTTGATTCAAAGCACTAAATACAAAATATACAATACCTACAAATATTAATAAAAACAAATATGGCATTAATCCACGTTTTACATTCTTCTTATTCATTAAAATCCTCCTTGTTAATCATATCTTAGTATTATATCATAAGATTCATTTTTTTGTTTAGTAAATTTAGATTTTTTAATACCAGGAATCCAAATAATATTATCACAAGAATCTACAACTATTGGCCAAGTATCTCTTTCCCCTAAAGGTATCTTAGCATCTATAAAAATATCTTTAACTCTACGACTACCATTTACCTTCTTTAATTTCATTCTATCTCCATGTTTTCTAGTTCTAACATACAAAGGATATACTATATCACTATTAGATATTCTACATATATTATTATCATTAACATCACAAGAATCAATCTTTTCAATAGAATGACCATTAGGTAAATTTACAAAATCTAAAAGTTCTATCTCATAATTTACCGCTTCTTTAACACCATCTGATATCTTTATAATATCATATGCTTTAACAGCTTTTATATTATGAGGAAGATAAATATAAGCATTAGCTTTCTTAGATTTAATAAGCATTTTTAATAACTTAACATGATTATCATTAATTATCATTAAATCATCTTTATATATATCCTCTAATATATTATAAATTATCTTCTTTTGAATTAAAGGATCAAGTTCTAAATACTTAGTAATATCTAAAGTCTTATCCTTGTATACTTTCTTTATACTTTTATCAATCTCATTATTAATATATCGATCATATTCTTCTAACGTTGTACTAAATTTCAAGAATTTTTCATGTACATTAGGATCTTCTCCTTTTAAAAAAGGAAGAACAACATGTCTATATCTATTTCTAGTATATTTATCTTTAAAATTAGATTTATCTATCGCATAAACAATATTATTTTTTTTGTTATATTCTAAAATTTCATCTTTAGTAACATAAATAAGAGGTCTAACCATTTTATAAGTTCCCATATCTAATATCTTACTAAAACCACTATAACCCTTTAAAGTAGATCCTCTTGCTATTCTCATAATAATCGTTTCAATTAAATCGTCACCATGATGAGCTGTAAATAAATAATTAGCATTATATTTTCTAATTAAATCTTCAAAGAAGTTATATCTAATATTTCTAGCCTCATTATGAAAATTATCATCCCCATATTGTTCAATAATCATAGATTCAAAAATTATATTATTATCTAAACAAAACTTTTCTAAATCTACTTTTTCTTGTGCACTTTCTTTTCTTAAATTATGATTAACATGCGCAACAACTATCGAAATATTTATCTTCTTTCGTAATTTTAATAACACATTTAATAATGCCATAGAATCAGGTCCATAAGAATTACCCAAAACGATGACATCATTTTCTTTTAAACATAAATCTTTTTCTAAAAAATCAAACACCTTCTGCATAATCATCACCATTATTTATTAGAATTAGCTTGAGGTAATCGAATAATATATTCACCTTCAGTAGAATAAAAATACTTTTCTCTTAAATATCTTGCAATATATTCAGGATCTTGAAGTTTTTCAACATCAATAGACAAAGTCTCTCCATCTTCTTTCAAAAGAACCAATTTATTCTCTAATTCCTCTTTTTCTCTATATTTATCATATATATTAATCCATACTTTACTAATTGAACCTAAAACAGCTGATATTACTACAATTGAAAAAACACCAAAAACTAAAAATCTAAAAGTACATTTTTTTGGTTTTCTTTTTACTTTTTTCACTGTCATACTATCACCCACTTTTTCACTATAATTATAACACTATAAATATGTATAGTTATAATAAATAACTAGGGTTTTACGTATTTTTACATATTTAATGTAAATAAACACAAAAAAAGATAGCATTGACAAGATGCTATCCCTAGTTTAATCAATATGTACTTTAGTCGAAATACATATAGCTTATTTTCGAGGTTTTCTTTCCTCGTATGATCATACACTTAATAGTAATAAGACCATTCGGTATTATGCGGATCTTTATAATCCTATTTAACAAACCAACAACATATTAGTTATACAAAACTAACCGTTACATCAACTCCTAAACATAAATATAATCGTTTATGAGTATTGTTTGTTAAAGTGTTCTATTAAGTAATTATAATTTATCATATATATAACATAAATGCAATAGTTTTTTTTAAAAAAATAAAAAAGTATAATATTTCTATTATACTTTTAAAACTATCTAGTAAATGGTAATAAAGCAATAGCTCTTGCTCTTTTTACTTGTCTAGCTATATGTCTTTGATGTTCAGCACATGCACCAGTTACACGTCTAGGTAAAATTTTACCTCTTTCATTGATATATCTCTTTAAAGTTTCAACATCTTTATAATCTATATTTTTACCAGTACACATATAACATACTTTTTTCTTTTTTCTAAAAAATTCTGCCATAGTTTAACCTCCTCTTCTTAAAATGGTAACTCATCATCATTAATTTCAATACTAGCACCAAAATCTGCAAAAGGATCATTTTTAACTTCAGTAGTTGGCATAGAACTAGAAAAATCACTTGGTGAAACACTATCAAAATCAAAATTATCATTTCCACCATTACTTCCACTAGATCTACTATCTAAGAATTGAACATTATCTGCAACTACTTCAGTAACATATCTTTTAACACCATCTTGTTCGTAATTTCTTGTTTGAATACGACCATCAATAGCAACTTGACTTCCTTTTTTTACATAATTCTTAACATTTTCAGCTTGTTTTCTCCAAACAATAATATTAATGAAGTCAGCTTCTCTTTCTCCAGATTGATTAGTAAAATTTCTGTTTACAGCAATACTAAATGTTGCAACAGGAATATTACTTCCTGTATATCTTAATTCAGGATCACGAGTTAATCTTCCTATTAAAAATACTTTATTCATAAGTAATTCCTCTTTTCTTATTCATCTACTCTAACAACTAAATGACGAAGAACATCTTCATTGATTAATGAAACACGATCAAATTCGTTAACAGCTTCATCGTTTTCACATTCAGCAACTATTAAGAAATAATAACCATTTTTATAATTTTTAATAGTATATGCTAATTCTCTTTGACCCATTTCCTTTAATTCTACAACTTTAGCACCTTTTTCTTCTACTAAAGTCTTCATAGATTCACCAACAGCTTTAATATTAGCTTCTTCTAAGTCAGGTCTAACAATAAACATCATTTCATATTTAAACATTATCTACACCTCCTTTTGGACTTATGGCCTATCTCTAGGCAAGGAGTACCGAAATACTCGTTAGTAGTATAACAAAGAAAAAAAGAAAAGTAAACCTTTTTTTACTTTTCTTTAGTTCCTATTTTTTTTACAACTCCAACTTCTGATTTAGAACAATTTTCACTTGATTCTATATCAATTCCACGAACTTTAGCAATTAATTGTAACTTTTGATAATAATCACACAAATCTTTTTCTTCTTCTGCTGTCAAACTTTTACCAGCCTCTGCTTTAGCAAGAGCTTTTTCGCCTCTTAAAAAAAATTCATCTAATGATCTAAGTGCACTTACATTTACTCCATCTAATACTACATCATTTTCTTTTTTTTCTAAATTTTCCATTTTATATCCCCCTTTTTAATAAACACATAGTACCATCCATATGTGTCACACATTATAACATATTTTCAAAATTAAATCAATAAAAGCCATACATAAGTATGGTTTTTTGTTTATTTATTACACTTTTATACATTAAATCTAAATAAGCAAATATCCCCATCTTGCATAATATAATCTTTACCTTCAAGTCTTGCTCTACCTGCTTCTTTTACTTTTAATTCATCCCCGTATTTTATCAAATCAGAATATAACATAACTTCAGCTTTAATAAACCCCTTTTCGAAGTCTGTATGAATAATACCAGCACATTTCTTAGCAGTCATACCTTTTTTATAAGTCCAAGCACGAACTTCATCTTTACCTACAGTAAAAAATGTTTCTAAACCTAATAAATCATAAGTTGTTTTAATTAAAGAATCTAACCCACTTTCTTCAATACCAACTGCATTTAACATTTCTAATTTTTCTTCTGCACTCATTTCACATAAGTCACATTCCATTTTTGCACAGATCTTAATTGTTTTAGCATTTTCTTTTAAAGCATATTCTTTAACCATATCAACATATTTATTATCACCAATTAAATCTTCTTCACATACATTAGCTAAATATATAATTGGTTTAATAGTAAGTAAACTAAAATTCTTTAAGAAGATCATTTCTTCTTCACTAAATTCTACTAATCTAAGTGGAATATTAGTTTCTAATGCTTCTTTAGCTTTTTTAAGTACTTCTAATTCAACAAGTGCTTCTTTATCACGATTTGTTTCCGCTTTTTTCTTAATTCTATCTATTCTGTTATTAATAATTTCTAAATCAGCTATCGCAAGTTCTAAATTAATAATTTCAATATCACGAATAGGATCTACTCCATCTTCTACATGAATAATATTACCATCTTCAAAACATCTAACTACTTCACAAATTGCATCAACTTCTCTAATATGTGATAAAAATTTATTACCTAAACCTTCACCTTGACTAGCACCCTTAACAAGACCTGCTATATCAGTAAACTCAAAACTAGTAGGAACTAATTTTGCTGGTTCGTACATGTTATTTAAATTATCTAATCTTTCATCAGGTACTACTACAACACCTACATTAGGATCAATAGTAGCAAAAGGATAATTAGCTGCTAAAATATTTTGTTTTGTAATTGCATTAAATAAAGTTGACTTACCTACATTAGGAAGACCAACAATTCCTGCTTTTAAACTCATAATAACTCCTCCATTCAAGACATATTTTAACACAAAACAAAAATAAAAAAAACAACTTTTACAAGTTGCTTATTTTTTACTATAAAGTTGGCATCGAAACAGGTCCTAAAGGAAGACCAATTAAATACCATCCCACAACAATTACAAACCAAGCAATAATAGCAAATCCAAAATATGGAGTAACAAAAGACATTGCTTTTCCTATTGTAATTGGTTCTTTATTATTATTATATATATTTAAATATCCTAAATATATTATAAAATATGCTAAAAATGGTGTTATCCCTTTTGTCATTGAATCAGCTGCTCTTAAAACAAACTGTGCAAACTCTGGAGATATATTTGATTGCATCATCATTGGAACTACAACTGGAGAGAAAATAGTCCATTTACTAATTGCCGATGTAAGAAAAATTCCTGATATCGACATAACAAGTAAAGATAATATTATTAATAAAATACCATTAAAAGATAAATTATTAATTAAATCTGCTCCCCAACAAGATATAATTACACCAATATTAGTCTTTTTAAATACAGATATAAATTGTACAAAAAAGAACACTGTAATTATTAAACCACCAATATCTTTAAAAAATACTGATATTTTTTCAATTAATTCCTTATCATTTTTTAAAGTTTTAGCACCAAGTGCATAAGCAATACCAACTGCTAAAAACCAAATAGAAACTAAGTAAGTAAATCCTGATTGAAAATATGAATTAGCTCCAAATAATTGATTTACATATGCAAACTCATTCATATCTAATAATAAACCTGAATTTGGTAATCCTGGAATAATCATATATGCATAAACGATAAGCATTACAATACCAACTATATATGCATATCGTAAACCTTTTTTGTTAGAATACTCCATTTCTATTTTTTCTTTATCATCAAGTGATACTAAATCAGAAATTTCCATAGTATTTTCTAATTCTTCAGCATTTCTATATTTACCAATTTTTTTAACTACTAAAGTCTCAATTGCAATAGTACCAACTACTGCTAATATAATAGAACTAGCAATCATTATAAATATGTTAGATAAAAGTGGAACATGATAACTAGAATCAATTAAATGCGAAGCAAGTTCAGTTTGAGCTACTAAACTAACATCTAAACTACCTGCAAATAATGAAATAGAATGTCCAAAAGATACTCCACAAAATGCTGTTGCTATCCCAAGAAGAGGACTTCTTTTATTTGCAACAAAAATCAAAGCTGAAAGTGGAATTAATACTACATATCCAACATCATTAACCAAACTAGAAAAAATACCAAGCAAAATAATGATAAAAGTAATAACTTTATTATTTAATCTTAAAGTATTTCTTCTAATAAATGCTTTTATAAATCCTGATGCATGTGCAACAGATAAACCTATAAGCGCAACTATCAAATTAATAAAAGCCGAAAAAGATGCCATATTAGTAGCAGCATTTCCAAATATTAATTTAACACCATCAGAAGATAATAAATTATTTACCTTAACTATTCTTGTTTCCAACTCTAACGTACTAGGATTAACAACACTATATGAAGATTGAACATTTATCTTAGCTAAAAACCAACTAAGTACTACAACAAAAATTGTTAATAGAATAAACGTGGTTGTTGGATGAAAATGAAACTTCCTTAATCTTCTCTTTTTCTTTTCATTCATATAAACTCCTATTTTAATATCTTTTTAACTTTTTTATTAAAGTCTATTCTAGAAATCATTACAACTCTACCACAATTAACACACTTAATCTTAATATCAGCACCAAGTCTAATAATTTCCCATTCATTAGCACCACAAGGATGCCCTTTTTTCATTTCTACAATATTTCCAAGTGCAAATTCTTTATTTTCCATTATGCACCTCTATTTGTGTATAAGGAATCTTTATTCCTTTCTTATCAAAAGTCTTTTTAACTTCTTTTCTTATTTTTCTTTGAACACCAAAATGTTCCATACAATCAGTTAAAACAGCTACTTTAATAACAACCGCAGAATCTCCTAAAGATTCAACTCCCCATATACTTATTTCGCCTTTTAAATGATCTATCTTAGTATTTAATTCTTTAAATAACTTAACTAAAACTTCTTCTACATAATCAAGATCACTTTCATATGCTACTGGTATTTCAACAATAGCTAAAGAATCAGTATTAGTATAATTAATAACCTTATCTATATTTCTATTAGCTATAGTCATAATAGGTCCATCAAACTTCTTAATCTTTGTACTTTTAATACCTATATGAAGTACTTCTCCTTTAAATCCAGCAACCTCAATAGTATCTCCCACCGAAAACTGATCTTCAATTATTATAAAAAATCCTACAATTACATCTTTAAATAAATCTTGAAAAGCAAGCCCAATTAACACAGACATAATTCCAAGTCCTGCTAATGCCGCAGCAACATCAATACCATAAACAGTCAAAATCGATAAAATAACTAATGTAACAATAACGATTTTTATACAATCAAGAACTATTTGAAAAACAGTATTATATCTTTTAACATTTCTACTACCAATATTAATTTTCTTTTGTTTATTAAAAACAGTAGTTAATATTTTTTTAACCACATAATAAAATATAAACCCTATTATTATATATATAATTGGTAAATATACTTGTGGTATTAAAACTCTCTTTAAAATATCCATATTAGCACCTAATCATTTAAATTCATTATTTCAAGAATTCTATTTAAATCACTATTATTAGTAAATGTAATTTCTACTTTATTTTTCTTAATCTTAACTCTAGTTCCTAATTTATCAGATAATTCATCTTCTAAATAACTATATTCATTTTCATAACTTTTTCTATTTACTTTATGAGTCTTTTCAACATTTTCATTGCGAGCTAATTCTTCTATTTGTCTTACACTAATATTTTCATTTAATATTAGACTAACAAACTCATCTATTTTTTCTTTATCTTCAATTTTACTTAAAACTCTCGCATGACTCATAGAAATTTTATCTTCATTTATAAGATTCTTTACTTCTTCTGGTAAGTTTAATAAACCTAACATATTAGTAATATGACTTCTACTCTTACCAAGTCTTTTTGCTAATTCTTCTTGAGTTAAATTTAAAGTATCTAATAATTTCTTATAAGCATTTGCTTCTTCTATAGAATTTAAATTTTCCCTTTGTAAGTTTTCAAGTAAAGCAATTTCCATCATCGCTTCATCAGAAAAATCTCTAATAATTGCAGGAATAGTTTCTTTTCCAGCTATTTGACTAGCCTTTACCCTACGTTCCCCAGCAATTATTTCATAACCTTTAATACTCTTTTTAACAATAATTGGTTGAAATACACCATGTTCTTTAATAGAGTCAGCAAGTTCATTTAATTTTTCTTCATCAAATACTTTACGAGGTTGATACGGATTACTTCTTAATTCATCCAAATTTACTTCTACTATTTCTTCTTTTGGAGTAGAATCAATTATCTTTTCCTCTATCTTATTAAAATCTAATTGTTCGTTATTGAACAATTCTTCAAGTCCCTTACCTAAAGCTCTTCTTTTAGTTGTGTCCATTTCTCTCAATCACTTCCTTAGCTAAATTTAAATATGCTTCAGTACCTTTACTCTTAGGATCATAAGCTACAATTGGTTTTCCATGAGATGGAGCCTCTGTAAGTCTTATAAGTCTAGGAATAATAGTATTGTAAACTCTTTCTTTAAAATACTTTCTTATATCTTCAACCACTTCAAATCCTAGATTTGTTCTAGAATCTAACATAGTTAGTAATACACCTTCAATATCTAAATTAGGATTTAAAGTTTTTTGAGCCATCATAATAGTATTTAATAACTGCATAATTCCTTCTAATGCAAAAAATTCACATTGTACAGGAATAATAACTGAATCAGAAGCTGTTAAAGCATTAGTAGTAATAAGTCCTAAAGATGGAGGACAATCCATGATAATATAATCAAATTGATCTTTGACTTTATCAAGTTTATTTTTTAATTGAGAACCTTTAGAAAAAGTTGCATCAGCATTACTTTTTTCCATTAATTCTATATCTACTCCAGCTAAATTAATAGTTGCTGGAATAACATATAATCTTTTATATTTACTACTAGAAATAGCATCTTCAATATTACATCTATCAATTAATACATCATAAATACTATTTTCTATTTCCCCTTTATTTACACCAATACCAGTTGTTGCATTACCTTGTGGATCTAAATCAATTAATAAAACTTTTTTCCCTAATACAGCTAAAGATGCTGAAAGATTTATACTTGTAGTAGTTTTACCTACTCCACCTTTTTGATTAACTAAAGATATTACCTTTCCCATCCTATCACCTTCTCTATATAACTAAATATATAATAACAAAAATTAAGTTACAATGAAATGCTTTTTGCTTCTTTTTATAAAAAAAAGACAGAAAATCTGCCTTTAATTTTTATTAAATTTAACAATTAATTGAATTTCCCTATCTAAATCCAATTCTTCTACTGTAACAGTATATCCTTTTTCTTGATAAGATTTAATAACATCTTTAACATCATTAACTGCCAATTGAACATTACTTGTAGAAACGACACTTTCATTATTAATTGCATTTTGATTTGAACTACCACCAAATAAATCATTTAAATCATCCTTAATTTCTTCTTTTGGTGTATCAAATAAACTACTAAATGCACTTTCTTTTTTATCTTCTTCTACTTCAACTGGTTTAATTACAGGCATACCTGCAAGTAATCCATTACCAATAACTTCATTATTATCAATCTTTTCAGGTTCTTTTTCATCTTCAAAATTCTTAACAAATCCTGTAGGTTCTTCTTTCTTAAATCCATCTGGATTAAGAAGAGACTTTATATCAGTACTTTCTTTTTCCGAATCAGATGATGCAAATAAATTAATATCAGTAGATTCTTCTCTAATTTTATTTATATCAACAGTAGTTGGATCGTTAAATAAACTATCTGAATTAGAACTAAATAAATCACTCTTTACTTCGCTAATAGAAGTATCACTAAATAAACTATTATTTTCCATACTATCAACCTTTGTATTATCTTCAAATAATGAACTATTATTTTCTTCTTTATTTTCTACTTTTTCTTCAAATAAAGAATTACTATTATTTTCATTATCAAATAATTTTTCAGTTTCAGAACTATCTGGTTCTTTAAATAAATCTATACTAGTTTTATTTATTACTTCTTCTTGAACTTCTTTTTCTTCTTTTATTTCATTAACAACACTACTACCACCAGTAGTTTCATCTTCACTAGAACCATCACTAGAAAGTTTCTTTATTTTAGAATCCAACTCTCTAACAGTCATTTTATTATTAACAATTTCTTTTAATAAATCTAATTGAACATTTTTATCTTCAACATTCAATAAACTACGAGCATGTCTTTCTGATATTTCTTCTTTAAGTAAAGCTTCTTGAATTTCATCTGGTAAAGATAAAAGTCTAAGTTTATTTGAAACAGCAGATTGACTTTTCCCCATTGTTTTAGCTAATTCTTCTTGAGTCATTTCATCTAAATCAAGAATCTTTTGATAAGTTCTAGCTTCTTCAATAGGAGTTAAATCTCTTCTTTGTAAATTTTCAATTAATGCAACTTTAGAAGATTCTTTATCATCTAAATTTTTTACTATTGCAGGAATCTTAGTAAGACCTGCCATAGTAGACGCTTTATATCTTCTTTCTCCTGCTATAATTTCATATTTTTCTCCAAATTTTCTAACTAATATTGGTTGAATAACACCATGTTCTCTTATTGAAATTGCTAACTCTTTTAAAGCTTGATCATTAAATACTTCCCTTGGTTGAAATCTATTAGGAATTATATCATCTAAATATAATTGAACTACTTCACTATTTTCCATAATCAACCCTCCAATTATTCTCTATTCTATCTAAAATTATATAATATAAAAACCCATTTTACAATGGATTTTTTTTAATTTTATCTATAGTTCTTGGATATAACTTATTAGTTTTACTATATTTGTCAATTTTTATTATTGTTCTATTACTATTTTCTATTGGTAAAACAAATTTATCAATAAAACTTAATTTAAGTCCTAATTTATCTAATTTTTTATCAATATTAACTAATTCTTCTTCACAATTAGCCTTCATAAAAACTAAACTACCATTTATTTTTAATGCTTTTACACTAATCTCACATAAAATAGGAAGTTGTGATACAGCACGTGCAGTAATATAATCAAACTCTTCTTCATGAATTTTACTAAAATCTTCCATACGAGAATGAATAGCTTTAATATTATCAAGACCAAGTTTATCAATAATATCATTTAAATAAATAATTCTCTTATTTAAAGAATCAATTAAAGTAATATTAATATTTGGAAAAAATATTTTTAAAACAATACCAGGAAAACCAGCACCACTACCTACATCACATATTCTTATTTCTTTATTTAAATCAATATCCCTAAATAAAGTAAGACTATCATAAAAATGCTTTAAATAAACATTTTCTTCTTCTATTATTGTTGTAAGATTTATTTTTTCATTCCATTCTATAAGTAATTTATAAAATAAATCTAACTTACTTAGTTTTTCTGAAGTAACTTCAATTCCTAGATTCTTAACTTCATTAATAAATAATTCTTTATTCATCTTTATTTTCCTTCTTTAAATGCATAAGTAACATTGTTATATCACTAGGATTAACACCACTAATACGCATTGCTTGTCCTACTGAAATTGGTCTAATATCATTTAATTTTTGTCTTGCTTCACTAGCTAAATTAATAACTTTAGAGTAATCTATATCTTCTGGTATTTTAATATTTTCATATTCAAGCATCTTTTCTGCTTCTTGTACTGCTTTTTTAATATATCCTTCATATTTAATATTAATTTCTACTTGTTCCAAAACCTCATCACTATATTCAAAATCTATAAATTTTAATACATCTTTTATAGATATTTCAGGTCTTTTTATTAAATTATATAAAGTAATACCATCAAGTAAAGGTGTTGAATTTAAACTAGTTAAATAATCATTTATTTCTTTTTTAGGAGTTATTTTATTAATTCTTAATTTTTCTTCTAACTCACTTATATCAGATAATTTTTTTTCAAACAAACTATATTCTCGATCACTAACAAGACCTATATCATGACCATATTTTCTAAGCCTTATATCACAATTATCATGTCTAAGAAGAAGTCTATATTCTGCACGAGAAGTAAGTAAACGATATGGATCAATTACTCCTTTTACAATTAAATCATCTATTAAAACACCTATATAAGATTCATTTCTTTTTAAAATTAATGCATCTTTTCCATCTAATTTCATACATGCATTTATACCAGCAATCAATCCTTGCCCTGCAGCTTCCTCATAACCACTAGTACCATTAATTTGACCAGCAGTAAATAAATTTTCTATAACTTTTGTTTCTAAACTAGGTTTTAGTTGCATTGAATCAATCGCATCATACTCAATCGCATATGCATATTTATTAATTATTGCATTTTCTAATCCTGGTAAACTATGTACCATCTTTTCTTGAACATCATGAGGCATACTAGTAGAAAAACCTTGAATATATATATCATCATAATAAATACTTTCTGGTTCTAAAAACAATTGATGTTTTTCTTTATCTGCAAATCTAACAATCTTATCTTCAATACTAGGACAATATCTAGGTCCTACTCCTTCAACATATCCTCCATACATACTTGATTTATCAAGATTAGCTTTAATAATTTCATGAGTTTCTGGAGTTGTATAAATCAAATGACAAGGTAATTGATCTTCTGGATTATAAGAAATATTATTAGAAACAGAAAAGTTATAACATTCATCACTTCCTGGTTCTAAACTAGCCTTAGAAAAATCTATGCTACTTTTTTCGATTCTAGGAGGAGTTCCTGTTTTTAATCTCTTTATAGTAAATCCAAGTTCTCTTAATTTATCACTTAAATGTAAAGACGGTTTTTCATCATGTGGACCACTACTTATTTTAGTTGAACCATATAAAACAGCACCTTTTAAATAAGTACCAGTTGTTAAAATGACACATTTAGAAGTTATTTCTTCTCCATTTGCTAATCTAACACCACAAACTAAATTTTCATTTACAATTAAATCTTCTACCATTCCTTCTAAAATAGTAAGATTTTCTTGATTTCTAAGAGTTTTTAATATTTCTTTTTTATATGTAACTTTATCAGCTTGAGCACGAAGAGCTCTAACAGCAGGACCTTTCTTAGTATTTAACATCTTCATTTGTAAGAAACTTTTATCAGTATTCTTACCCATTTCTCCACCTAAAGCATCTATTTCACGTACAACTATACCTTTAGCTGGACCACCAATTGATGGGTTACAAGGCATATCACCAATATTTTCAATATTACCAGTAACTAATAAAGTTTTCTTACCTAACCTACTACTAGATAAACATGCTTCTATTCCTGCATGACCTCCACCTACTACAATAATATCGTAATTCATTATCATCACTTCCTATTTACCAAGACAAAATTGACTAAATAATTGATCAATTAATTCATCACTATAAGTATCCCCTATTATTTCCCCTAATTTTGTCCATATTCTTTTTATATCTATCTCAATTAAATCTACAGGATCTTCTCTTTTTACAGCTTCTTCTACTTCTTTTAAGATAGTTAAACATTCTTTTGCTAAAGTAATTTGTCTAATATTACTTAAATAATTATAATCACTTTGTTCAATTCTATCTAAATTAAACAATTCTTTAATTTTGTCTTTTAATACATCGATTTTATCAAATTCCACAGTATTTATCTCAATAATATTATCATTATCTATTAAATTAATATCCAATTTTCTTTCTAAATCACACTTATTTATAACAACAATGCTATTTCTATTTTTAACTTTATCTAAAAGTTCCTTATCATAATCACTTAATTCTTCATTATTATTTAGTACTACTATTATTAAATCAGCATTTTCTAATTCTTCTAAACTTCTATTAACACCAATTTTTTCAACAATATCATCTGTTTCTCTAATACCTGCCGTATCTACCAACTTTAATAAAATACCATCAAGATTTATTTCACCTTCAACAATATCACGAGTAGTTCCTGCAATATCAGTAACAATAGCTTTATCATAATCAAGAAGTTTATTTAAAATACTACTCTTTCCCACATTAGGACGTCCTACTATAACTGTTTTTATACCATCCCTAATTATTTTACCATTTTCACTTTCATTAACTATTTTCTCAAGTTTTTCTCTAATATTTTTCATTTCATCTTTTATATTTTCTACAGTCATAACAGCAATATCTTCATATTCTGGATAATCAATATTTACTTCTATACTAGCAAGAAGTTCAAGTAATTCTTGTCTAAAACTCCTAATAATATTACTTACTCTACCCTCTAACTGATTAATAGATAATTTTCTAGCTTTATCAGTTTTAGCATTTATAATATCCATAATAGATTCTGCTTCTACTAAATCAATTCTTCCATTTAAAAAAGCTCTTTTAGTAAATTCACCTGCTTCTGCAAGTCTTGCTCCATTCAATAATAACAATTCTAAAATTTTATTAGTTGTTGCAATACCACCATGGCAATTAATTTCAACCACATCTTCACGAGTAAAAGTCCTAGGGGCTTTCATGATAGAAACTAAAACTTCGTCTATAACTTCATCTTTATCAACAATATATCCATAATTAATAGTATGAGTATCAACTTTTTCTAAATTTTTACCTTTAAATATAGAATTAACTATCTTTATAGACTCTTTACCACTAACTCTAACAATAGAAATAGCTCCTACTCCTAAAGTAGTAGAAATACCAGCAATAGTATCATTCATAAAATCACCTCTTTTTTAATTATAACATTAAAATCTAGCATATTATATCACACTAATAAAAAAAAGAGAACAATTATTTGTCCTCTTTACTTTTAATTACTACATAACGGTTAGGTTCTTCCCCTTCACTTTCTGTATAAACAAATTTATGATCAGTTAAAATGTTATGTACAATTCTTCTTTCATACGAATTCATTGGATCTAGCTTAGCATCAATTTTAGTTTTAGATACTTCTCTTGCTACTCTCTTAGCTAAACTTTCTAATCTCTTTTGTTGTTTTAATTTATATTCTGCTACATCTAAGTTAAATCTAAAAGGTTTCCCAATTTCGTTTTGAATCATTTGTTTAACAATTAATGAAAGAGCATCTATAGTTCTACCATTTTTACCTATTAAAATATTATTATTTTCACTATATAAAACTATATTTAATATACCATTTCTTTCTTTTACTTCTATTTTTGATTCAATTCCCATACTAGAAGTAATCTTTAAAATAGATTCTTTAACAAAAGATACAACATCACTATTTTTAAATACTTCTAATATTACTTTTTTACTTTTAAAAAGTCCACCCTTTTGTTCTTTTTCATTAATAATTAATTCATCTTCTGATAAATTTAATTCACTAAGAGCTAATTCAATAGCTTCTTCTCTAGTTTTTCCAACAAATTCATACTTATTCATTTACATCTTTTCTCCTTTTTACTAATAAATTTTGACCAACAGTAAATAAATTACTTGTTAACCAATATATATCTAATGCTGCTGTCATAAATACAGACATGAAAACGATCATTCCAACCATCATTCTATTCATCATTCTAGTTTGATCATTTTGAGCACTTGAAACATTTAATTTAAATGATAAATATGTAATTAATCCTAGAATAACAACTAATATTAAATACATGAAATTTCCATTTTGTAATGCTGTCCAAGGAGTTGTACCAAGTTGTAATCCAAATAATGTATCTTCAAAAATTGCAGGTACTCTATTAATAGCTTCTAAAAATGCTATAAATATAGGTAATTGTAAAAATGCATAAATACAACCTGAAGCTGGTGAAATATCATATTTTTTATACACCATACTTATTTCTTGTGACTTTTTAAACATTGATTCACTATCATTTTTACCTTCAAATTTCTTTTCAATTCTATCAAGTTCAGGTTTTGCCTTAGCAAGTAACTCAGATTGCATAGCTGTCTTTCTAGTTATTGGAATAGAAATTGCTCTAATAGCTAAACTAGCAATTATCAATGCTAAACCATAATTTTTAACTAAATTACCTATAGTTAAAATTAACCATGCTAAAGGTTTTACAAATACATTAGTCCATAAACCTTCATCTTTACCAGTATTAAACTTATATTTATTACATTCAGGTAATTTTTCTAATTCACCTTTTTCTAAATGCTTTTCATAAATTTTAATTGTTTCTTCATCAGTTGGTCTACATAAAATATTTTCAGTTAAGCTTTGACCTGTTACAGGATTAACAACAGCTTTTCCATCTTTATCCTCTAAATTTTTAGTACATCCAGTAGTTAATGCTATTACCAACAAAAGTACCATTAACAACTTTTTCTTTTTATTTAATTTCATTTTAATTCTCCTTGTATCTATTTATCTTATTAATAGTATTTTCAAAAGATATCTTAATCTCAGAAAAAACTGCATTTGTATAATTACTCCTAATTATTATAATATAATCCATCCCATTTTGATAGTTTTTTTTATAATTATCTATAATCATACGCATTTGTCTCTTTACCTTATTACGAATAACAGCATTCCCTACTTTTTTACCAACAGAAATACCAAATCTATAATGATCCAAATCATTTTTTAAAGTATAAATAACAAAATAACTATTTTTATAATATTTACCTTTATTAATGATATTAGTAAAATCAACGTGTTCTTTAACTATAAATTTCTTTTTCATAAAACACCTCGTGTAACTATTATACAAAATAAACCAAAAAAAAACTACTTTTATCAGTAGTTTATTATTTAACTAATTCTTTACGACCTTTTTTTCTACGACTATTTAATACTTTTGATTTAATACGTGCAAAAAATCCATGTTTCTTAGCTCTTTTTCTATTATTTGGTTGATAAGTACGTTTCATTAATTCCACCTCCAAACTAAAATCTACATTATTATAATAATAAAACACCTTATTTGTCAACATAATTTGATTAACAAGAATATTTATACTCATTTTTTCTATCCTTATATATATATTATAAAAACTTTATCTACAAAAAATGTGGAAAAAATACAAAAAATAGACTTTTAACAATTTCCACACCATGTTAATAACTATTTTTATACTTGTGATAAAAAATTTGTGGAAAATGTGGAAAACTAAGTTTTTTTCATATATAATAACAAATAAACATGTGGAAAAGACTGTGGACAATCTGTTGAAAACTTTTTTTTAGTTTTTTATGTTTCTTTTTTACACAATTTAAGATACAATAATTTTGAAATTTAATTCTTATAACCGGGGGGAGTGGTAATATGGATAAAGATCTTTTATGGTCTAATATTTTAGACAAAATTAAAACTGAACTTAATTCATTGGCATACCAAACTTGGTTTTCAGAAACAGAACTATATAAATTAGATGGTGGAGTAGCAAAAATAATAGTTCCATATGCAATTCATAAACAACATATTATTAATAATTACAAAGATTTATTAAATAAATGCTTTTTAGAACAAACTAATATGAATTATGAATTAGAACTATTATTAAAAGAAGATATTGTAGAAGAACAACCTCAAATCATTGAAACTTTTAAAACAGAGGAAACAAATGAAACATATCATATTAGTAGCAATTTATTACCAAAATATACATTTGAAAACTTTGTAGTAGGTAATAGTAATAGATTTGCTCATGCCGCTGCACTTGCTGTTGCTGAAGATCCAGGTCGTATCTACAACCCTTTATTTATATACGGAAACAGTGGGTTAGGTAAAACTCACTTAATGCATGCAATAGGTAATTATATTGTTAAAAATAGTAATAAAAAAGTTTTATATATAACAAGTGAACAATTTGTAAATGATTTTGTATCAATGAATAGAAAAGATGATTCAGGTACAAATTTCAACTATGTAGAATTTTTTAAACATAAATATCGTAATATCGATGTATTAATAATTGATGATATTCAATATTTAGGTGGAGCAACAGAAACACAAAAAGAGTTTTTCCACACATTTAATACCTTATATGAAGGAAATAAACAAATAATTATATCTTCTGATTCATCACCAGATGATTTAAAAAAGCTAGAAGATCGATTAAGAACAAGGTTTGGATGGGGATTAGCTGTTGATATATTTCCTCCTGATTTAGAATTAAGAGCTGCTATTATAAAGAAAAAGATAGTAGGGGAAGATATATCAAAACCAATACCTGAAGAAGTAATAGAATATATGGCTGCAACAATCAGCGGTAATATAAGAAATCTAGAAGGTGCTTTAACAAGATTAGTTGCTTACTCAGCAACATGGGGTAGTGATATAACACTTCCACTTGCACAAGAAGCTTTAAAAGACTATGCAAATAAAGGATTAATAAGTGAAAAAAATGATGTTGCTAAAATCCAAAAGGTAGTCGCAGACTATTTCCAAATATCAATTGATGATTTAAGAGGAAAGAAAAGAAGTTCAAATATATCTTTTCCTAGACAAATAGCAATGTATCTCTGTAGAAAACTTACAGATGAATCTTTTCCTAAAATAGGTATTGAATTTGGTGGAAAAGACCATACTACAGTAATGCATTCTTGTGATAAGATAGAAAAAGAAATAAAAAACAATAAAGAACTCGCAAAAACTATTGATAAACTACAAAAAGAAATTCATTAATTGTGAATAAAATATTCTTTTCCACAAGTTATCAACAGGAAAAAAATCATAAAAACCTTTAAAAATAAGGCTATAAATAACTTATCAACAGTTTCAACTGTAATAATATAAAAAACATAATAAATAATAAAAAGAAAGAAGGAATTAAAAATGAAATTAACTATTAAAAAAGATTTATTATTAGATAATTTAAATAAAGTATCAAAAGCAATTTCTACAAAAAACTTAATACCTATACTTGCTGGTATTAAATTTGAATTAAAAGAAGAAGGTTTAACATTAACAGCATCTGATAATGATATAACTATTCAAACTTTTATTCCTGTTAATAATGATGATATGACTATTGAAAAAGAAGGTATTATAATTATTCAAGGTAAATATATATTAGATATAGTTAAAAAATTACCAGATGAATATATTAATATTGAAGTAATAGATGACTTAAAAATTCTTATTTCCACAAAAAACAGTGAATTTAATTTAAATGGTATTAGTCAAAATGAATATCCTAAAATTAATTTAGAAGTAAAAGAAGATTTTGTTTTAATTAATAATAGAGTATTTAAAAGTATCATTAATCAAACATCTTTTGCAACATCTAATGATGAATCAAGACAAATACTAACAGGAATTAATTTTAAGATTAATGGAAATATAATGGAATGTAATGCTACTGACTCATATCGTTTAGCTAGAAAAGTAATTACTTTAAAAAATCCAAGTGAAGAAAACTATAATGTAGTTATTCCTAGTAAAAATGTTATTGAATTTTCTAGAATATTAAATGATAATGATAATGACATAGAAGTACATATCTTCAATAATAAAATCTTATTTAAATATGATAATATTATCTTCCAATCTAGATTAATTAGTGGAAGTTATCCAAATACTTCTAACTTATTCCCAAATGAATGTATGTTAAAAGTAACAGTTAATTTAAATGATTTATATGATGTTATAGATAGAGCAAGTATTCTTACTTCCGATAAAGATAAAAATATCGTTACATTAGAAACAAATAATAATACTCTATATATGAGATCTTCATCAGCAGAAATTGGACGTGTAGAAGAAAAAATGGATATAGAAAAAGATAATGATGAAAATATAAAAATTTCTTTCAGTGCTAGATATATGATGGAAGCATTAAAATCATTTACTGGTACTCATGTAGAATTAAGTTTTGTAGGAGAAGTAAAACCTATAATTATTAAAGAAAAAGATGATGACGAATTAACTCAATTAGTACTTCCAATAAGAACTTACTAAAATTAGTTAATAAAAGACAAATTTCAACAAATATAGACAAAAAGTTATGGTAAATATATATCATAACTTTTTTAGTTATATGAGGGGGAAATTTATGAAAGAATATGAAATTAATGAAGAAACAATGGCAATAATACCAATAAGTTATAATCAGACACTAGTGAAAGAATTAGAAAATGAATATTTAATAGAAAAAAAAGCATATGAAATAATGGAAGATAGTTGTGAATATTATGGAAGTACATATAAAGGAAGATTAACCGCAGCTAAAAAAATGTTAAATAGTTCTTATAAAATACCAATAATTATAGAAGAAAGTGAAAATATTATCTTTTTTCCAACTAAATCCAGCCTTTTAGAAGACTGTTGTTGGATAAACTATAATTATATTAAAAAATATGAAAAGTGCGAAAAAGGGGTTAAAATAACCTTTAAAAATAATAATGAAATTATAGTAGAAATGTCAAAATTGTCATTAGATAATCAAATATCACGTTCAAGTATGCTAGAATTAACATCAAGAAAGAGAAAAATAAGTAAAAAATAATAGTAATATCCACAAATAATGTGGATATTTTTAAATCTTATTAACAAAATATTAAAAACATATTGACTATTTATATACTTAGTATTAAAATGTAACTATGTGGGAGGTAGTTATGAAAATATGGGAATGGACTGAAAAAGAATATTTTTTAATAACTTTAACAGAAGAACAGGCATATGAAAAAATTAAAGAATATTATAAAAAAGAAGGTTTTAAAGGGGAAATTAACTTTGTAAAATATACTTATTCAGTACCAGATGGATATGGATTTACAGATGAATATGGAAATATGAAAATTCAATTTATTGACAAAGTAAAAATTCTTAATCAAGAACATAAAAGAATAAAAGAAGTACAAGCTAATGATATAGATTTTAGTAGTATATTTTCAAGTTTACTTGAAGATTCAGAATATGAAATTACTACAGATGGTATTCATAAACCATATTTTAAATTTAGAATAGTAGATCCTAAAAATAAAGTAGTATCATGTGAAGGATTAAATATATACTTAGTAAAAAAACAAAAGGAAAAAGTATTAAAAAAATAATATAATTTTAAAATTATTCACAGAAAAAGTGGATAATTTTTTTTATAAAAAAAATCCTCAAAAAAAACTCTTAAAAAGATGATTTTTCTTTAAAAAATGCCCA
Source organism: Bacillota bacterium (assembly GCA_015059405.1). Classification (GTDB taxonomy): domain Bacteria; phylum Bacillota_I; class Bacilli_A; order RF39; family UBA660; genus RUG11788. Next base: position 62,900 of record SVAL01000003.1, read on the forward strand.
AAAAATGGTATAATATTATTGTATGTAGAGGACTAGTAGTTTAGGGTTAAGGTGAAAATATGAGCATTTTTGATACGTTTAATTGATTTTAAGAAAAATAAAGTTAGTAAATTTTAGAAATTATAAGAATTTTAATATTTCTTTTCAAAAAAATATAAATATTATTATAGGAGACAATGCTCAAGGAAAAACAAATATCCTTGAAAGTATCTATACTTTAGCACTAACGAAATCTTATCGAACAACAAATGATTCTAATTTAATAAGATTAAATCAAGAAAAATTTATTATAATTGGTGAAACTAAAGATGAAAAAGTCTTTAAAAAATTATCTTTAGAATTATATAAAGGTAATAAAGTAGCAAAAATAAATGATAATACTATAAATAAAATATCTGATTATATAGGTAATTTATATGTAATATTATCATCACCAGATGATTTGCAAATGATAAAAGGATCACCATCGGAAAGAAGAAATTTTCTTAATATAGAGATAAGTCAACTATCTAGTAATTACATCAAAAAATATAATGAATTTAATAAAATCTTAAAAATGCGTAATGATTACTTAAAATTGCTATATACGAATAGTTTATGTGATTATAATTATTTAGATATTTTAACTGATAATTTAATTGATAGAGAAGTTGAAATATATATAGAAAGAAATAATTTTATAAATAAAATTAATAAATATATAACAGATATATATAAGAATATTACAGGGATTAAAGATTTAAAAATAGTTTATGAAACTAATGTTGAATTTAATAATTTTGAATTTGCTGAAATAAAAAATGTTTTAAAGGAAAAATATAGAAAAAATCAACAAAGAGAAATAGCTATGGGAATGACTTTATATGGACCACATCGAGATGATTTTACTTTTACTATAGAAGGAAATGACATAAAAATATATGGTTCTCAAGGACAACAAAAATTAGCTTTTATAGCATTAAAATTTTCAGAAATACCAATATTTAAGGAAAAAACAGGTACAAAACCAATAATATTATTAGATGATATATTTAGTGAATTAGATAAAACAAAGAAAAATAAATTAATTCAATATATAGATAACGATTATCAAGTAATTATAACCTCTAATGATACAAAAGATATAAGTAAAAAAATCTTAAAAGATGCCAATATCTTTAAAATACAAGATGGAAAAATAATTGAAAAAGGTGGAGATAACAATGGAAGAAAAGAAAGATAATGTTTATGATTCATCCTCAATACAAGTACTAGAAGGATTAGAAGCAGTAAGAAAAAGACCAGGTATGTATATTGGTACTACAAGTGAAAGAGGACTACATCACTTAGTTTGGGAAATTGTTGATAACTCAATTGATGAAGCATTAGCAGGATATGCTAATTGTATAGATGTAGTAGTAGGAAAAGAAAATACAATTACTGTAGTTGATAATGGACGTGGAGTACCAGTTGGAATTCATGAAAAAACAGGAAAATCGACAGTAGAAACAATATATACAGTACTTCATGCTGGTGGAAAATTTGGAGGTGGAGGATATAAAGTATCCGGAGGACTTCATGGTGTAGGTGCCAGTGTTGTAAATGCCTTAAGTGAATGGTTAGAAGTAAAGGTATATAAAAATGGAAAAGTACACTATCAAAAATTTGCTAATGGTGGTCACCCAGTAGAAGATTTAAAGATAATTGATGAATGCCCATTAGAAAGAACAGGAACAACAGTAACTTTTAAACCAGATAAAGAAATATTTACAGAAACAACAGTATTTAACTATGAAACATTAAAAAATAGATTAAGAGAACTTGCTTTTTTAAATAAAGGATTACAAATAACTTTAACAGATGAAAGAGAAGTAGATAAAAAAGATTCATTCTATTATGAAGGTGGAATAGTTGAATATGTACAAATGCTTAATGAAAATAAAACTCCAATTCATGAGACTATTATTGATGTTTCAGGAGAAGATAATGATATAACAATAGAAGTAGCACTTCAATATAATGAAAGTTATAATGCTAATATTTATTCGTTTGTTAATAATATTACTACACCTGAAGGTGGAACACATGAAGATGGTGTAAGACGTGCTTTAACAAGAGTTTTAAACAAATATGCTACATCCAATAATATCTTAAAGGAAAAGGATGAACCTCTATCAGGAGAAGATGTTAGAGAAGGTGTTACAATGATTATTTCTTGTAAACATCCAAATCCACAGTTTGAAGGTCAAACAAAAACAAAACTAGGTAATGCAGAAGTTAGAAGTATTGCTGATAAGATTTTTGCTGAGTCTTTAGAAAGATTTTTATTAGAAAACCCTGAACAAGCTAAAATTATTATTGATAAAGCAATGACAGCATCTCGTGCAAGAGTTGCTGCTAAACGTGCAAGAGAATTAACAAGAAGAAAAAGTGATTTAGATGTAATTAATTTTGGTGGAAAACTTGTTGATTGTAAGGATAAAAATCCAGATGTATGCGAAATATTCTTAGTCGAAGGGGATTCAGCTGGTGGAAGTGCTATCAAAGGTAGAAACTCAATGACTCAAGCAATTCTACCATTAAGAGGTAAAATTCTTAACGTAGAAAAAGCAAGACTAGATCGTGCTTTATCAAATGAAGAAATAAGAACAATTATAACTGCATTTGGTACAGGAATTGGTGAAGATTTCAATCTAGAAAAATTAAGATATCATAAGATAATAATTATGACTGATGCTGACGTAGATGGTTCTCATATTCGTGTATTATTACTTACATTATTCTATAGATTCTTTAGACCAATCGTTGAAGCAGGGCATGTTTATGCAGCTCAACCACCATTATTCTGTATTAAACATGGTAAAACTATTAAATATGTTTTAAATGAACAAGAACGTGATGAATATCTAGCAACATTATCACCTAATACAAAATATGATATTATGCGTATGAAAGGGTTAGGAGAAATGGATGCCGAAGAATTAAATGAAACAACAATGGATATTAATAAAAGAATTTTAAGAAAGATTACAGTAGAAGATACAATGGCTGCAGATAATGTATTTGCTAAACTTATGGGTGAAGAAGTAGAACCAAGAAGAAAATTCATTGAAGAAAATGCAGTATATGTAGAAAATTTAGACGTTTAGGAGGGTTAAAAGATGGATCACAATAGAGATAGATTAGAAGAAAATAACATAGTAAATGAAGTCGAAACATCCTTTCTAGAATATTCGATGAGTGTAATTGTACAACGTGCTTTACCAGATTTAAGAGATGGTTTAAAGCCAGTACACAGAAGAATTTTATATTCGATGTATGATACAGGATATACCCCTGATAAACCACATCGTAAAAGTGCCAGAATTGTTGGGGAAGTTATGGGGAAATATCATCCACATGGTGATAGTTCAATTTATGAAGCAATGGTTCGTATGGCTCAAGATTTTAGTTATAGATATATGTTGGTTGATGGACATGGTAACTTTGGTAATATCGAAGGTTATGGAGCAGCAGCAATGCGTTATACTGAATCAAAATTATCAAAAATATCATTAGAATTATTAAGAGATATAAATAAAGATACAGTTAATTTTGCACCTAATTTTGATGAAACAGAAAAAGAACCAGAAATATTACCTTCTAGATTCCCTAATATATTAGTAAATGGTACTATGGGAATTGCAGTAGGTATGGCAACAAATATCCCTCCACATAATTTAGGTGAAGTTATTGATGGTTGTGTTGCATATATTGATAATCCAGAAATAGATACTTTAGGATTAATGCAATATGTAAAAGGACCAGATTTTCCAACTGGTGGTATAATTCTTGGAAATTCAGGAATCAGACAGGCATATGAAACAGGTAAGGGATCAATTACAATTAGAAGTAGGGCAAGAATAGAAGAACAAAATGGACATAGTTGTATTATTATTGATGAAGTTCCATATGGAGTAAATACTTCAGAATTAAAGAAAAAAGTTGCTGATCTTGTTCATAATAAAATAATTGAAGGTATTTCTGATTATCATACAGATCTAAAAGATGGTATCAAAATTACCATAACCTTAAAAAGAGATGCAAATCCACAAGTAGTTTTAAATAATTTATATAAACATACATCATTCCAAACAAACTTTGGTATTATATTCTTAATGTTAGATAATGGAACACCAAAGACTCTTGGATTAAAGGATATTATTTCTAAATATGTTGATTACCAAAAAGAAGTTATTATTAGAAGAACTCAATTTGAATTAAAGAAAGCAGAAGCTAGAGTTCATATATTAGAAGGTTTCAAAATTGCTTTAGACAATATTGATGAAGTAATTAAGATCATTAAAGAAGCTGAAAGCGATGATGAGGCAAAACAAAAATTACAAGCTAGATTTGGTCTAGATGAAATTCAATCTGATGCAATCCTAGAAATGAAATTACGTCGTTTAACAGGATTAGAAAGAAATAAGATTGAAAATGAATTAGCGGATTTATTAAAAGAAATTGATAGATTAAGATTAATTCTTTCAAGTGATGCTAATATATTAGCGGTTATTAAGGAAGAATTACTTGAAATTAAAGGAAAATATGGAGACGAAAGGCGTACAAGTATCGATATGACAGCAATTGATTATATCGAAGATGAGTCATTAATCCCAGTTGAAGATATTATTATTACACTTACAAATAAAGGATATATTAAACGTGTACAAAATGACACATTTAAAGTTCAAAATCGTGGAGGTGTAGGAATAAAAGGAATGGGAACAAATGAAGAAGATTTCCCAGAAAAATTAATTTCTATGAAAACACATGATTATGTTCTAATGTTCAGTAATTTTGGTAAAGTATATAGAATGAAGGGATATGAAGTTCCTGAATTTAGTAGACAGTCTAAAGGATTACCAATAGTTAACTTAATACCTATAGAAAAAGATGAAAAAGTAACATCAATGGTAATGGTAAGAGCAGAAGATGAAGAAAATAAATATTTAGTCTTTGTAACAAAAAAAGGTATTATAAAACGTACAGCATTAGAAGAATTTGAAAGTATTAGAAATAATGGTAAAAAAGCTATTGTATTAAGAGATGACGATGAGTTAATATCTGTTAAAAAATCAGATGGAACTATGGAAATAGCAGTAGGTGCAGATAATGGAAGAATGGTTCGATTTGATGAAAGCGAAGTAAGAATCATGGGAAGAAGCAGTACTGGAGTAAAAGCAATAGAATTTGAAGAAACAGATAACGTTGTAGGAGCAGAAGTAATAACACCAGACAAACAAATCTTAGTAGTAACTGAAAATGGTTATGGAAAGAAAACTAGTGTAGAAGAGTATAGAAAGACACATAGGGGAAGTAAAGGTGTAAAAGCATTAAATACTACAGAAAAAACAGGAAAAATGGTTTCTTTAAGAAGTGTTGAAGGAAATGAAGATCTAATAATAATTACAGATGCTGGAATTATAGTAAGATTAACATTAGAACAAGTATCATCTTTAGGAAGAAATACACAAGGTGTAAGATTGATAAAATTGAAAGATGAACAAAAGGTATCAACGGTAACAACAATAATAAAAAGTGAAGAAGACGAAATAGAAGAAAATTCTTCTTCGGAAACAGTAGAAGAATTAACAGAAACTGTTGAAAATAATGTAAAAGAAGAGGTAAATGAATAATTTTCCTCTTTTTTTGTTGAAAAAATAATAAAATTATAATATATTATTAATGATGCAATATATATGTTTTGAACCAGGTCAGGACCGGAAGGTAGCAGCCTTAAGGAATTGTATATATGTGCATCATTTTTTTTGGAGAAATGCTTATGAATGATGAAAAATATATGGACATAGCTTTACAAGAAGCAATAAAAGCTTACAAGAAAGAAGAAATACCAGTAGGTGCAGTAATTGTAAAAAATGGTAAAGTAATTAGTAAAGCGTATAATAAAAAAAATAAAAGCAACAGAGTAAAAGATCATGCAGAAATACTAGCGATAGATAAAGCAAATAGGAAATTAAGAAATTGGCGCCTAGAAGATTGTGAAATATATGTAACGCTGGAGCCGTGTCCAATGTGTGCAAGTGCAATAGAACAAGCAAGAATAAAAAGGATAATCACAGGAGCTGTGAATAAAAATAAAGAAACAGCAAAAATAAGCGAGAACATATTAAAAGAAAAAGAGTGGAAAAAAGAAATAGCAGTGGAAAAATGTACAACAATAATAAATGAATTTTTTAAAAAGAAAAGATAAAAATATTTCCCGGGAAATATTTTTTTTAATAAAAACAATTCTTCTGTAAGTAGAATTGTGAAAAAAATGATGTAAAAAAACAGAAAAAATAAATAAAAAAGAAAAAAATGCACAAAAATTGTGGATAAAAATAAATAGTTTCACGTGAAACAAAAAAGAAAAAATATTTCCCGGGAAATATTTTTTTTATAAAAACAATTCTTCTGGAAGTAGAATTGTGAGACAAAATAAAAAAGAAAAAGAAAATATGAAAATGAAAAGATATGTGAATAAAATGTTTCACGTGAAACTAAAAAAGGAAAACCAATTCTTCTTGAAAAAAGTAGAATTGGTGGAAAAATTGAAAAAGTATGTATAATAAAATGTGAATATGTAAAATAAAAGTAAAATAGTTTCACGTGAAACTAAAAAATATATAAAAATAAATATTATAAATTCATTTTAATATGTTGAAGAAAATGTTATAATAAATGTTGAAAAAAGGAGGGTTTATTATGAGTTATCAAGCATTGTATAGAAAATATAGACCTAAGGATTTAACTGAAGTTTATGGTCAACATGTTGCTGTTAATATTTTGAAAAATGCTATAAAAAATAAAAAGTTTGGTCATGCATATTTGTTTACTGGATCGAGAGGTTGTGGAAAAACAAGTGTCGCTAAAATATTAGCACGTATGGTCAATTGCGATGATGTAAATGATGGAAAATTATGTGGGAAATGTCCATCTTGCTTGGCAAGTATTGATAATAATTGTGTGGATATTTTGGAAATAGATGCTGCTTCAAATAATGGTGTTGATGAAATACGTGAATTAAAAAGTAAAGTAAATTTAATTCCTTCAGTTTTAAAATATAAAGTTTATATTATTGATGAAGTTCATATGTTGTCTATCGGTGCTTTTAATGCGTTATTAAAAACTTTAGAAGAACCTCCTGAACATGTAATATTTATTTTAGCTACTACTGAATTAAATAAAGTTCCTATAACTATCGTATCAAGATGTCAAACTATTGAATTTAAAAAAATAAATAATAAAGATATGTTTGATAGATTGAAAGAAATTTCAACTCTTGAAGGAATTGATATCACAGATGACGCTATAACTGAAATAGTAAATGTTTCAGATGGTGGTTTGAGAGATGCTATTGGTATGTTAGATATGTCTACAGCATATAGTAGTGATCAAATTACAGAAGATGATATTTATTCAATAAATGGAAATATATCAAATAATGAGATTGAATATTTAGTAGATTTAATTTTAAAGAAACAGTTAAATACAATAATTTGTTTGATTAATGATTATTATAATAGTGGTAAGGATTTAGTTAAAATAATTGAAAAAGTTATATTTGTAATGGCTAATAAAATGATAAAAGAAAATAATTCAAACATTTGTTTGATAATAAAACAACTATCAGAAACGATAGAAAAAATGAAGAATTCTTCTATAGGTAAAATATATTTGGAAATTTCTTTATTTGAGTTATGCACAGAAACTGTTGAAAAAAAAGATGTAGCAATAAAAGAAGAGAAAATAATTAATATAAATCCTGTTTCCACAGAAACTGTTGAAATAAAAAAAGATGAAAAAATAAAAGAGATAAAAAAAGAAGAAATAGAAGTAAAAAATAATTATAAGCCAATTAGTAGTAATTTTAAAAATATAAGAGTAAACAACACTTTTGTAGAAGCTAATAAAAAGAGTTTAACAGAAATAAAAAATAGGTGGGATAAATTAAATGATCATACTTTTGATAAAGAAAACGGTGCAATAGTATGTGAATTATTAGATGCAACTCCAACAGCTGCAAGTAATAATTATTTAATTTTGACATATAATTATGATTCGTTTGTAGAAAAGGGAAATATGTATATAGAAAAGTATGAAAAAGTACTACAAGATATTTTGGATTTGAGTCATAAATTAGTTTTTTTAACAAATGAAGAGTGGAATAAAAATAAGAATGAGTATATAGAAAATATAAAAAATAATGTAAAATATAATTATATTGATGAGGAATCACAAGTTCAAGAAGAAGTAATGGATGATTTTGAATCAGTAGAAAATAAAACTAGTGAAATAATTGAAAAAGCAAACCAATTATTTGATATGAGTAAAATTGAAATAAAAGGAGAATAGAATATTATGAATATGCAAGCAATTTTAAAACAAGCTCAAAGTATACAAAAAGATATGTTAAAGGAACAAGAAAAAATACACGCTACAATTTTTGAAGGTGAAAGTTCTTTAGTAAAAGTAAAAATTAATGGTAAAAAAGAAGTAATAGAAGTGGAGATTGACAAATCAAGTTCTATGGATGCTGATGATTTAGAAGCTTTACAAGATATGATTATGATAGCTATGAATGATGCTATGAAAAAAGTAGATAAGATGACTAATGATAAAATGGGTAAATTTGCTAATGGAATGCCAGGATTATTTTAATGTATCCTAATAGTTTAAGAAATTTAATTGAAAGTTTTAAATTATTACCTGGCATAGGTGAAAAAACAGCAGAAAGATTAGCTTTCTTTATAATGGATTTAGATGAAGAAAAAACTGATTTTTTTGTTGAAAGTATTAAAGAAGTAAAAAGCAAAATAAAAAAATGCCCAATTTGTTCAAATATAACAGAAGAAGATATTTGTTCTATTTGTGCAAGTAATGAGAGAAATAAAGACTTATTATGTGTATTAGAAGATAAAAAAAATATTTTTTTGTTTGAAAAACTAGGAAGTTATAATGGATATTATCATGTTATAGATAATTTAATTTCGCCACTAGATGGCATTAATCCAGAAGATATAGGATTAGAAAAATTATTAAAAAGAATAAAAGAAGGTAATTTTAAAGAAATAATTATAGCTGTAAAACCTAGTATAGAAGGAGAAACAACAAGTTTATATATAAAAAAAATATTAGAAGGATTAAATATAAAAGTTACTAGAATCGCTAGTGGTATACCAATTGGTGCTGATATTGAATATATAGATTCAATTACACTAGAAAGAGCATTAACAGATAGAAAAGAAATAGAATAAAGAATTAAAAAAATCATAAATTTTATAGAGGGATTTATGATTAAAAATATTTTAAGTAGAATAATTTTAAGTTTCTTTTTATTATATTGGTTCAATCAAATAGGAATTAATTTTAATTTAATTATTCCTATTAATATAATTACATTATTTGTTGTATTTTTATGTGATATACCAGGATTAGGAGTATTGATGATTACGTTATTAGTATTATTTTAGGAGGAAAATTATGTTAGAAAAATATCAAGAAGATTATAAAGAATTCTATTCCATTTTAAATAATGCTATTATTGCTAATAAATTAAGTCATGCATATATGTTTGAAGTTGATGATAATATTAATATTGAAGACTTTGAAAAAGATATATGTAAATTTTTAATATTAAAAAATAATCGTGATAAAAATATAGAAACTTTAATAGATAATGACAATTATCCAAATATAAAGATTATCAAAGCAGATGGTTTGTGGATAAAGAAAGAACAAATCTTAGAAGTTCAAACTGATTTTAAAAAAGAATCTTTTGATAATAATTTGAAAATATATATTATAGAGGATGCATCCAAATTAAATAAGTCTTCTGGAAACACATTATTAAAATTTTTAGAAGAACCAGAAAAAAACATAGTAGCAATTCTTTTAACTAAAAACAAATACTCTGTTATAACAACAATAATGTCAAGATGTATAAATATTAGTTTAATAAAAAAGGAATATATAACTTTGACTGAAGAAAGTTTGAGTTATAAAGCAGTAGAAATAATAGAAAAATACAAAATTAAAGCTCTTCCATATTTATATCAGTTGCTAGTCACAAAAGATATGGAAAGAAAAACACTTTTAACTATATTAGAGAAAATGCAAAAAATATACAACGATATTCTTCATTTAAATAATGGTATAAAAGAAGAATATAATTATTTTATTCCTGATAGTATAAAAAACATAAAATATGAGTCAAATAATGAACAATTAATAAAAAAGATAAAATCAATACAAAAAAATTCAGATTATTTAAGATATAATGTTAATATAAAAACAATTTTAGATAAAATAATTATTGATATATATGGTGGTGAGTAAGATGTATGAAGTAGTAGGAATAAAATTTGTTAATTCAAATAGAGTCTATTATTTTTCGACTAATAAACTAAAATTAAAAAATAAAGATAGTGTAATAGTAGAAACAGAAAAAGGACTTCAATTTGGTACTGTAGTTAATGATCCAGTTGAAATGCCGGAAGAAAAATTAATATTACCTTTAAAAAATGTATTACGTGTTGCAACTAAAGAAGATTTAAAACAAGAAGAAAGTAATATTGAAAAAAGTCAAAAAGCATTAACTGATGCTAAAAAGATAGCAGAAAAGTTAGGATTAGATATGAGTTTTATAGATGCTAGTTTCACATTTGATAAAAAACAATTGATATTTAACTTCTTAGCTGATGAAAGAATTGACTTTAGAGAATTAGCAAAAAAATTAGCAGCCATTTATAAAACAAGGATTGAACTAAGACAAATAGGTGTTAGAGATAAAGCAAAAGAAATAGGTGGTTTAGGTCCTTGTGGAAGATTTTTATGTTGTAGTACATTTTTAAATGACTTCAATAGTGTATCTATTAATATGGCTAAAAACCAATATATCGCACTAAATCCAACCAAAATAAATGGTATTTGTGGAAGACTTTTATGTTGTTTAAATTATGAAGATGAACAATATAAAGAAATGAAAAAGAATTATCCACCAATAGGAACAATAATAAAAACAGATGAAGTACAAGGTAAAGTAGTAAGCCATAATCTTTTAAAAGGTACATATACAATCGAAAAGCAAGGTAAAATTTTAGAGGAAATAAAATTAGATGAAAGTAATAAATGATTTGCTAGGATATGATAATTTAAAAATTGTTCAAAATCCAGAATGGTTTAGTTTTTCACTAGACTCTGTATTACTACCAAACTTTGTTACTTTAAATAAAGATGTAAGAAATATATTAGATTTAGGTACTGGTAATGCCCCAATTCCAATGATTTTATCTACACTAACTGAAAAAGCTAACATATACGGAATAGAAATTCAAAAAGATGTTTTTGAGATGGCTGAAGAATCAGTTGAATTAAACAAATTAGAAAATAGAATAAAATTAATTAATGATGATATGAAGAAATTAGATCAATATTTTGAAGCTAATTTTTTTGACGTTATAGTATCAAATCCACCATATTTTAAATTAGAAGAACTATCTAAAAAAAATGAAGATGAACATAAAACAATTGCAAGACATGAAGAAAAAATAACATTAAGTGAATTAGTAAAAATTGCAAAAAAATATTTAAAGAATAATGGCGTTTTTGCAATGGTACATAGAAGTGATAGATTAATTGAAATTATAGAAGAAATGCGAAAAAATAACATAGAGCCAAAAAAAATTCAATTGATATATCCTAAAAAAAATACCAATTCAAACATGGTATTAATAGAAGGTAAGAAAAATGGAAATCCTGGTTTAATTATAAAAGAACCATTATATATTCACGATGAGAATGGAGAATATCTAGAAGAAATTAATAAACTTTTCTTTAGGAGGTAATTATGAGTCAAAAAAGTTATGATGGCAGTAATTCATTATATTTAATACCAACACCTATAGGTAATTTTGAAGATATGACATTAAGATCAATTGAAACATTAAAAATGGTAGATGTTTTATTCTGCGAAGATACAAGAATCACAAAACAAATGTTAAATAGATTAGAAATAAGTAAAAAATTAATTAGTTCTAATGACCATAATGAAGAGTCAACAAAAAACTTAGCTATAAAATATCTAGAAGAAGGTAAAAATATAGGTATAGTTACAGATAGAGGTACACCAATTATTAGTGATCCAGGTTATAAAGTAGTTGAAGAAGTTATAAAAAAAGGATATAATGTAATACCATTACCAGGTGCAAATGCATTAATACCAGCATTAATTTCTTCAGGTGTTAATCCTTCACCATTTATGTTTTATGGATTTTTAAATGCTAAAAAGTCAAAAAGAGAAAAAGAACTAGAAAATTTAAAAAAATATCCAGTTACAATTATCTTTTATGAAGCACCACATAGAATAATTGAAATGTTAGAATCTATAAGAGATATTTTTGGAGAAAGAAGAATATCTGTTTCACGTGAAATATCAAAATTATATGAAGAAATATATCGTGGTACAGTATCAGAAGTAATTGAAGAATTAAATAGTGAAGAAATAAGAGGAGAATTTGTTGTAGTAGTAGAAGGAAGTTCAAATGAAGTGTCTTTTGAAAGTATGTCTGTTGAAGAACATGTAAATATGTATATTGAAGAAGGTCTAACAGAAAAAGATGCAATGAAAAAAGTTGCTAAGGATAGAAATACAACAAAATCTGACATATATAAAATATATCATACTGGGAAGTGATAATATGAAATTAATAGTAGGATTAGGAAATCCAGGAAAAGAGTACGAAAACACAAGACATAATATGGGATTTATGTTTATTGATGAGTATGCAAAATCTAAAGGAGTAGAAATAAATAAAAAGAAGTTTAATGGGTTATATATAGATTTTATAAACAATGGTGAAAAAACAATTCTTTTAAAACCACAAACTTATATGAATCTATCCGGAGAATCAGTACGTGCTTTTGTTGATTTCTTTAAAATAGATATAAAAGATATATTAATAATAAGCGATGACTTAGACATGCCTATTGGCAAAATTAAACTTCGTCCAACTGGATCAAGTGGTGGGCATAATGGTTTAAAAAACATAGAATTACATTTATCAACACAAGAATATAAAAGATTAAAAATAGGTATTTCTCATAATAAAGAAGTTGATACTAAAGACTATGTATTGGGAAATATATCTAAAGAAAATAAACAAATTATTGAAGATTTAAAGAAAATAGTAAACAATTTAATAGATGATTTCTATAAATTAGATTTTGATAAATTAATGGCAAAATATAATCATAAATAGAGGATAAATATGAATAATTTTTTTGATAATTTAATTGACATAAGAAAAGAAAAAAACATCTGCATAACAGGAATGACAGATGAGTTTTTTTGTGTCTATTTATCAAAATTATTTAAAGAAGAAAAAAGAAATATTTTATTAGTAACATCTACGTTATATGAAGCTAATAAATTAATGAATTCACTAAATAATTACACAAATAAAAGTCTATTATTTCCAATGGATGATTTTTTAACTAGTGAATCAATTGCTATAAGCCCAGATTTAAAAATAACAAGACTAGATACATTAAATCAATTATTAGAAAGTGAAAATCATATTGTAGTAACTCATCTTAATGGATTACTTAGATATTTACCAACTAAAGAATTATTTAGAAAAAAAAGAATAACTCTAAAAAAAGATGAGGACTATGAAAGAGAAGAACTAATTAAAAATTTAATTAGTTTAGGCTATAAAAGTGAAACAATTGTAAATAAAACTGGTGAAATAGGTATTAGAGGTTTTGTTATTGATATATTTCCAATTGGAGAAGAAAATCCAATAAGAATTGAATACTTTGGTGATACTATTGACTCTATTAGATACTTTGATGAAACAACTCAAAAAACAATTAAAGAAATAAATGAAATAGAAATAAAACCATATACAGAATTTTTATTAGAAGAAGATATTGAAATAGAAGAAAGTCAAAAAAATCTTCCTATATATAATAAAAAAATTAGTAGTATCATTGATTATTTAGATAATCCAATTGTAGTTTTTAAAGATTATTCACAAATAGAAACAAATGTTGAATCTTTAAGAAATCAAATTTTTGAATACAAAGCAAATAAAGATACAGATTATGAATATAATTATATGTTTGACTTTGACGAAATAATCTATGAAGAAGTAATACATTATAATACAATTAATAATTTAGATTCAGTTATTAAAAAAAGTAATACATTTAAGTATGATGTTCATCAAATAAGAAAATTTAATGAAAATATTGAAGCTATAAACGAATACCTAAAGAAACAGTTATATATAAATAAAACTATTGTTATTTGTTTAAGAAAACATCAAATAAAAACATTTCCTAACTACTTAGAATGTCCATATGTTATAACTAATGAAAATAAGATAATTGATAATACTATTAACATAATAGAAAAGTCCATCTCAGAAGGATTTGAATATAAGAATTATATAGTCTTAAGTGAAAATGAATTATTTAAAGTAGTTCAACCAAAGAAAAAATATAAAACAAGTTTTAAATATTCTGCTAAAATTAAAAATTTATCTAATATAGAAATAGGAGATTATGTAGTTCATGATATACATGGAATAGGTATTTATAATGGAATAAAATCATTAACTCAAAATGGTCTTTTAAAAGATTATTTAGAAATAATTTATAGTGGAAAAGATAAATTATACATTCCTGTTGAAAAAATAGATTTAATTAATAAATTTACCGGTAAAGAAGGAGTAGCACCTAAAGTAAACAAATTAGGTGGAACTGAATGGCAAAAAACAAAACTTAGAATTAAGAAAAAGGTTCAAGATATAGCTGGAGATTTAATTAAACTATATGCAACAAGAGAAATGAAACAGGGATATAAATTTAGCCCAGATAATGAATTACAAATAATGTTTGAAAAAGAATTTGAATATGATGAAACTGCAGATCAATTACTCGCAATAAATCAAATAAAACAAGATATGGAATCAACTTCTCCAATGGATAGACTACTTTGCGGCGATGTAGGATTTGGTAAAACAGAAGTAGCATTTCGAGCTATGATGAAAGCAGCTCTTGATTCTAAACAAGTTCTATATTTGTGTCCAACTACAATTCTTTCTATGCAACAATACGATAATGCTATCGAAAGATTTAAAAATTATCCAGTAAAAGTTGAAGTTCTAAATCGTTTTACTACTCCAAAAGAAACTAATAGAATATTGAATGAATTAAAAGATGGATCAATTGATATTTTATTTGGTACTCATCGTCTTTTGAGTAGTGATATTAAACCAAAAGACTTAGGACTATTAGTAGTAGATGAAGAACAACGTTTTGGAGTAACACACAAAGAAAAAATAAAACAATATAAAGAAAATGTAGATGTTTTAACACTAACAGCAACACCAATTCCAAGAACACTTCAAATGTCTTTAGTTGGAATTAGAAACTTATCATTAATAGAAACTCCACCAACTAATAGATATCCAGTTCAAACGTATGTAATTGAAGAAAATAATCAATTGATAAAGGATGCTGTATATAAAGAAATGTCTCGAAATGGACAAGTCTTTATTCTATATAATAGTGTTGAAAAAATAGAAAGAAAAATGTATGAACTACAAAACTTAATACCTGATGCCAAAATAGTAATAACTCATGGGCAACTTTCTAAAAGTGAAATAGAAGAAAGAATGGAAGCTTTTATTAATCACGAATATGATATTATGCTATGTACAACAATTATTGAAACAGGTATAGATATCCCTAATGCTAATACACTAATAATACTCAATGCTGATCGTTTTGGATTAAGTCAACTTTATCAAATTCGTGGTCGAGTTGGAAGAAGTGACAAAATCGCATATGCATATTTAATGTATGAAAAACAAAAACAATTAAACGAAACAGCTATAAAAAGATTAAACGTAATTAAAGAATTTACTGAATTAGGAAGTGGTTTTGCAATCGCAACACGTGATTTATCAATAAGAGGAGCTGGAGATATTTTAGGAAGTGAACAAGCTGGATTTATTGATAGTGTCGGTATTGATTTATATTTAAAAATCCTAGATGAAGAAGTAAAAAGATTAAAAGGGGAGGTTGTTGAAGAAGAAACTCAAACTAAGGATGAAAAACCATTTATTCAAGTATCTACTCATATAAAAGATGAATATATAGATGATCAAAATCTTAAGATTGAAATTCATCGTAAAATTAATGAAATCGATTCATATTCTAAATTAATCGAAATAAAAACAGAGTTAGAAGATAGATTTGGTAAATTAGACGAAGATATGATTCTTTATATGCATGAAGAATGGTTTGAAAAATTAGCTAAGAAATTAGATATTATTCAAGTAATGCAAACAAGAAATTCAGTATCATTAATTTTTAGTAGTGAAATGTCTGAACGAATTGATGGTGAACAATTATTCTTAGATGCTTGCCAAATATCTAGAATGTTTAGATTTCAATTTAAAAACAAAAATTTAGTTATTGTTTTAGATACAATAAAATTAGAAAAACACTATCTATTCTACTTATTATCTTTAATGAATAAAATTAAATTAAAAGAAAATGCTTAACTTGACTATCAAACATATATTTGTTAATATTTTAATATAGATAAGGTGGAAAAAATATGATGGATATAAACAAAATGTTTATGAATAAAAACTATGAAATATTGAAAAAGAAATTAGATTTAGACATAAATAACAACGCTGATTCTTTAAATCATACAGTAAGTAATTTTATAGATTTAAAAGCAATTGGTTTAAATAAATATATATGTGAAACATATGAAGATTTAAAAATAAAATATAAAGAAAACAAAATAAAAGAAGTAATTGAAAAAGAATCTAAAATTTTAAAAGAAATATTTCTAAATCACATCGAAGAAAGAAAAGAACAAATTTCATCATTTTTTAATCAAGATATTGATGCCACAACAATAACAGATGAATTTCTAATTAATTATCACAAACATATAGATGATTTAACAGAAAATTTAAAAAACAACATTGAAGTAGCAGCAAGAGAAGAAATTTGTACAAAATTTTCAGAAAATGTAATAGAACTATATAAACTACCAGATAAACAAACAAAAGAAACATTATTAGAATATATTAATAAATCATATTGTAATAATATAATTGAAAAAGTAGTAAGTGAATCTATTCTTAGAAATACAACCTTAAAAAATTTATCAAAAGAAGCATTTGAAAGATTTAAATCTATGAATGAAAAAACAGTCAATTAGATTTATTTCTTTTTTTGTATCAAAATCTATATTTAGTTAATAATAATATAGAAAAGAGTTGATATTTTGAATGAATTTATAAGAAAATTAGATGGTCTTGGTAGAATAGTATTACCTAAAGAATATCGAAAAAAACTAAAAATATATGATGATAGTAAATTAAAAATAACTTTAGAAAATAATTATATAAAAATAGAAAAACATTCCGATATAAATATAAATTTAGAAAAACTATTATTATTAAAGAAAATATTAAAAAAAGAACTAGATTTAGAAATATTAATAACTGATTTAGATAGTAACATAGAAGAATGTTTAGAACTACCAAAAAATATCATAAATAAAATAAAGTATGGTAAAGTAGAAATAATTAATAACAAAGAAGATGAACTATTCAAAACGAATAAAAATATAAATATAATAGTATTACCAATTATCTTATGTGGAGAAGTAATAGGATCAATAATAGGTTATTCATATAAGAAAGAAATAGATGATCTAGATAAAAAAATATTACAACTAGCAATATCAATTTTAATTAAAGATATTGAAGAATAAAAAAATAAATGCTATAATATGCCTAAGTTGAGAAACGAAGAAGGAAAGAGATATACTAAATTCTCATTATTAGAGAGCTTGATTAGGTGAAAGCAAGCATGAGATGAGTGTTGAAAATGGCTCCTGAGTTTATTAGTTGAATAATTAGACTAATACGTATAGATGCGTTAAATCTTTGAGAGTATAGATTATTTCTATAAATTAAGGTGGTAACACGGTAACTCGTCCTTATGATGAGTTTTCGTGTTTTTTTATTTCAGAAAGAGGTGGTTAACATGAGTCGTTTTTTTGAAAAAATCAGCTTTGATCAATTTAAAAAAGATATTAAAGATGATAAAAAGTTATATGATAATTACATTTTACCTAAAAGAGGTACCAAATGTAGTGCTGGATATGATTTCTTTGCCATTGAAGAATTTACTATCAAACCAGGAGAAGTAAAAAAAGTTCCTACTGGATATAAGATGATGTGTGGAGAAGACGAAATGCTTATGATAGTAGTTAGAAGTAGTATGGGTTTTAAATATAATGTGCGAATGACGAATCAAGTCGGAATAATTGAAACAGATTATTATAATAATGAAAATAATGAAGGACATATGTGGGTAGCTTTACAAAATCATGGAGATAAAGATTATCATGTAAAAAAAGGTGAAGCATATGCTCAAGGAATATTTACTAAATTTTTAACAGTAGATGATGAAGAAAAAATAGAAGGAAAAAGAAAGGGTGGATTTGGTTCCACTAATGGTGAATAAAATGAAAGAAAAATATTATATATCAACAGCTATAGCATATACATCAGGTAAACCTCATATTGGTAATACTTATGAAATAATCTTAGCTGATGCGATTGCTAGGTATAAAAGATTTAAAGGGTTTGATGTTTACTTCCAAACAGGAACAGATGAACATGGAGAAAAAATTCAATTAAAAGCAGAAGATAAAGGTGTAACACCACAAGAATTTGTAGATGATATCGCAGATGAAATTAAAAGAATTTGGGATTGTATGAATACAACATATGATAGATTTGTAAGAACTACTGATCCTAATCATGAAAGAGTAGTACAAAACATATTTAAGAAATTATTTGATCAAGGTGACATTTATTTAGGTAAATATGAAGGTTTATATTGTACTCCTTGTGAGTCATTCTTCACAGAAAGTCAATTAGTAGATGGAAAATGTCCTGACTGCGGAAGAGAAGTTGCAAAGAAAAGTGAAGAAGCATATTTCTTTAAATTATCTAAATATCAAGATAGATTAATTAAGTATATTGAAGAACATCCAGAATTTATCCAACCAGAATCAAGAAAAAATGAAATGATTAATAACTTCCTAAAACCAGGATTACAAGATTTATGTGTTTCACGTACATCGTTTAATTGGGGAGTACCAGTAGATTTTGATCCTAAACATGTAGTATATGTTTGGTTAGATGCTTTAACAAATTATATAACTAATATTGGTTATGATGTAGATAGTCAAACAGCTGAATTCAATAAACTATGGCCAGCTGACTTACATTTAATTGGTAAAGATATAATTAGATTCCATACTATTTATTGGCCAATATTCTTAATGGCCTTAGATTTACCACTTCCAAAACAAGTATTTGGACACCCTTGGTTATTATGCGGTAATGATAAGATGAGTAAGTCAAAAGGAAATATTATCTATGCCGATGATTTAGCAGAACTTTTTGGTGTAGATGCAGTAAGATACTATGTTTTACATGAAATTCCATTCGCAAATGATGGGACACTTACATATGAATTAATGATTGAAAGAATTAATAGTGATTTAGCTAATATCTTAGGTAACTTAGTAAACAGAACTATTTCAATGGCTAACAAATACTTTGAAGGAACAGTTACTAATAAAAAGGTTGCTGAAGAAGTGGATAATGAATTAATTAATCAAATAAATGACCTAGATAAAAATGTAGAGGCTAAAATGGATAAATTAGAAATAGGTGCAGCTTTAGATGTAATTTTTGATTTATTAAGAAGAAGTAATAAATATATAGATGAAACAACACCATGGTCTTTAGCTAAAGAAGAAGATAAAAAAGATAGATTAGAAACAGTATTATTTAATTTATTAGAGTCTATAAGAGTTGCAGCTATTTACTTAAAACCATATTTACCTGAAACATCAGATAATATCTTTAATCAATTAAACACAACTAATGACACAACTACATATGATGAAAATAATTCATATACAGTAGGTACTCCAGTACCATTATTCCAAAGAATTGATAAAGAAAAGAAACTAGCTGAAATAGAAAATAATTAATAAAATTAAACCTCTATGATATAATAACCATGGAGGTTTTATTATGTATATAGATTCTCATTGTCATTTATCTAAAGAATATTATGAAAGTTTAGATGAAATAATTAATAAAGCTAAAGAAAATAATGTAAATACCCTAATTATTAGTGGTTGTGATAAAAATGGAATAATTGAAGGATTAGATATTATAAATAAATATGAAAATATCTATATGACAATAGGATTTCATCCAAGTGAAGCAAATATTACAACAGATGAAGACTTGCTTTGGCTAGAAAAATTAATAGAAGAAAATAATAAAATTATTGCTGTTGGAGAAATAGGATTAGATTATTACTGGGTTAAAGACAATAAAGAACTTCAAAAAGATTTATTTAAAAAACAATTAGATATTGCAGCACGATTAAATTTACCAGTAATTATTCATTCAAGAGAAGCTACTCAAGAAACATATGACATGTTGAAAGAGTATGATTTAAAAGGTATTATTCATTGTTATAGTGGATCACTTGAAATGGCTAAAGAATATATAAAAATAGGATATAAAATAGGTATAGGTGGAGTAGTAACATTTAAAAATACTAATTTAGTAGACGTAGTAAAAGAAATAGATATAAAAGACATAACACTAGAAACAGATTCTCCATATCTTGCCCCAACACCATATCGTGGAAAACAAAACTCTCCAGAATATATTCCCTTAATCGCAGAAAAAATAGCGGAAATAAAAGAAATAACAAAAGAAGAAGTAGGAAAAATAACTACTAATAACATTAAAGAATTATTTAATATAAAAATATAAGTAGGTGATATTATGGATTATCAACATAACTTTAAAAAGAAGTTTGGACAAAACTTTTTAAATGACGAAAACATTTTAAATAAAATAGTAAAAGAATCTGAAATACCAGAAGATACCCTAGTAATAGAAATAGGACCAGGCGCAGGAGCTTTAACTAGTAAATTAAAAGATGTAGCTAAAAACGTCTTAGCATATGAAATAGATTTAGATTTACAAAATATTTTAATTGATAAATTTAAAGAAAATAAAAATGTAACGTTTATATGGGAAGACTTTTTAAATAGAAATATAAAAGAAGATATAAAAGATTATAATAACAAGCATATCTTTGTAGTAGCTAATATTCCATATTACATAACAACTCCTATAGTAGAAAAAATAATTAATAGTGGTGTAGATGTAGAAAAAGTAGTAATAATGGTTCAAAAAGAAGTCGGAGATCGCTTTAGTGCTAAACCAGGTAATAAAGAATATGGATCAATTAGTGTCTTTTTAAATTATTACTATGATATAAAAGAATTATTTATAGTAAGTAAAAACTGTTTTATACCAAGACCAAATGTTGATAGTGTAATTTTATCTCTTGATAAAAGAAAAGATAAACCTAATGTAAAAGATGAAAATTTATTATTTAGATTAATAAAGGATAGTTTTAGATTTAAAAGAAAAAATTTAAGAAATAATTTAAAAGAATATGACTTACTAAAAATAGAAGAAATATTAAAAAAATATAATAAAGATTTAACTTCAAGAGCAGAAACATTAGATTTAGAGGTCTTTATAGATATAGCTAATAACATATAGGAAACTATATGTTTTTTTGTAAAAAAGTGTATAAAATAAGAAAGATGTTTTAAAAAATATATATTTTTATTTAAATAACAATTATATTAAAATAGAGGAAGTGATAGTATGTACGGAGAAATGGAAATGGAGATGGAAACTGATAAAAGAGTAGCACCAGCACCATCAGGTCCATCATCACCAGATTTAGAACTAGCAAATAGAATTATGTTTTTTGTTCCAGGTGAAGATAAAGCATTAGTAATATATGATCAATCACCAGAAGGACCAGAAGCAAAATTTGCGGGTAGTTTACCAGAAGGAAAATTTCATGCATCAGGTATGGTTGTAGAAGAAAGAGACCCTGATAAAATAGAGGAAGAATATTCAGTAGTAAGATATGTTGATGGAAGTTGTATGCAAAGAGCAATCGCAGTAAATGAAGAAACATTCTTAAGAATTGCAATGCAAGGTATTTATCCTCAATATGCAGAAGGAGAACATCGTAGTGGATATATGGTTATAGATATGTATGATAATTCTCGTCCAGTTAGAAGTGAATCAATTCAATCTATAGTTGATGAACAAAGTGGTTTACTTAATACGAATCAAAAAACTATCTTAGAAGCTGCAATTGATGTTAGTGGTGAAACAATGCGTAAAGTAGTTCTAGGTGAAAATAATAAAAGCTTTCAATAAAATATAAAAATAAAAAACTAAGAAAAAGCATATAATTATTTGGAGATGATTATATGCTTTTTAATATTGGAGATTTAGTAACTAGAAAATCTCATAATAATGACATTATATTTAAGATATTAAAAATAGAAGATAGAATAGTTTATTTAAAAGGAAAAGACATAAGATTATATGCCGATAGTTATATAGAAGACTTAGTAATATCAAAAAATGAGTTTATTGATAAGGAAGATGATTTACTAAAAGTAAGAGAAAAAATCACCTTAGATAGAAGCGAATATTTTTACTTACCAGGTAAAATACTACATATAGATGGTGATGAAGAATATTTAGATAGATGTATGAAATTTTATAAAGAATTAAATGTTATGGCTCAAGGTATCAAATTAAAAGAGCAGGAAATACCAAATGAAATAGAAAAATATTTAGAAATATATAAGCCAAACATATTGGTTATTACAGGACATGATGCTATGTATAATAGAAATAATAATGTTTCATATAAAAATAGTGATAATTTTATAAGAGCAATTCAAGTTGCAAGAAAATATGAAGAAAATCAAGAAAGACTAATTATAATCGCAGGAGCATGTCAATCCAATTATGAAGAATTAATAAGAAGTGGAGCTAATTTTGCATCTTCTCCCAAAAGAGTAAATATTCATGCGCTAGATCCAGCAATTATCGCATCATCAATCGCTTTATCTGATCGAAGTAAACCAATAGATTTATTAGATATTATAGAAAGAACCAAGTATAAAGAAGAAGGAGTTGGGGGAATAATAACTAATGGAACTATGTATAAGGGGTATCCTAGATGAATATATTAAAAATAAAAAATGATATTGAGAATATGAAAAATAAACCCCTTCATTTTAAAATAAATGGTTCTAGAAATCAAATAGAAGAGTTTGATGGCAAAATTATAGAGACATATAATTATATTTTTATTATTGAAACTAATAATATAAAAAAGAGTTTCACTTACTCTGATATACTAATAGAAAACCTAGAAATTAAAGAGATTGCTTAATTTAAAATATATTGACTTTTATAAATCAAAATAATAAAATTAAATTATAAAGTAAAGATACTTTAAGAGGGAGGATTACAAAATGAAAATAACATCTGTAAATGTTCGCAAAATCAATAAGGAAAGTTCTCGTATGAAAGGGATAGCATCAGTTTTAATTGATGATAGTTTTGCAGTACACGACATTAGAATTATTGAAGGAGATAATGGTTTATTTATTGCTATGCCAAGTAGAAAGACAGCTACTGGCGGATATCGTGATATAGCACACCCTATTAATCCAGAAGTTCGTACAATGTTTGAAGAAGCTATTTTTGAAGCTTATGAAAACGCTGAAGAACCAAGTGAAGAAGTAGATGAATAAAAAAAAGACCAATTGGTCTTTTTTTGTTATATAAATAAATAAAATACATATAATTTCTTAGGAGGTTGTATGTATGGAAAATAATATTGATAATTATAATCACGCATTAAATTTAGTAGAAAGAAAAAACATGCTAATTACTGGAGTAAAAAAAATAGATAATTTTGATAGCGAAGAATTCTTAATGGACACAGTTATGGGATACTTAGTAATAAAAGGAAAAGAATTAGAATTATTAAAATTAGATACAATGCAACAGACAGTATCAATAAAAGGACAAATAAATAGTTTTGCTTATATTGAAAATAATAAAAATAAAGAAACCAGTATAATAAATAAATTATTTAAATAATGGCTTTAATCCAACAACTTCTTACTATTTTTATAACAATTTTATATGGAAGTGTTTTATACTGGTTAATTAAATTAAATAAAAAAATGTTATTTGATGGTTCAATTGTAAAAAAAATAATATTTAGTATAATATTTGTCATAGATATGGTACTTATCTATTTTATTATAATTAAACATATAAATAATGGAATTCTTACATATTATTCTTATCTATTAATAATACTAGGTATATTAATTCAAAACTATATAGATAATAAAATAAAAACTTATAAAAAATAAGTTTTTTTTAATGCCATAAATGACATATCAAACAATTTATAGTATAATAAAATTGGGAATTTTTAAGGAGGCAGAAATGAATATATTAGATAACTCAAAAGAATTAATAAAAATAATAAATGATGCATCATCTGTCTTTCTAATGGCACATAAAGATTTAGATTTAGACGCTATAAATAGTTGTATAGGATTTGATTTTTATTTAAAAAGTTTAAAAAAGAAATCTTATATAATTATAGATGATAAAACTAGAGAAATTGGTGTAAAAAAAGTTTTAGAGCAATATGGTAAAAATATAAAAGAAATAAGAAGTAAAGATATATTAAATGTAAAAGATGAAAACAGTATATTAGTTGTACTAGATACTAATAAAATAAAATTACTACAAAATCCAGAAGTATTAAATTTATTTGATAAAATAATTAATATAGATCATCATGATAAGACAAAAGATAGTCTAAAAGCAACATTATCTATAATTGATACAAAAGCATCTAGTACTTGTGAAATGATAGCAACATATTTAAAAGAAAAAGAAATAAAAATAAATAGTAAACTAGCAACATTATTATTGGCTGGAATTATATTAGATACAAACTATTATCGTCAAAAAGCTGATGCAACAACATTTTATATGTCATACTATTTAACTATGTGTGGTGGAGATGTAAATGATGTTAATGAATTATTAAAACAGGATATTAAAGATTATATAAAAAGACAAAAGATGATATCATCTGTAAAAGTTATAAATCATATAGCAATTGGAAAAGGTTCTCAAAGAACAACTTATAAAAAAGAAGAAATTGCTAAAACCGCAGATAGTTTATTAACATTTAATAAAATTAAAGCATCTTTAGTTGTAGCGAAAGTTGATAAAGAACTAATAAGTATAAGCGGTAGATCAACAGGTGAAATAAATATAGGGAAAGTTCTAGAACAGTTTGGTGGTGGCGGAAATGAATATGAAGGTGCCGCTAAAATAGAAGAATCTAACATAAATAAAGTAATAGATGAACTTTATAAAATAGTAAGAAATCTATAAAGGAGGGTTATTATGAAGGTTATATTTTTAAAAGATCTAAAAGGTCAAGGTAAAAAAGGAGAAATAAAAGAGGTAAAAGATGGTTATGCACAAAATTTCCTAATTGCTAAAGGTTATGCTGAAAAATTAACAGAGCAAAGCTTAGGAAAATATAAAAGAGAAAAGAAACAAGAGATAGAATTAGATCAAGAAATGCGTAATCAAGCAGAACTATTGAAAAATAAATTAAAAGATGTTAAAGTAAGTTTCAAAGTTAAAACTGGTGCTGGTGATAAGGTTTTTGGAAGCGTCAGTGCTAAACAAATAAAAGATGAATTAGAAAAACAAGGATATAAAATTGATAAAAAACAAATTGAATTAGATCATGCAATTTCATCACTTGGATTTCATGATGTAAATATTAATTTATATAAAGAGGTTTGTGTAAAAATAAAAGTTCAATTAGAAAAATAGGAAGTGATAATATGGCAGTAAAAGAAATTCCAAATAACCCAGAAGCAGAACAAGCAGTCATTGGGTCAATGTTTCTTGAAAAAAATGCATTACAAAAAGCTTGTGAAGTATTAAATCCAGAATCATTTTACTTTAATAATAATGCAAAAATATTTGGAACTATTAAAGAAATGGCTGAAAAAAAAGTTCCTATTGATTTAACTACTGTAACAACAGAATTAAAAAATAAAAACATTTTAAACGAAGTTGGTGGTGTTGAATATTTAACTGAAATACTTGATAGTGTTGCAACAGCAGCCAATATTGATCAGTATGTTAAATCAGTTGAAGAATCAGCGCTGCTTAGAAAATTAATAGAAGTTTCTACAAACATTACAACAACAGCTTATAATTCAGATAAAAGTGTTAATGAGACAATTGACGATGCCGAAAGAAAAATTTTAAGCGTAGTAAAAAATAGACGTTCATCAGAGTTTAGAACAATAAAAGATGTTTTAATCCAAACCCAAAGAAACTTGGAAATATTAGCTCAGTCCAAAAGTGATGTTACAGGTATAGCAACGGGATGGTATGATATCGATAAGTTAACAACAGGATTACATGGAAGTCAACTAATTATTATTGCAGCAAGACCGGCAATGGGAAAAACTGCCTTTGCATTAAACTTAGCTACTAATGTAGCATTAAATAGTGGTAAACCAGTTGCATTATTCAACCTAGAAATGGGTGCTGAACAATTAGCAAACAGAATGCTTTCTTCTTTAGGACAAGTAGAAGGAAATAAAATAGCAACAGGTAAACTTTTAAATGATGATTGGAAAAGAATAAATGAAGCGATTAGTCAATTATCAGAAGCTAAATTGTATATGGATGATACACCTGGTTTAACAATAGGTGAGATTAGAAGTAAATGTCGTAGACTAGCAAGTAGTGATGAAGGATTAGGGTTGGTTGTAATAGACTACTTACAACTTATTACATCATCAACTAACTATGGAACTAATAGACAACAAGAAGTATCCGACATATCGAGATCATTAAAAACAATGGCTTTAGAATTAAATGTTCCAGTTATAGCCTTAGCTCAATTATCTCGTGCAGTTGACTCGCGTGAAAATAAAAGACCAATAATAAGTGACTTAAGAGAATCAGGGTCTATTGAACAAGATGCCGATATAGTTGCCTTCTTATATAGAGATGACTATTACAATAAAGAAAAAGTAACAGATAGTAATACAAGTATCAGTGAATTTATAGTAGCAAAACATCGTAATGGACCTACTAAAACAATTGAATTATTATTTAAACGAGATACTTCTACTTTCTTGAGTTATCAAAGTAGTGACATGAATGGAGAATAAAAATGAATAAAAAGACAATATTTTTCATTATAATAGCTTTATTAGTAAGCGCAACTGTATTTTTAGTTGGATATAATGAAGTAAAAAGTCCAAAAACAATTTACAAAGTATATTTAGATGGACAAGCAATTGGATTAATAGAATCAAAAGAAGCTTTAGAAGCTTATATTAACCAAGAGCAAAATGAAATAAAAGATAAATATGGTGTAGATAAAGTATATTTACCTAACAACTTAGATATTGAAAAAGAAACAACATATAGTAATAATATAAGTTCAATAGAAGAAATTTATGACAAAATAAAAGATATTGCACCTTTTACAATTAGTGGATATGAAATTAAAATAAAAGGGGTAGAAGTTTCTACAGATGAACATATAGAAACAACTAAAACAGTAAATGTATATGTTTTAAATAAAGATATTTTTGTAGATGCTGTAGAAAGCACTATCTTAACTTTTGTAGATGAAGATCATTACGAAAAATTTAAACATAATACACAAGAAGAAATAAAAGATGTAGGAAGTATTATAGAAAATGTATATATAGAAAATGATATAACAATAAAACAAACTAATATTTCTGTAGAAGAAGATATATATACTGATAAAGATCAATTAAGTAAATATTTATTATTTGGAGATGCTGACGAAGAAGAATATGAAGTAAAAAAAGGTGATACGGTTGAAGATATCGCATTCAATAATAAAATGTCTGTAAATGAATTTTTAGTAGCAAATCCAGATATAACAAGTGCTGATAATTTACTATATAAAGGGCAAAAAGTAAAAGTAGGTTTAATTGATACTGCTTTCCGTGTTATTGAAGAAGAATATATAGTTGAATATCAAACAGTTGAATATGAAACTGTATATGAATATGATAGTTCTCTTCCAATGGGAAAAGAAGTAGTAAAACAAATGGGAAGTAATGGTACTTCAAAAGTATATTACACAGTAGAAAGAGCTAATGGTGAAAGTATTTCCATTGATACGAAAAATACTGAAACTATAGTTCCAGCTCAAGATAGAATAATTATAAAAGGAACTAAAGTATTATCTGGAGTAGGGGTAACAATAAAACAAAAATGGTACTGGCCTACAGAAAAGAAATATAGAAATAATATTACAAGTCCATACGGATATCGTTGGGGAGGACAATTCCATGCAGGCGTTGATATTGCTGGTGGTCGTGGTTCTAAAATATATGCAACAAACAATGGTGTAGTTGTTGAATCAGCATTTGACCAATACTATCAAAATGGTAAAAAACGTGGTAATGGACATTTTATTATAATTGACCATAATAATGGTTGGTATAGTACATATGCGCACCTTTCATCACGTACAGTAAAAATAGGTGATAGGGTTGAAATGGGACAAGTAATTGGATATATGGGAGACACAGGTTTTGCAACAGGAGTACATTTACACTATGCACTTTGGCGTGGTTATCCGTTTAGAAATGGATGTCAAATGTTAAACTGTACAGCTAACCCATTAAGAGTAGTATCTTATAAATAATGAAAATAAAAATAATTTCAAGTGGATCTAAAGCTAACTGTACATTAGTTAGTTGCGGATCCACTAATTTATTAATAGACGTTGGTCAAACTGCTAGTTTTGTAATATCAGAACTAGAAAAAGAAAATATTAATCCAAAAGAAATATCCGGTGTAATAATAACTCATACACATAGTGATCACATAAAAGGATTAAAAGTATTTATAAAAAGTACTAATGCCAACGTCTATATAACAGAAGATTTACTCCCAGATATAATAAAAATAGTCCCACCACAAAATATAAAATTAATTGATGAAACACTTAAAATAAATGATATAAATATAGAATTACTAAAAATGTCACACGATGTACCTTGTTATGGAATATTAATAAATTATCATAATAAAGAATTAGCCTATATAACAGATACTGGTTATGTAAATAAGAAATATCTTTCGAAGTTAATAAATAAAGATATTTATATAATGGAAACAAATTATAATGAAAAAATGCTAATGGAAGGTCCATATCCATATACTTTAAAACAAAGAATATTAAGTGACAGTGGTCATATGTCTAATAAGTATGCTGGTAATTTGCTTTCAAAATGTATAGGAGAAAAAACTAAGCATGTTATATTAGCACATATAAGTGAGCATAATAATTGTAAAGAACTAGTTTTAGAAGAAGTAAAAGAAGAGTTAAAAGAAATAAATTTTGATGAAAATAAATTAATTTTAACAGAACAAAATACTGCAAGTGAGATGATAGATGTATGATAAAAATAATAACCGTTGGAAAGATAAAAGAAGAATACTTTAAAGATGCTATTTTAGAATATAAAAAAAGATTATCTAAATATACTGATATAGATATAATAGAAGTACAAGATGAAGGTTTAGTAGATACAAAAACATCTTTAAAAAAAGAAAGTGAAAGAATATTAAAATATATAAATCAAAAAGATTATATTATTACTTTAGAAATAGAAGGAAAACAATTAACATCCCCTGAACTAGCAGATAAAATAAATAATATTTATAATACAAATAGTAATATTACTTTTATTATAGGTGGAAGTTATGGACTAGCAGATGAAATCAAACAACTTTCTAACTTTAAATTATCTTTTTCAAAAATGACTTTTCCACATCAATTATTTAGGGTTATCCTTCTAGAACAAATATATAGATCATTTAAAATAAACAATAATGAATCTTACCACAAGTAAGCATTATTGTTTTTTTATAATAAATAACTATGATATTTAATCTTAAAAACATTAATGATATAATAAAAAAAGAAGAAAATATAGAAGGTGATTATATGTTAGGCAACGATTGGGATTTATTATTAAAAGATGAAATGGAAAAAGAATATTTTCAAAAATTATTTGATTTTGTAAGAGAACAATATCAAGAAAAAGATATATATCCAAAAATGAATGAAATATTTAATGCTTTTAGACATACTGCATACAAAGATGTCAAAGTAGTTATTTTAGGTCAAGATCCATATCATGGTGAAAATGAGGCAGAAGGATTATCATTTTCAGTTAAACCAGGTATTAGGAAACCACCATCATTAAATAACATTTTTGTAGAGTTGAAAAATGATTTAGGTTATGAGTATCCTAAATATGGTAGCTTAGTAAAATGGGCAGATGAAGGAGTACTACTACTAAACAGTGTATTAACTGTTGAAAAAGATAAACCAGCATCTCATAGAGGAAGAGGTTGGGAAATATTCACAGATGCTGTGATTAAAAAAATAAATGAAAAGGAAACTCCTGTTGTATTTATTCTTTGGGGAAATTATGCTAAAGCTAAAAAAGAGTTAATTACTAATAAAAATCATTTGATTTTAGAATCTGCTCATCCATCTCCATATTCTGCAAAAGGTTTTTTTGGAACAAAACCATTTTCTAAAACTAATAATTATTTAAAATCGAAAGGAATTAAACCAATAGATTGGAATTTAGCAAAATAAAAAGGATAGACATTGTCTATCCTTTTAACTAATAATCTTTTTAATAGAACTAATTTTGAATTCAACATCTTTAACTTTAGACTTACAATAATCACAAGTATTTCCTTTTAAAGCAGCCCCACAGTTAGGACAATTAGTAATAGGTTTTCGTTCAAAATCTTTTCTGAATTCTACTTCAAATTTTTCTGTTATAGGTACATCTTTTTTTCCAGAAATAACAAAACCATGCTTATCAAGAGTATATTTGTGATAAGAAACTTCAATCATCAAAGAAGCTATTTGTTTCATAGAAGTACTATCAAGTTCATAAATAATAACATTCTTTCTTCTTATATTATTTATAACTTTCTTTTGACCAATCTTTAAATTTAAAGATATACCAGTATAATAATTTTGATATAACTGAGAGGTACTAATCATTTTCATAGTATTATAATCTAAATTATTATATGCAGTTTCAAATTTATAGAATATATCATAAAAATAATCTTTTAAAAGATTAATATCATCTGTATTAAATTTAGCTAGTTTACTACTACTAACATCAATATAATCATTTTTGTATTTAGAACTATTACCATCTATATATTCTTTATATACAACATTACTTTTAAAATAATTTCTATTCTTACTTCTTTTAATTGCTTGAAATATTAATTTAAAAAATAAAAAGGGAATAAATAAATTAATAAACATTTCAAATAAAACAAAAATAATCCAAACAAACATAAATCCAAAAACTTCCATAATATTACCTACCTTAAAAAAATTATATCATTATAAAAATATAAAATAAATAAAAGACTAATTTTTGATTAGTCTTTTACGCTTCTTTACTTTTTTTCTTCTTTTTATCTTTTTTTAATATTTCAAATAATTCTTCTTGATTAAAACTATATAAATTTTTAGTATCATAACCTTTTCTTTTACCGACTACACTAGAAGGAAATTTTTCTAATAGTTCATTAAATATACTAGAGTTATCATTGTAATAACTTTTTGTAGCTTCTAAATCAATTTCTATTTCTGCTAATAGATTAATCTTATTTTGCAATTCTTCTTCAGGAATAAAAGTTTTATTTACTAATAAATATTCTTTTAACTCTAAATATGCTTCTGAAAGATCATGATCTAATTTAATTGTATCAATATTATTTTTCATCGCTTTTTTTACAGAAGAAAATATCTTACTATCATTAATATTATTTATTTCTTCACCAATTTCATCTAACAAATTGGCTTTTTTATTTAACAATTCATCTATTTCATTTTCCCCTAAATGAACCCTTTTTAAAACTGAACTAAAATTAGAAGAAATATCTCTATATTTGTATATAAATAATATTAATAAAATTACTATAATTAAAATTATGTAAGGAACCATAATAAACACCTCATATTCTAAAAAAATTATATCAAAAAAAAAAGAATGATTCAATCACTCTTTATTTTGTATTTGGTCTTCTATCAAAAGTAGCATAATTTAAATAGATACTCCAAATTAAATAATATTCATTATTTTCTTCATTATATATTAAAATATAGTCATCTCCAGCATCAGTTAAAATACCATAGAAAATTTTATCTCTCCAATCCACAGAATCAGGAAAAGATACAAAGAAATATCCAGTCATACCTATATTCTTTTGTAATACTCCTTGTGCATAACTATTAGAAATATTATTAGGATTCATATTTGTCCAATTACCACTATTAGGAGTATTAGGTGTTAAAGTTGTATTATTTGAAGTATTTAAAAAATCATCATAATTGGGATTGTTTGCCATCATTCCGGGAAAATTATCATTTCTAAAAAAAGAATTATTCATAATATCATCCTTTCAGTTTAGTATATGTAAAGAAAATGAAAAGTGATATAAAAACATTTAAAAATAGAATCTAAATAGTGTTATACTAAAATTGAAAGAGGGAATAATATGAACTTTATAGAAAGAATAAAAGAAAGAGCAAGAGAAAATAAAAAAACAATAGTTCTTCCAGAAAGTATGGATAGAAGAGTTCTAGAAGCAGCTCAAACAATTATAAAAGAAGATATAGCTAATATTATACTTATAGGTAGAGAAGAAGAAATTAATAATTTATCAAGGGGACTTGATTTAACTAATGTGACAATTATTAATCCATATACATCAGATTTAACTGAAGAATTAGTTAGTTATTTGTATGAATTAAGAAAAGAAAAAGGTATGACATTAGAAGAAGCAGAAAGACTTTTAAAAGAAGATTATATGTATTATGCATGTATGCTTGTAAAAACAAAAAGAGCAGATGGCGTAGTATCAGGTGCTTGTCATTCAACTTCAAATACTTTAAGACCAGCTCTTCAAATAATAAAAACAAAACCAGGAGTTAAATTAGTATCTGCATTTTTCTTAATGGTTGTACCAAACTGTAATTATGGAGAAAATGGAACATTTATTTTTGCAGATAGTGGGTTAGAACAAAATCCAGATTCTGAAAAACTAGCAGCAATAGCAGCATCATCTGCCGAAAGTTTTAAATTATTAGTTGAAAAAGAACCAATAGTTGCAATGTTATCTCATTCAACCATGGGAAGCGCAAAACATTCTGATGTAGATAAAGTAATTGAAGCAACACGTATTGCAAAAGAACAATATCCTGAATATAAAATAGATGGTGAACTACAACTAGATGCTGCAATAGTTCCAGAAATAGGAAAGTCTAAAGCTCCTAATAGTGAAGTTGCAGGATGTGCTAATGTATTAGTATTCCCTGATTTAGATGCAGGAAATATTGGATATAAATTAGTTCAAAGATTAGCTAAAGCTGAAGCTTATGGTCCTGTATGTCAAGGGATTGCTTCTCCAGTAAATGATTTATCAAGAGGATGCTCATCATCAGATATTGTTGGTGTAGTTGCTATTACCGCAGTTCAAGCTCAAAATAATTAAAATAAAAAAGGTATAAGTAAAACTTATATCTTTTTATTTAAAATAATATCAATAAAACTTCTAGCAGCAAAACTAGGTATTGTATTAGAAAGAGTTGCAATTCCAATATGACGAGGCGGTACTTTGATATTAGTATTAAGTTCAAATAATTCCCCATTTATTAACTCTTTTTCAGCAAATTCACGAGTGATATAACCAATACCTAATCCCATTTTTGTCATATCTTTAACTAAATTAAAACTAACAACATCATACTTAGGATTAATTTCTATATTATTATCAGTTAACCAATTATCTAAATATTTTCTAGTATTAGAAGGAGATTTTTGAAATATAAAATCTTCTTTTATATTATTAAGATCTATTTTGTCTAAAGCTAAACTTTTTTTCTTTTTACCAACCATAAAAGTATCATGTACTTCTAAGAAAGGAACAACCTCTATATCTTTAAAATCTTTAGTAGGAAGATTAAGTATAAGTAAATCAACACTACCTTCTCTAAGTAATTTTATCAAATCCATAGTCAAATCATTTGTAATAGAAATATTAACATTAGGATATTTTTCTCTAAAGATATCTAAATATTTAAGAAGTACATGTTGTGTTACTGTAGTAGATGCTCCAATTTTTAAGGTACCACTTTCAATATTCATAAGTTCACGAAATTTATTTTCCCCATTTTGAATGTAATTTAATCCTGATTCAACAAATTGAAATAATACTTTTGCTTCTTCGGTTAAAGTAACTCCTTTTTTAGCTCTAATAAATAAAGTTGCTCCAATCTGATTTTCTAAAGAATGTATTGCTTGAGTAACAGCTGGTTGTGATATGTATAGTTCTTCTGCAGCTTTTGTAATATTACCTTTCTTCGCAACTACATAAAAAATTTTATAAAGATTTAAATCTATATTCATAAGTCCTCCTTATCACAAATATAAGTAATATATATTTAACTTATATCACAAACTATATTAAAATACAATTAGAAAGAGGAGATAATATGAGAAATAAATACTTAAAAATATTAGGAATCCAATTAAAAGTAGATTTAGATTGTGATGAATTAAATGAATATTTGATAGAAAATGATATTTTGTATAAGCAAATGTCTAAAGTAAAAGAATTAATATCTAAAAAAAATCCTGATATTATTGCTTTACCAGAGATGTGTTATATAAAAGAATTAGAAGATTATTATTTAAAAGTATCTAAAAATAAATTAATAATTGCTGGATCTATATATCAAAATGGTATTAATCATACAGTTGTATTTAATAACA
Organism: Bacillota bacterium; assembly: GCA_015059405.1. Lineage (GTDB taxonomy): Bacteria > Bacillota_I > Bacilli_A > RF39 > UBA660 > RUG11788. The sequence continues at coordinate 97,917 of SVAL01000003.1, forward strand.
AAAATAAATATTTAATAAGAAAATATAATGCTAGTGGTGCTGAACCAATGATTAGATATCAAGAAAATATAAGTACCGAAGATTTTATTAAATATCATTTAAATGAACATATCTTTGAAATTAAAAATAAAAAGATATTAATCTTAAATTGTATGGAATATTATTCTCATGCATATACAATTGCTAGAAAATTTAATGATATTTTTGCTATTATTTGTATTTGTTCAAATAATAATCAAAAAGTATTTATAGAAGAGACAAAAGCTCTACATAATCATACAGAAAATGTATATTCATTTGTGATAAATTGCATTTCTAATTATCAAAAAGAAGAATATGCAAAAGGTAACACTTATATATATGGACCAATCCAATATCATGAACAAGATTGGTTAAGAAAAGAAGGTTATGATATAGATAATCATGCTTGTTCAATTTTAAAATTATCAAATAACCCAGAATACTTTTATGGAGAATTTACTAATAATTTTTCTAGGTTTGGAAGAAGTGATTATTATTTAAACAATCCAAAAAATATAGAAATAGGGAATTTATAGGAGGAATTAATTATGAAAAAAAATATTATTATTACATCAGGACCAACTAATGAAAGACTAGATGCTGTTATGAAAATTACTAATATGTCAACAGGTGCATTAGGAGCAATAGTAGCAGATGAATTTCTAAAAGAAGGAGATAAAGAAATAAATAAACTATATTATTTATCACCAAAATTAGCTAGAAAGCCAAGAGTGGAAAGTGAAAAATTAGAACTAATAACTATTGAATCTGCAGAAGACTTATTAAGAGAATTAAAAAAATTATTATTAGAAAAAAAGATTGATGCTGTTGTTCATTCGGCAGCTGTTGGAGACTATATAGGTGAATATGCAATTACTGCTAGAATGTTAGCAAGTGAAATAACTGATAAAACTTATAGTAGTAAATTATCAAAAGAGGAATTAGAAAATTATATTTTATCTATTATTAGAAATCCAGAAAATGTAGTAAGTGATGAACATAAAATATCTTCATATGAAAAAGACTTAATGTTCAAATTAAGTCTTACTCCAAAAGTAATTGGAGAAATTAAAAAAACGTCTCCAGAAACAAAATTGTTTGGTTTTAAATTACTAGATGGAGTACCACATGAAGAACTAATAGAAGTAGCAACTCGTTTAAGAGAAAAAAACAAAGCAGATTATATTATTGCAAATGATTTATCTACAATAGGTAATGGTAAACATCCAGCATACTTTGTAGGAGAAGAAGGCGTTGAATATACTTGTGAAACAAAACAAGATATAGCAAAGACATTACGAAAAGTGATTTTTAAGTAGAAGTAGATGGGTATAATTCATCAAAAACTATTTCATCACCTGTGGGTTCTGTACCTTTTAAATAGTACAGAATCCTTTTTTGTGTACTATTATTTTTTACAGGTTTACCACTAATTGGATTAACTAAAACACCAACTACATTTGAGGGTTTCTTATACCAATTTTCTTTATAGTCCTTCAAATAATTTTCCATAGTATATGCCCAGGCATTTTTAGACTGTACAGAAACTCTACTTTCTATATTTAGACCCTCATCATATCCAATCCAAATTGAAGTAATTAAATCGGGATTATATCCAATTGTCCAACTATCAGTTGCAGTAGTACCAGATTTAACAGCATATTTCTTAGATATTTTTGAAGAAATAGTAAGTAAAGTAGGTTGATTGTAATCAATAAAAGCAGGATCATAAGTTGTAGTAAGTAAATCATTTAAAATATAGACTAAACTTTGATTTAAAATAAGTTCTTTTTCTTCTTTATATTCATATAAAACATTTCCTTCACTATCTTCAACTTTAGTAATTAAATGTGGTTTTATTTTATAACCTAAATTAGCAAAAGTAGCATAAGCAGCTGTCATTTCTATAATATTAATTTCATAAGTACCTAATGGAAGAGAAGGAACTGGTTCTAATTTAGTACTAATTCCTAATCTATTAGACATGTTTACCAGGTTTTCTTCTCCTAAAAACATATGCGTTTTAACTGCATAAATATTATCTGAATAAGCTATTGCAGCAGCAAGAGAAATAGCCTCATTCCCATAAATATTACCTGCATTTCTAGGGGAATATGTTTCTCCATTTGAAAATACAAAAGTAGTCTCTTCACTAGTAAAGGCAGTACTAGCATTAAATCCATTTTCTAAAGCACTATAGTATAAAAACGGTTTCATAGTTGAACCAACTTGTCTAAAAGATTTAGTAGCTCGATTATATTGAGATTCATCATAATTTAAACCACCAACCAAAGCAATAATTTTACCATTATTAGGATTCATCATAATTCCAGCAGTTTGTAATTTTTTATCTTTAATAGAACTATTAATGCTGTTTTCTAAAACTCGTTGTGCATTAATATCTAAATTAGTATATATTTTTAAACCACCAGTCTCTAAAAAAGAAGTAGGAATGTTTGTGAGTGTTTGTAATTCCTCAACAACAGCATCTTTATAATACATAAGAGTACTTAAGTTAGTTTTTTCTTTTTTTCCAACAATCTTTAAGTCTTCAGTTATTGCTAAGTTGTATTCTTCTTTAGAAATAACTTTATTTTTATACATCATATTTAAAACTAGTGCTTGTCTTTTTTTAGCATTTTCGTAATTAGTAATTGGTGAATAAAGAGATGGTGCTTTAGGAATAGCTACTAACATTGCAGCTTCACTAATACTAACATCACTAGCACTTTTACCAAAGTAAAATTTAGATGCACTTTCTATCCCATACATTCCGTGTCCATAATATATAGTATTTAAATATCCCTCTAAAATTTCATCTTTAGAATAATGAGTTTCCATATTTAAAGTAAGCCACATCTCACTCCATTTTCTAGACCAAGTCTTATCAAAATCCAAAAATAAGTTTTTAGCATATTGTTGTGTAATAGTAGAAGCACCTTGAACTGTATGACCAACTCTTAAATTAGTATATAAAGCTTTAATTATTCTTAAAAAGTCAAAACCAAAATGTTTATAAAAGTTTTTATCCTCAGTCGAAATAGTAGCGTTAATTACATTATCTGAAATATTTTCCAAAGTAACCCATTCACTATCATTATTACCTTCAAAAAAGACAGTATCATTACTATCATAAAAAATAATATTATTAGCTTTTTCTATTTCAAGTCTAGGAGATAATTTGGAATATCCATAAATAGATAATGTTCCAATTAGTAAAAACACAAATAAAAATATAAAAATCTTAATAATTTTTCTAATAATCTTCATAAAATCACCATTCCAGTTTTATTATGGTAGAAAAAACCAAAAATATGTGAAAAAAATTAACATATATGTTATAATTTGAGGTGTAAATTGTGGTGATGTTTATGTATAAAATAAAAGCTATTATTACAACAAACAATGAAACTATCCAAGAAAATACTATTGGATCTTTTATTAATGGAATAATTAGTTATAAAGAAAGTGATGATACATGTGTATATCTAGACATCACAAAAAATGAATTAATAAGAGAAAATGATAACTTATTCATGAAATATGGTTTTATAGAAAATCGGCGATCAAAAGGTAACTTACATATAAAAGACTTAAATAAAGAAGTAGAATTAGAAATAGAAACAAAAAAAATCATAAATCAAGAAAACACATATTATGTTGAATATAAAATAGATGAAAATGAATTTATATATAAATTGACATATGAGGAGGAATAAAATGAGTTATTTAAAAACAATTGAACAAGATATTATAAAAGCAATAAATAATATAGGATATGAAGTAGATAAAATAGATTTAACAGTATCTAATAGACCCGATTTAGGAGATTATCAAATAAATGATGCGATGAAACTTGCAAAAGCATATCATAAAAATCCAAGAGAAATAGCTGAAAGTATTAAAACAGAATTAGAAAAAGATTATAGATTTGAAAATATTAATATAGCAGGACCAGGTTTTATTAATCTATCAATTTCTAATAAAGCCCTAATAGAATTTTTAAATGAGTTAAATGAAGATGTTAAAAAGAACTTAGATTCAAAAGGAAAGAAAAAAGTTCTTATTGACTATGGTGGTGCAAATATTGCTAAAACACTACATGTTGGTCACTTAAGAAGTGCTAATATCGGTGAAGCTTTAAAAAGACTTGCAAAAGCATTAGATAATGAAGTAATAGCCGACGTTCACTTTGGTGACATTGGAAGACAATCAGGAATGGTTATTTCTGAAATTAAAAGACTTCATCCAGAACTTCCATATTTCCAAGAAGGATATAATGGTGAAGAAGTAGACTTTACTATAACAGCAGAAGAACTAGGAGAAATATATCCAAGAGCATCAACTGCTGCTAAAGAAAACGAAGAAAGAATGGAAGAAGTAAGACAAATTACCGCAGAACTTGAAGAAGGACATAAAGGGTATATGGCTCTTTGGACAAAAGTTAAGAATGTATCAATGGAAGATATAAAACAAATTTATATTAAATTAAATACAGATTTTGATTTGTGGGAAGGTGAATTAGATTGTTATCCACATATTCCTGCAACAATGGAATTACTAAAAGATTATTTATATGAAAGTGAAGGCGCACTTGTTATTGATGTTGCTGAAGAAACAGATAATAGTCCTATGCCACCACTAGTAGTTATCAAAAGTAATGGTGCAACTTTATATGCAACACGTGAACTAGCAACAATCTATTCAAGAATCAAGAGATTTGAATTAGATGAAATGTGGTATGTAACTGATTTTAGACAAGGTCTATATTTTGAACAAGTATTTAGAGCAAGTAAAAAATCTGGATTAGTAAAACCAGAACTTGAATTTAAACACTTAGGATTTGGAACTATGAACGGACCAGATGGAAAACCATTTAAAACAAGAGATGGTGGAGTTATGGATCTAAAATCATTAATAGATTTAATATTAGTTGAAACAACAGCAAGATTAAATCCAAATATTACAGATGAAAAAGAAAGAAAAGAAATTGCAGAAACAATCGCAATAGCTGCATTAAAATATGCTGATTTCTTACCTTTTAGAACAACAGATTATATTTTTGAACCATCAAAATTCTCTGATTTAGAAGGTAAAACTGGACCATATTTACTATATTCCACTATTAGAATGAAATCATTATTAAATAAGGCAGAAACTAAAGAATTTGATGTTAAGGTATTAGAAAATAAAACAGATAGAGAAATTGCTATAACACTATTAAACTTGCCTGAAGTAATAGATAAAGCATATGAAGTTAAATCATTAAATGATATTGCTGATTTCCTATATAAATTAACAAGTGTATATAATAAGTTCTATGCTGAAAATAGAATTCTTACAGAAGAAGATCAAGATAAAAAAGAATCTTGGTTAACACTAACAAAAATTGTTAAACAAACAAATGAAATGCTTTTAGATATTTTAGGTATTGAAGTACCAGAAAGAATGTAATTATGGAAAATAAGAATAAAAAGAAAACGATATTACTAGTTATGCTTTTTCTTGGAATAGTCTTAGTAGTAGTAGGTTTAATATTAAATGGTACAAAACCAAAAGATAATATTTCCTCTAAAGACCAAGAAAAAGATGAAGACTATGTTAAAGATGATGATTACAATAAAGATATAAATCTAAACAGTAAATTAATTTATGATAAAGAAGTAAAAATATATATCGATAGTGTTAATGTTAGTAGTGATAATTTAACTATTGGTATAAGTATAAAGAATACATCTAATCAAGATATAACTATTTATAATCAAGATATTTATATTGATAATCATCTTGTATCTGGAAATATTTTTCTAGAAGTCGAAAAAGGAAAAACAGAAAAAGATGAAATTAGTGTATATGATCCTTTAATTAGATTAGGAAATGTCACAACAGTAAATACTTTAGAAATAGGTTTCTGTGTTGAAGATATAAATGGTGATACTCTTTATGATATAGAACCTATTAAAGTATCGATAGATGATAAATCAAATACAATTAATGTTCAAGGTGAAGAACTATATAATAAAGATGGAATTGTAATAAAATACATTACAAATGAAACAGACTTTATCTCAACAAACTTTTATTTCTATATAGAAAATAACACTTCAAAAGATTTATTGATATATAGTGAAGGAGTTACAATCAATAATAAAAATGTAAGTTCTAATTTAAACTGTGATATTAAGAGTGGTAAAAAGAATTTAACACTAATGATGGTTGGAGATACAGAATATAGTGGTGAACCAATTGAGTCTATGCAATTAAAAATATTTTTTCTAGATAATAATGAATATAAAATTATAGGGAATGCTATTTTAAATAAAAAATAGCATTTTTTTTATAGATTTATATTGTAAAAATGTTTATAATTGATTATAAGGGAAGGGATTAGTTATGAAGTTACTAGTGTGTGATAAACAAGGAATAAAAAAATATAAATTACCTGAAAGAGTAGAAGATTTTTATGTATTAAATTATAAAGATGATTTTAATGAAGAAATCATATCATTACAAGCAAAAGACGAGTTTTGGAATTTAAATACGGATCAAGATACAAAAATTATAATGAATGGTAGTCCAATAGAACAAGTGGCATTGAAGCCTCATGAATGTTTTAATGTTAATTTTAATGGAATGGAACAAACTCTTACCTTTGTTTCAATGCCAGATATTGATCAATATAATACTTTAAAAATAAAAGATCCTAAAGCTAATCTAACAATTGGTGCATCTAACTGTGATATAAATTATCCAGGTCCAGGAATATCACCAGTTCATGGAACAATAACTTTTGACGGTACTAATTTTATTATAAAATCAGAACAAACTTCTAATATATATGTTAATGATATTAGAATAGAATCAAAAAAATTAGATAGCGGTGATGTTATATTTGTAAATGGATTACAAATAATTTGGATGAATGACTTCTTAAAAGTAAATAGTCCACATCAAAAAATAAATATATCTGGAAGAAACTTAGAAATAGCTCAAAATAAATATAATTTTAATTATACTCCAGCAACAGAAGCAGAAAGAAATAGTAAGTTGTATAATGAAAACCAAATATTCTTTCACACACCAAGACTAAAAAATAAATTAAAACCATATGAAACAACTATTACACAACCACCAAGTGCTGAAAAATATGAGAGAACTCCATTGATAATAACTATGGGAATGTCTTTAGTAATGGCTTTCACTGGTGTAACAACAGCTTTAACAGCTTATAGAGAATTGCAATCTAAAAATATAGACCAATATACAGCAATAGTTCAAATTGTCAGTAGTTTGTTGATGGTTACAGTTAGTTTAGCATTGCCAATAATAACTGAGGCATGGAATAAAAAAATGTACAAGAAAAAAGAACAAAAGAGACTTCGTAAATATCACGAATACATAAAAGAAAAAGATGCTGAAATAGAAAAGAATATCAAAGAACAAGAAATTATTATAAAAGATAATAATTATAGTATCGAAGATATAAAAAGAAATATTGAAAATACAAATAATAATATAATTTGGAATAGAGAAATTCAAGATGATGATTTCTTAAATATAAGACTAGGTTTAGGGTCTTGTCCTGCTTATGTAAAAATAAAATCTAATTTAGAAGAATTTACCTTAGAAGATGATAAATTACGTGATGAATTAAAAGAAATTATTAATAGAAAAAGAACATTATTAAATATTCCAATAACTTATTCTTTAGCTAAAAATAGAGTAATACCTGTAATTATAAATAATAAAAAATATGATGAAACAGTTAATTATTTATTATTACAATTGTTGTTTTATCATAGTGGTAGCGAATTAAAAACTATAATAATGACTGATGAAGAAAAAGCACATAAATGGGATTATATGAAATATCTACCTCATAACTGGGATGCTAAAAGAGAAAGAAGATACTTTGCAACTAATGAAGTAGAATATCAAGAATTATCTAAAGAATTAGAAAAGATTCATGATGAACGAAAAGAAGAATTTGGGGAAAATTCTAATGAAGAAGACCAAGAAAAAGCATACCAAAAATATAAAGAGTTTTATTTAATTATTACAGACGAATTTAAATCAATAAAAGAAATTTCAATTATTAATAAAATATTAGATGATAATGCCAATATTGGTTTTTCAATTATGGTTATCGATAGTTCTTTAAAAAACTTACCAGGTCGTGCAGAAAACTTTATCGCATATGGAGTAAATGAAAGTGGTATCTTTAACAGAAATATGGCTACTGAAAAACAAATTAATTTTACTCCAGAATTTTTAGAAGACGACTTAAAGAAATATACAACAGTATTAGCTAATATTCCAATGTATGGAAAAAATAGTTCTAATCAATTACCAGCTAGCTTAACATTCTTAGATATGTATGGTGTTGGTAAAATAGATCAATTAAATATTGCTAATAAATGGGTTAATAATGTACCAACTGGAAGTTTGGCTACTCCAGTAGGTGTAAGAGAAAATGGTAAATTACTTGAATTAGACTTACACGAAAAGTTCCATGGTCCGCATGGATTAATCGCAGGTACTACAGGTTCAGGTAAATCAGAATTTATAATAACTTATATACTTTCAATGGCTGTTAATTACCATCCATATGAAGTACAATTTGTGCTTATTGACTATAAAGGTGGTGGCCTAGCAGGAGCTTTTGAAAATAGAGAAACAGGTGTAAAAATACCACATTTAGTAGGAACTATTACTAACTTAGATACAAGTGAAATGAGTAGAACTTTAGTATCTATAAAAAGTGAACTTAAACGAAGACAAGTTAAGTTCAATGAAGCAAGAGAAAGTCTTGGAGAAGGAACTATAGATATTTATAAATATCAAAAATTGTATCGTGAAGGTAAAGTAAAAGAACCAATGGCTCATTTATTTATTATTTCCGATGAGTTTGCTGAATTAAAAGACCAACAACCAGAATTCATGGATGAGTTAGTATCAACAGCTCGTATTGGACGTAGTTTAGGTATTCACTTAATTCTAGCAACACAAAAACCAAGTGGTGTTGTTAATGAACAAATTTGGTCTAACTCAAGATTTAAAGTATGTTTAAAAGTACAAACAGAAGAAGATAGTAAAGAAATGTTAAAAAGAGAAGAAGCTGCAAGTATTAAAGAAGCAGGAAGATTCTACTTACAAGTAGGTGCAAATGAAATATTTGAAATAGGTCAATCTGGATGGGCTGGAGCTAAATATATACCAGTTGATAAAGTAATAAAAAAAGCAAATGATGATATAGAATTTGTTTCACTAAATGGTGAAGTTATTAAAAAAGTTAATGATGAAGTAAAAAAAGATGTTGCTAATCAAGGAGAACAATTAACTAACATTGTAAAATATCTATATGATTTATCTAATAAACATAATGTAAAAACTAATCAACTATGGTTACCTAGTATTCCAGAAGAAATATATTTAGGAAACGTAGCTCAAAAATATGGTTTCCAACCAAAACCATATGAATTTAAAATCCCAGTTGGGGAATATGACAAACCAGAAGAACAAAAACAATCTTTATGGCTTGCAGATTTAACTTGTCAAAATGGAGTTATATATGGTTTGTCTGGTAGTGGTAAAGAAAATTTCTTATCAACACTAATGTATTCAGCATGTAGTTACTATAGTCCAGAAGATATTAATTTCTATGTATTAGATTTTGGTGCAGAAACTTTAAAAATATTTGAAAAAGCACCACATGTAGGATGTGTATTAACTATATCTGATGATAAAAAAATAGATTCATTTATAAATTTCTTACAAAAAGAAATCAGAGTAAGAAAAGAATTATTAGTAGATTACTCTGGTGATTATATTGAATATTTAAAAACATCAGGTAAAAAGTTACCATTAATGGTATTTATATTAAACTCATATGAAGTATTTGCTGAAAACTTTGGAGACTATGAATATAATGTTAACTATTTATTAAGAGAAGGTAGTAAATATGGAATAGTTTCATTTGTAACAGCATCATCCATAAATGGTGTAAGAACATCTATGGCGGATAACTTACATTCTAAAACATTATTCCAAACAACAGATCCATTTGATTATAAATATCTTCTAGAAGCAGAAAGTGGAAGAGTTCCTAAAAAGGCTTTTGGACGTGGTATGTCTATAACTGATGGTGGAGTAGCTGAAGTTCAAACAGCATATATTAATGAAAAAAGTAATATTAATGCAAGTATTAGAAGTTTAATGACTACTCTAAATGAAAAATATCAAATTAAAGCTAAAGATATAAAAATACTTCCAAATATTGTTAAACTAAATGATTTAACAAAGCGTACCAAAGATATTAAATCAGTAGCAATAGGTTATGATCGTGATTCTATGGATATCGTATTACAAGATTATGTAACAAATAAATTCAGTTTAATACTTGGTGATAAAATTACTGATGAAATATTCTTTATGTGTAACTTTATTGATTTAATTGCAAGCGTTGATAATATAGTTTTAAATATAATTGACTTATTACCATGTATCAGTACAGATTCTGGTAACTATTACAATAACTTCTTTGAAGATATATTTAATGAAATATTAAGAGATGATTCAGCTGATCCAACTATAAATATATTTATAGGTATTGGTAATTATAAAAATGCTTTAAATGAAGATGAGGCAAAACTATTAGAAGAAGTTATTACAAAAACAAATACACTTAAAAATAATTCAATTATTATTTTAGATAATTATTCTAGATATGAAACAATTAAAGATGAAACTTGTTTCCAAAATGTTTACCAAAACAAAGGCTTATGGGTTGGTTCAGGATTTGATGAACAAGAAATATTTAAAGTTGATGAACTTAAATCATACGATGCTGAAGAAGCAATGCAAGGTTTAAGTTACTTAGTAGATAATGGAAAATATAATGTAGTAAAAACAGTAAGTGAAGAAGATGGGATGGATTTCTAATGCAAAATAAAGTAATAGTAAAATTAGTAGTTCCTGAAATAGGAGAAACATATGATGTATATTTACCAGTTAATAAAAAGATTGGTAATATAGTTAAATTATTAAATAAAGCTGTACATGAATTTACGGGAGGAAAATATCCATTATCTGAAGAAAATAAATTATATAATGCCATTACAAAAGAGTACTATGAATATGATACAATGCTTATTCAAACTAATATAAGAAACGGTAGTAAGTTAGTATTACTAACTTGATGTAAATAAATGTCAAAACTAAAACAACGGTATTTACAAACACAAAAATATATATTACGATGTATATATAAGATATGGAGGTGAAATAATGTTTGGATCTGGTGGATTAAACATGAATTCTGCAACTTACGCTCGTGATGATGCTGGTTTAAGAAGATTAAAAAGTGAATTTCAAGATGATATGAGAAAGGCAAGAAACGCTTTAAGAAATTACAATGATGTAATTAGAGCTATTGACAAACAATGGGAAGGTGTTGACGCTGAAAAATTCAAAAAGAACTTCAAAGAAACAGTTGATCAAATCGTAAAAAAAGTAAATACATATGAACAAAAAGTTTTAGCAGCACTTGATGAAGATGCTAGACAATTTAGAGCAAATCAAAGTAAGATTGCTAGTGGATTAAATAGAGTAAATATTAGATAAAAATAACGGAGGTGTTATAAATGGCAACAACAGGTATTAATACTAACAAAGTTGGTACAATGCAACAAGAAATGGAACAATACATGAAAACTGTAAAAAACAAAGTTAATATTGAAGCGGTATCTAGTGTAGTTGAAAGAGCAATTCAAGGTAGTCGTTCTGAATCTACTCTAAAAGCATATGCAAGAGCTATTGATAGAGAAATTGATAACTTTGTTGAACAATTAAAACAATATGAATCACAACTTAGTACTGTTAAAAGTACTTATATTAGAGATGACTATAGTAACTCAACATTTACAAATGCACAAAAAAATCTTTAATTTTTAATTAAAATCAGAACTAATGAACTAAGAAATTAGTTCTTTTTTTTATAAAAAAAATCATATTAGTTATAAGGATATAAATATAATTCATATATATTTAAAAAAAGTATTGCTTTTAAATAGAAATAATGATATAAAAGAAAAGGAATTTATTAAGTCCAATCAAAAAGGGACTTTATACATATAATGTTTACCGTAGGAGGAATGAAAATGAGTATAAAAGATTTATCAAGAGATGAATTAGAACTATATTCACACAAAGATTTAACTAATATGCTATTAGAAGAAAGAGGTGCAATGAATACAGCTGAATTATTCAAAGAAATTACAACTCTTTTAGGATTACCTAATAGTGTTTATGAAAATAAAATTGGAGATTATTATACAACATTAACCACTGATAAACGTTTTATTATGTTAGAAGATGGAAAATGGGATTTACGTGATAACCATACATCAGATAAAGTAGTTGTTCTTCATGAGACAGAAGAAGATGAGGAAGAAATTGAAGAAGACGAAGAAGAAAATAAAGAAGAATCAGATGTTGATGATGAAAATAATGATGATTTTGATTCAGCACGTGCTGATGATGAATTTGATGATCCAACAGATGAAGATTTAAAAGACTTAGTAATATTAGATGAAGATGAATTAGAACTAGAAGAATAATTTTAGTTCTTTTAATTTATTCTAGGAAATATTTATCTTTAATGATATAATATGCGTAGATATTTTTAGAAATTGACTTTAAAAAGGAGAAATATATATGATTGAAAGACTTGAAATAATTAAAGCCAAATATGATGAATTACAAGCTGAATTAATGAAACCAGAAACTTTATCAAATGTTAATAAAACAACAGAGTTATCTAGAGAAATAGCAAACTTAGAAGAAACAGTAACTTGCTATAATAGATATTTGGAAGTAGAGCAACAAATAAAAGAAGCAAAAGAACTAGCAAAAGATCCAGAACTTGGAGAAATGGCTAGATTAGAATTAGAAGAATTAACTGTTGAAAAAACAGATTTAGAAAAGAAAATTGAAATATTATTAATACCAAAAGATCCTAATGATGGGAAAAATATTATCATGGAAATTCGTGGTGCAGCTGGTGGAGATGAAGCCAATATCTTTGCTGGTGATTTATATAGAATGTATACACGTTATGCTGAAAAACAAGGTTTCAAAACAGAGATAATAAACTTAGTAGATGGTACAGCTGGTGGTTTTTCTCAAGTTGAATTTATGATTAAAGGAGCTAATGTTTACTCAAAATTAAAATATGAAAGTGGTTCACACCGAGTACAAAGAGTTCCTGAAACAGAATCACAAGGAAGAATCCAAACATCAACAGCAACAGTTCTTGTAATGCCAGAAGTTGAAGATGTAAGTATTGAAATAAATCCAAGTGATTTAAGAATTGATGTATACTGTGCAAGTGGACATGGTGGTCAAGGTGTTAATACAACTCCTTCTGCTGTAAGAATTACTCACTTACCAACAAATACAGTTGTTACATGTCAAAATGAACGAAGTCAAATTCAAAACAAAGAACAAGCTATGAAAGTATTACGTGCTAGACTTTATGAAGCAGAACAAGCAAAACAAGATGAAGCAGTAGGTAGTGAAAGAAAAAGTAAAGTTGGTACAGGAGACCGTTCAGAAAAAATTCGTACATATAACTATCCACAAAATCGTGTAACTGATCACAGAATTGGTTATACAACAAACACATTAGATCGTGTTATGAATGGTGCTTTAGATGATATTATTGAAGCATTAATTACTGAAGACCAAAGAAGAAAATTAGAAGGATCAGAAGAATAATGAAAGTAGATGATTTAATAGTCTATGGAAAAAGTAAAGTTCATTCAGATCTAGCAAAAATGTTACTCGCAGATTTAATGGATGTTAACTCTTTAGAACTTTTAACTATCTTAGATAAAGAAGTTCCAGAAGATATTGAAAATACATATAAATATCGTGTTAGTGAATTACAAAAGGGAAGACCAATTCAATATATAATAGGAAATGTTAACTTTTGTGGTAATATTTTAGATATTAATGAAAATGTTTTAATACCTAGATTCGAAACAGAACAATTAGTAGTGAATACAGTAGAAAAAATAAATGAACTATGGCCAAATCAAATAGTTGATTTGATAGACTTAGGTACTGGTAGTGGTGCTATTGGATTATCGATAAAGAAAAAACTTCCACACATAAACGTAACACTATTAGATATAAGTAATAATGCTTTAGAAGTAGCTAAAAGCAATGCTTCTAAACTAAATTTAGAAGTTAAATATATAGAAAATGATATGTTAGAAAATATAGCTAACAAATATGATGTTATTGTATCTAATCCTCCGTATATAAAAACAAACGAAGAAATAGAAGATATTGTCAAAAATAATGAACCACATCTAGCTTTATATGCAGGTGATGACGGACTTGATTGCTATAAAAAAATATTAAGTCATGTTAAAGAAAATATAAAAGATAAATATCTAATAGCTTTTGAAATAGGAGATACTCAAAAAGAAGATTTATATACTTTAGCATCAATATATTTAACTAATTATAATATTGAATGTATAAAAGATTTTTCTAATCGAGATAGAATGATTTTTATATGGAACAAATAAAGTGCAATAAGCACTTTTTTTGTATAAAAAAATAATTTAAGTATCACTATTTTAATGGTGATACAATGAAAAAGTTCTTAATAGTCATAGTTATTATTATGATTCCTCTTATTGTAAATAAGAATAAAAACAAAGACATAATTAAAATACCAAATGATTCAATAAGAGTTAGAGTAGTTGCAAATTCAAATTCTATGAAAGATCAATTAGAAAAAGAACAAGTAAAAGAAAATTTACAAATGTATTTAGAAGAACTATTAAAAGATGAAAAAACAAAAAATGATACAGAAAATAGTATAAAAAATAACTTATCAAATATTAGAAATAATATTGAGACTACTTTAAAAACATTAAATTCTAATACAAAAGTCTATATCAACTATGGAAATAATTATTTTCCTAAGAAGGAGTTTAAAGGTGTAATTTATCAGGAAGGATATTATGAATCATTAGTAATAACATTGGGTAAAGGAAATGGAAATAATTGGTGGTGTGTTTTGTTTCCTCCTCTTTGTTTAATGCAAGAAGATACAACAATGAATGAATTAGAATATAAATTATATATTGAAGAAATAATATCTAAATATAAATAATAATACATAGAATGATATAGGTGATTCTATGTATTTTTTTATTATATTATTAACAGCTATTGCCTTAAGTTTAGATGCCTTTTCTTTATCTATTATATATGGAACTATTTTAAATAATAAGAAAACAATAATTAAATTAAGCATTATAGTCGGGATATTTCATTTCTTTATGCCATTGTTAGGATTTCTTTTAAAAAATATATTAATATCTAAATTAATAGAAAGCACTAATATAATATCTTTTATTATATTTTTGATATTAGGAATTCAAATGTTTATAAGTAAAGAGGATGGCAAAGACATCAAAAGTTTATCTAATTTAACAAGTATAATAGTATTTGCTTTTACAGTTAGTCTAGATAGCTTTAGTATAGGAATAGCACTATCTAAAAAAACTATTCTAATATCAATCATAACTTTTGCATTAACAAGTGCAATATTTACTTATCTAGGACTTAGACTTGGAAAAATAATTAAAAAAAGTCTAGGTAATTTATCTACCAAAATAGGTGGTATTATTTTAATATTGTTATCTTTCTACCATTTATTTACATAATAAGATAGTCAACTTTCCTTTATTTTGTTGATTAAGTCTATGATAGTTGATAAAATGAAGATAGAAAGAATGGTGATAAAATGTTAGTAAACGGTGATAAAATATTACACGATGCTAAGGTTGGAAAATATGCAGTTCCTCAATTTAATATAAATAATTTAGAGTGGACAAAAAATATATTAGAAGAATGTCAAAATCAAAATATAGCAGTTATTTTAGGTGTTAGTGAAGGTGCAGCTAAATATATGGGCGGTTATAAAGTAGTAAGTGCAATGGTAAATGCTCTTATAGAAGAATTAAATATAACAATCCCAGTATGTTTACATTTAGATCATGGAACAAGTTTTGAAAGTTGTAAAAAAGCAATCGATGCTGGTTTCTCATCTGTAATGATTGATGCATCAAAACATGAATTAGAAGAAAATATTCGTATTACAAAAGAAGTAGTTGACTATGCTCATGAGTTTAACGTAACTGTAGAAGCTGAAGTAGGTCATATAGGTGGTACAGAAGATAATATTACAGCATCATCTACAAATGCAACTTTAGAAGATTGTTTAGCATTAGTAAATGGAACAAATATAGACTCTCTAGCACCAGCATTAGGAAGCGTTCATGGTTTATATAAAGGAGAACCAAACTTAGATTTTGAAACAATGGCTAGAATTAATGAAAACTTATCTATTCCATTAGTGCTTCATGGAGGTACAGGAATTCCTGATTATGATATTAAAAAAGCAATTAGTTGTGGAATTAGTAAGATTAATATTAATACTGAACTTCAAATTGCATGGCATGAAGCAGTAAAAAAATTCGTTTCAGAAAATCCAAATAGCTATGACCCAAGAAAAGTTATAGGTAGTGGAAAAGATGCCATGAAAGAAGCAATTCAAGCTAAAATAACAATGTTCAATAACAAATAACAATAATAAATAATATTATATTGTAGTGGAGGTTTTATGAAAGTATTAGAGATAACTGGGGGAAAA
The DNA here is from genome assembly GCA_015059405.1 of Bacillota bacterium. Classification (GTDB taxonomy): domain Bacteria; phylum Bacillota_I; class Bacilli_A; order RF39; family UBA660; genus RUG11788. The sequence goes on from SVAL01000003.1 coordinate 114,673, forward strand.
CAACTTAGTGGAACCATACGTATAAGTGGTGCCAAGAATAGTAGTGTAGCTTTAATCCCTGCTGCAATTTTAGCTGATGATAATGTTACGATTTGTAATGTTCCAGAGATAACAGATACAGATGCTCTAAGTGAAATACTAATGTATTTGGGAGCAGAAGTAAGAAGAGCAAGTGAAAGTATCGTTATCAATCCAGCTACTATTCAAAATAAAGAAATACCAGAAGAACAAGCCAAAAAATTAAGGGCGTCATATTATTTTATGGGAGCATTATTAGGGAAATATAAACATGTGGAAATGTACTTCCCAGGAGGATGTTCTATCGGTCAAAGACCAATCAATTTGCACTTAAAAGGGTTTGAAGCCTTAGGTGCAACAGTTACTAATGATGGTAATAAATATATAGTTGATGCAAAAGAATTAAAAGGAGCTAATATCTATTTAGATATTGCATCAGTTGGTGCAACTATTAATATTATGCTAGCAGCAGTACGTGCCAAAGGTAAAACAACAATAGATAACGCTGCTAAGGAACCAGAAATTGTAAATGTAGCTACATTCTTAAATAATATGGGTGCAAAAATTAGTGGAGCAGGTACAAGTGAAATAAGAATTGAAGGAGTAGATTCCTTAAAAGGATGTTTCCATGAAGTAATTCCAGATAGAATAGAAGCAGGAACATATACTATTATTGGAGCCTTAATTGGTAATTATTTAAAAGTAGATAACATTATTCCAGAACATATAGAAGCTTTAACTTCTAAATTAATGGAAATGGGAGTAGAATTAGAAATAGGATCTGACTATTTAATTGTAAATAAACCAGAAAACTATAAAGCTGTAAATATAAAAACATTAGTATATCCAGGTTTTGCAACTGACCTACAACAACCTTTCACGGTGTTATTAACTCAAGCTAAAGGTAAATCATCTGTAATTGAAACTATTTGGGAAAATAGATTTATGCATATTCCAGAATTAAATAAAATGGGTGCTAATATAACTGTTGAAGGTATGGAAGCTAAAATAAATGGACCAACAAAATTAATTGGAACAGATGTAGAAGCAACAGACTTAAGAGCCGGTGCTGCAATGGTGGCCGCTGCATTAAAAGCTGAAGGAACAACAAGAATTTCAAATATTAATCATATTTTAAGAGGATATGAAAATATAGTAGAAAAATTAAGTGATGTTGGTGCTAAAATTGAACTAAAGGAAATATAATAAAAGTAGAGTAAATCTACTTTTTTTATTTGGAGGGATAATTATTAGTAAATTATATAAAATAACAATCTTATTAATTATAATAGTAGTTACAACAATATCAATATTTATAATCTATGATAAAAATAACCCTAATATATATAAGTTTTTATCATTAGGAGATGGTATATCTCTAGGTCTAAATCCTTTAGGAGTACAAAGTTATAGTCATAATGATTACATAATAAAATATTTAAAAAATAAAAATAAAACAGTTAAGTATTATAATTATTCAGAACAAAATATATCAATATCTGAATTAACAAATGATATTATTTATTTAAAAGATGAAAAATTAAAGGAATATTTACATACATCTAATTTAATAATTCTATCTATTGGGGAAAAAGAAATAAATGATAATAAAAACTTAGAGAGTATAAAAGAAGATTTAAACAACTTACTTAAAGAACTAAAAAAATATAATAAAAATATTTATCTTTTAGGAAGATATAATATAAAAGAAGAAGAAAAAGATAATATTAAAAAGATAAATAATATATATAAACAACTAGCTAAAGAGAATAATATTATATATATAAATATTGATAATAATAATTATTATCTAAAAAATGTATATAGTTATCCAACAACAACAGGATATAAAGAAATAAGTAATCTAATAATAAAAGCAATAGACTTAACAATGAACTAATTTGACTATAAGACAATTTTATGTTAAAATATGCGGAAGTTAAGGGGGATTATTATGGCAAACAAAAAACTAATTCCATTACGTTTAATAAGAGTAGTTAAGAATATGGATGCTAAAGAAATGGCAGCTTACTTTGATATTTCTACTCCATATATAAGTTCTATGGAAAATGGAAATAGAAAAATCAATGAGGAAATATTACTTAAAGGATTAACAAATTTGGGTATTGATTATAAAGAGTATAAAGAATTAGAAGATTTTTGTATTGATTTAACAGAATCTGATTTAGAATATCAAGATCAATATCGATATGCACTTATGAAAGCATTAGGGGCAGTTCACCCTGGTTTTAAAACAGAAACAGAGGCATTTCTAAATATGTGTTTAGTATCTAATACTTTAGAAATATCTACTTATATAAAACAAGCACAAGAATTAGATGTAATGGAAGTAGATGGATCTTTACTTATTATGCAAAGACCAGTTGATACTGAAAAAAATAACCAAAAGACAAAATACTTATCATTACATAGACTAGGAATTAGTACAGAAAAATATAAAGAATTAGAAAAAAGGTTTAATGAGATATCAGAACTAGGAATAAAAGAAGATAGTAAATGTAAATTATTATTAGTTTTAGGAGTTCTTTATCCAAATAGTCAAAATATAATAGATAAAATGGTTAATAATATTATTAATCCTGATCCTAATAAAGTAAAAAAGATTTAGTAAAATAAAAAAAACTTGCAAATTAATAAATAATTTGTTATATTAAATTAGCAATTATTTCTATGATTGTTATCAATCATGGCGGAAGGAGTGGAAACTATGAAAGCAGGAATTCATCCAGAATATAAAGACACTAAAGTAACATGTGCTTGTGGAGAAACATTCGTTGTTCAATCTACAAAAGACGAAATGCACGTTGAAGTATGTTCAAAATGTCATCCTTTCTATACAGGAAAACAAAGTAGAACTTCACATGCAGGTAATGTAGATAAGTTTAATAAAAAATACGGTTTTACAAAAGACGCTGAATAAGCCAAAAAATAAGAGAGAGTTTGCTCTCTTTTTTATTTTTTAAAATAATATAAAATATATTTTAAACTTAAAAAAAATGATGTATAATGTAGATAAATAGGAGGATAGAAAATGAAAAAGATTAAAGTAAACGCAAACATATTATCAGTAGTAATGTTACTTTCACTATTTGTTGATTGGAAATGGATGTTATTAGTAACATTATTCATTTGGTGTTTTTGTGAATCAGGACAAGCAATTAAAAACTTAGTAATAAGATGTTTAGCAGTATATGCTGGATGTTATTTATTTTCTTGGTTCTGGGATATCATTTATTCTGGTTACAGTTTAGCAGTATCTGGTGTTAATGGATTATTTGAAATCTTAGCTGGTATGGAAGTAGATGTAGTAGAAGCTGTAACTGGTATTAATAAATGGGTATTAAATCCTGTTGCTGTAGTTGCTAAAGTTTTAGATTCTGGTGTTTCTTTCTTAATTCTTTTAGCAAAATTCAAGTTTATTGTATCTGTAATTACTAATAGACCATTAACTGGTATATTTGGAAAAATTCAAGAATACATCAATTACTTTGTTAATTTTGCAAATAGTAATTTATATGAAGATCAACCAGTACAACCAAATCAACAAAATTATTAATATAATAAAAAAGATATTTTTAATATCTTTTTTTATTTGTCCAAAATAATTAAACATAGATGTGTTATAATAAAAATATAATGAGGTGAATTTATGAAAATAGGTATAACTAGTGACCATCGTGGTTTCGAATTAAAAACTAAATTGATTGATTATTTAAAGAAAAAGAACTTTGAAGTAGTAGACTTTGGGCCTAACTCAACTGAAATGGTTGATTACACAATCTATGCGTTTAATTTAGGTGAAAGAGTAGCTAAAAAAGAAGTTGATTTTGGTATTGTTATTTGTGGTACAGGTATTGGAATAAGTATAGCGTGTAACAAAGTAAAAGGAATAAGATGTGCTAAAGTTGATAATGCTAAAGAAGCAGAACTAACAAGAAAAGATAATGATGCTAATGTTTTAGCACTAAATGGTTCAATGCCATTATATCGTGCTAAAGATATTGTTGATAAATTCTTTAGTACTGACTTTTCTAATGTAGAAAGATATATTAAAAGAATTGGACATATAACTGAATATGAAAATGGAAATAAAAATAACTTAGTAAATTTAAATTTATATAATACAAAAAAGGAAGAAAATAATGAGTAGTAAATTTTTCTTATATTTAATGATAGTACCACTAGTTGCATATGGAATGTCATCATTAAATATAAATGGCATCTTTAAAAAAAATAGAGGTGCTAGTGCATGGGTATTTTATATATTGTTAGGATTATCCATGACATATTTAGTAACTAATTGTATATATGATGTATTTTTATATTCAAATTAAAAAATATGTATAAAAGTTAATTTTTTTGTCCACACTTATAGTGAGGTGGATAAAATGAATAAAAAAATGAAGTTAAGACCATATGTATTTCCAATGTTATATATGATTGTAGTACTAGTTCTATTAGGAGCGGTATACTATAATGGTCTAATTAATAACTCCTATAAAACAGGAGAAAAAGATAGTTTGACATATGTTACAAATCTTGAATTATATGATGATAGTATTTTAGTAAGTAAAAAAGAAGAAATAATGGTAAAACCATTTATTTCTGAAAGTGTATCTATTGGTAAAAATTATTATAATTATCAAGATGGAAAAGATAAACAAGAAAATTCTATTGTTTATTATGAAGGAACATATATTCAAAATTCAGGTGTAGATTATGTTTCTAAAGAAAAATTTGACATAGTAAGTTGCTTAAATGGAACTGTTTTAAGTGTTCAAAAAACTGAACTAATGGGATATGTTGTTGAAATTAAATATGATAATGATATTATTATTTCATATCAAAGTTTATCTGAGGTTACAGTAAAAGAAAATGATTCTGTAGTAAAAGGTCAAACAATAGGTATAAGTGGAAAATCTACGATTGGTAGTGAATTAGGAAATCATCTTCATCTAGAAATGTATTTAAGTGGTCAAACAGTAAATCCTGAAGATTATTACAATAAAAATATAAAGGATATTTAATGAAAGATATTGGAATAGACTTAGGAACTACTAATGTTTTAATATATATAAAAGATGAAGGAATAGTACTAAATGAACCATCTGTAATAGCAATAGATACTGAAACGAAAGAAGTTCTAGCAGTAGGTGAAGAAGCTAATAAAATGTTAGGTAGAACACCTAATAGAGTTAGAGCAATAAAGCCTATAAAAGATGGAGTAGTTGCTGACTTTGAATCTGCAAATAAGATGTTAGAAGAATTTATCAAAAAGGTAAAAAAACGAGGATCATTCAAAAAAAGCAAGGTATTAATATGCTGTCCAGCCAATGTAACTCAAGTAGAAAAAAATGCTATGTATGAACTTGCAGAAAATATAGGCACTAAAAAAGTCTATATTGAAGATGAAGCTAAAGTAGCAGCTCTTGGTACAGGGTTAGAAATAGATAAAGCAAATGGTTCTATGATTATAGATATAGGTGGAGGAACAACTGATATTGCAATTCTTTCTTTAGGATCTATTGTTGATAGTAATTCTATTAAGATTGCAGGTAATACTTTTGACAAGGCGATTATAGATTATATAAAATCAAAATATGATTTATTGATTGGTGAAAAAACCGCAGAAGAAATAAAACTAAAACTAGGGGCAATCAAAGACATAGATAAAAATAATTCTATGGAAATAAAAGGAAGAAGTATTTCAGAAGGAATGCCTAAAACAATAATCATAACAGAAGAAGAAATAAAAGAGGCTTTAATGCCTGAAGTAAACAAAATAAAAGATGAAATAAAAAAAGTCTTAGAAAATACACAACCAGAATTATCCTCAGATATTGTGGATAAAGGTATAATAATAACTGGTGGAGGAGCTTTAATAAAAGGAATTGCTGAATATATTGAAGATAATATAAAAATACCTATTTATATAGCTGAAAACCCTTTAACATGCGTCGCAGAAGGTTGTGGAATAATTTTAAATAACCCTAAATATTTAGATAATAACTGTTGAAAAAAATTTCAACAGTTTTATTTTACTTTATAAAAACCATATTATATAATTAAGTTAATGGGGTGGTAAAATGGCAACAGATTATTTATTAAGAATAATAACAATAGTTGTAACAACATTTTCTATATCAGCATTAATAATGCCATATATAATAAAAATAGCACATCATATAGGAGCTTTAGATATTCCAAGAAGTGATCAAGGAAACAGACATATTCATAAAAAAGTAACACCTAAATTTGGTGGTATGGGGATATTTATTAGTTTTCTAATTGGATATATGTTATTTGGAGTACATAGCGTTCAAATGAATGCTATTCTAATTGGTAGTTTCTTTATTATATTAACAGGAGTAGCAGATGATATAAAATCATTATCTGCCAAAGAACAATTAATTGGGCAAACTATCGCAGCATTAGTAATTATCTTTTATGGAGGAATGACACTAAGTCATATAACTGCATTTGGATTTGATATTCAATTTGGTATATTAGCTTATCCAATAACTTTATTCTTTATTTTAGGATGTATAAATATTATTAGATTAATAGATGGATTAGATGGATTAAGTGGTGGAATATCTTCAATCTTTTTCTTAACAATTGGAATTATTTCTTTTTTACAACAAAGATTTGGTACATTAGAAATTACTTTAACATTTATAATGTTAGGATCAACGTTAGGATTCTTATTACATAATTTCCATCCTGCAAAAACTTTCGCTGGTGAAACAGGAGCAACCTTCATGGGATTTATAATAGCTGTAATATCATTAATGGGATTTAAAGGAGCACTTTTAACTTCTGTATTAGTTCCACTTTTAATATTAGCTATTCCAATACTTGATACATTATTTGCTATTATTAGAAGATTAATAAAGAAAAAACCTATCTATGAAGGTGATAAAGATCATATGCATCATCAACTATTAAAAATGAACTTTTCACAAAGAAAAACAGTTTTAGTAGTATATGCTATAAATATCTTATTCTCTATTGCTGCTATTATATATACAATAAAAAATGCTAAGTTAGGTATTATTATTTATATTATATTATTTATATTAGTAGTATGGTTTATTCTTCATACGAGTATAATTAGTGATAAACTTGAAGAAAAAACTAAGACTTTAGAGAAAAAATTAACTAAGAAAAAATCAAAAAAATAAGACGTACAAAATACGTCTTTTTTATTTGATTAGTTATTCAAAAGTAGTATCAATCTAGTAAAAATATTCAATGTTCTTAATTGATATATTTAATTATTATAATACTATAATTTTAAGTTATAAAAGTAAATAAATTTTTTATGACAAATAAATACAAGATATGATAAAATGGAAAATACGCAGGAAGGATGAATCAAAATGTTAAATTTTATAATTTATGATGATGAGAAGCAGTTTTTACAAAAGAATAAGAAAATAATAGATTGTTGTATGATGAATTATGACTATGATTATAAATGTTATTCTTTTGATGAATATAATGAAAAATTTGAAGAGGTTATTAAAAGCAATAATGATTTAAAAATATATTTACTGGATATTGAAGGTAAAAACAAATCTGGATTAGATATAGTTAGAATAATTAGAGAAAAATATAATGATTGGTCATCTATAATTATTATGATTACTAGTCATGAAGAACTTAAGTATGATGCTTTAAGCAATAGATTATATTTGATGGATTTCATTAACAAACTAGAAAATATTGAAGAAATATTAAAAGAAGATATAAAAAGAATTGTAGAAAGTTATACAAATAGTAGTGAGTCTCTTGTATATGAATTTAATCATAATTTAAAAAGAATTGAATATAAAAATATAATTTATATATCAAAAGAAAAAGACTCTAAAAAATGTATAATTCATACGATATATGGTAATTATCCAATTGCCAGTACAATATGTGATGTATTAAATAAATTAAATGATAAATTTATAAAGATTAGTAGAAGTACGATTATAAATATTAATCAAGTTTCTGAGTATGACTTAGCTAATAATGAAATACTATTCTTAAATGGAGAAAAAACTACTGATATTTCTAGATTATGTAAGAAAGATGTGATTAAAAGTGTTTGTAAATTATTTAAATAATTTACCTTTTTGTTTAATAGGATCTATCGGAAGTATATTAATAATAAATAGTCTAGCTGGTAAAACTTTTAAGAAAAACCTATCATATAATGCAATTATTATATTAATTTATACATTATTAAATTGTGCAATATTTACTGATAGTCATACTTTGTTTCAAATAATATTATCTATTCTTGTTATGACATTATGTGTTAAATATATTCATGATTTTAGTATTATTTCTTCTTTAATATGTAGTATATTTTCAATTGCTTTATTATTATTTTCAAAGACTATTATATATTTAATTTATATGAGTGTTTTTAGTCAAATGAATAATAACATAATATTAATAATAATAAATATAATAACTATTATAATTTCTTATTTAATTTCTAAAAATCACTATATCAAAAATATAATAACCCCTTTAATAAAAAGATTTAAAGATAAAACAATCACAGGTGAATTATCATTAATTATACTAATAATATCTATAATATCATTTTTTAATTATCAACTATTTAGTAATAGATATATAGATACATGTAATATATGTTTCTTACTATTTATTTTCATGTTAATAGTATTTAGTCTTATATATATTTGGAATAAAAATAGATATAAAGAATTGAAAGAAAGTTATGATAATTTATTTGAATATGCTTGTATTTATGAAGAAGAATTAGAAAAAGATAAATTATTAAGACATGAATATAAAAATCAACTTGCAGTAATAAAAGGATTATCTAAAAATAAAAAAGTCATCAATCACATTGATCAACTTTTAGAAAATAGTAAAGATGATGGTATTAGTATTAAAGGATTAAGTAATATTCCAAAAGGTGGATTAAGAGGATTATTTTATTATAAAATATCTACTATAAGAAAAAAGAATATTAATTTTGTTATTGATATAAGTAAATCAGTAAAAATACCTTTATCTCAGTTAAAAATAGAAGAGGTAAAAACCTTAACTTATATATTAGGAATAGTTTGTGATAATGCAATTGAAGAATGTATCAAAAATAAAGAAAGTAATATATCAATAGAAATATATAAATTAGGTAAAGAAATAAACTTTATTATTTCAAATACTATCATAGATAAAATAAATATTGGTAAATTAGGAGAAAAAGGATATTCCACTAAAGGAAGAAATCATGGTAATGGTTTATATTTAGTAAATAAGTTATTAAAAAATAATAAATATATATCATTACACACTAAAGTAATTAATAATTATTTTGTTCAAGAAATAAAAATAAAAGCGTCTTAAAAATATTCCCCTTACCAAAAAGGAAGCAAAATTAACATTTAGAGAAATAATAAAAAAAGTTAATTAAAAGTAGTAAAATGATTTTTGTTGAATCGATACAACAAAAATATAAAAAGGGAAGAGGTGTAGAAGTGAGAGGACGTGTAAAATGGTTCAATAATGAAAAGGGCTATGGATTTATTGACTATATTGATAATGAAGATATCTTTGTTCATTACTCTGCTATCAAACAAGATGGATATAAGAGTTTACAAGAAGGACAATATGTAGAATTTGATTTACTTGAGACATCAAAAGGGTATCAAGCATTGGATGTAATGGTATTAAAAGAAACTACTGGAGTAAAATAGGTAGTTTTTTTTATGTTTGTGTGTTATTATATAGGTAGGAGGATGATTATTATGAAGATATCTGTAAGAGGAGATAAAATCAAAGTTACAGAAGCGATGAACAACTATGTCGTTGAGAAACTAAAGAAGATTGATAAGTATCTTGATAACCCAGAAGAGGTTAATGCAAGTGTAGTGGTTAGAGTTGAGAAACAAGGACAAAAAGTTGAAATCACTATCCCTTTGAAAAATTTTATGCTACGTGCAGAAGAAACACAAGAAGATATCTATGCAGCTGTTGATACAATAATCGATAAAATCGAAAGACAAATTCGTAAGAATAAAACTAAATTGGAATCACAAGCAAAGAAATCTCGTGAAGTTAAAGGGTTTGTGCTTGATGAAATTATAGAAGTAGAAGAAGAAGAAGCTGAAGAAACTAAGATTGTAAAACGTAAGAAAGTAGATGTAAAACCTATGAGTGAAGAAGAAGCAGTTCTTCAAATGGAATTACTTGGACATGACTTCTACTTATTTAAAGATGCTGATACAATGAAACCTGCTCTTGTATATAAGAGAAAGGATAATCAATACGGAATTATAGAAACTGAATAAGTTTCTTTTTTCTTGAAATAAAAGGAAAAACTAGCAATATATAGGTAAAAATACTTTAATTATATTGTTTTATTTGATAAAATATTTTATGGGGAGATGAATATATGAACATATTAAGAAGCTTATTCGACCATGAATATAAAGAATTAAAAAAATTTGCATCTATCGCAGATAAAATAGTTGCTTTAGATGATGAGTATCAAAAATTATCTGATGAAGAATTACAAGCTAAAACAGAAGAGTTTAAGAAAAGATTAGAAGATGGAGAAACTTTAGATGATATCTTAGTAGAAGCATTTGCAACTGCAAGAGAAACTGCATATAGAGTAATTGGTGAAAAACCATATTATGTACAATTATTAGGTGGTATTGCTATTCATAAAGGTAATATTGCAGAAATGAAAACTGGTGAAGGAAAAACATTAACAGCAGTACTTCCAGCTTATTTAAATGCTTTAACAGGTAAAGGTGTTCATGTTGTAACAGTAAATGAATACTTAGCAGATCGTGATGCTAACTGGATGGGAAATATCCATAGATTTTTAGGATTAACAGTAGGAGTAAACTTAAGAGATTTATCACCAAAAGAAAAACAAGCTGTATATAATAGTGATATTGTTTATACAACTAATAATGAATTAGGATTTGACTACTTAAGAGATAACATGGTTGTAAAAAAAGAAAATAGAGTACAAAGACCATTAAACTTTGCTATTGTTGATGAAGTTGACTCTGTTTTAATAGATGAAGCAAGAACACCATTAATTATTTCTGGTGGAGAATTAAAAAGTGCAGCATTATATACAGATGCTGATAGTTTTGTAAAAAGACTAAAAGAAGAAAAAGATTATATATATGATGAAAAGAGTAAAGGTGTAACATTAACAGAAGATGGTGTTAAAAAAGCTGAAAAGCATTTTAATGTAGACAATCTTTATGAAGCAACTCAAACTAGTTTAGTACATCATATTAATCAAGCTTTAAAAGCAAACTATTCAATGCGTAATGATGTTGATTATGTAGTACAAGATGATGCTATTGTAATCGTTGACCAATTTACTGGACGTTTAATGAAAGGACGTGCTTTCAGTGATGGGCTTCATCAAGCATTAGAAGCTAAAGAAGGAGTTAAGATTCGTCAAGAAACAAAGACTCTAGCAACAATTACATTCCAAAACTTATTTAGAATGTATAAAAAGTTATCTGGTATGACAGGTACAGCAAAAACAGAAGAAGAAGAATTTAGAAATATTTATAATATGTATGTTATAACTATTCCTACTAATAGAGAAGTTATAAGAGATGACCAAGCAGATTTAGTTTATGCAACAAAACAAGGTAAGTTTAATGCTCTAGTTAATGAAATAGAAGAACGTTATAAAAAAGGACAACCAGTACTTGTAGGTACTATAGCTATCGAAACAAATGAATTAATTAGTAAACTATTAACTAAAAGAAAAATACCTCATGAAGTTTTAAATGCTAAGAACCATGCACGTGAAGCTGAAATAATTGCTAAAGCAGGTGAAAAAGGTGCTGTAACAATTGCAACTAATATGGCAGGTCGTGGTACAGATATTAAATTAACAGAAGAAACAAGAGAACTAGGTGGATTATGTGTATTAGGTACTGAAAGACATGAATCACGTCGTATTGATAACCAATTGCGTGGACGTTCTGGTCGTCAAGGAGATCCAGGATTTACTCAATTCTATGTATCTATGGATGATGATTTAATGAGAAGATTTGGTACTGATAGAATTAAAACAATGATGCAATCATTAGGATTTGATGGTGATCAAGCTATAAGAAGTAAAACATTCACAAATTCAATCGCATCAGCTCAATCTCGTGTTGAAGGAAACAACTTTGATATAAGAAAACAATTATTACAATACGATGATGTTAATAATAATCAAAGAAAAATTATGTATGAAAAACGTAATGAAATTCTAGATAATGAATCTATTCATGAAACAGTAAAAAATACTATTCATGATCACATTACAGATGTAGTTAAATCACATGTTTATCCAGAAGGAAAACTAACAAAAGAAGATATAGAAGATATTGTTGAATATTCTAATAGTTTATTAAGAAAAGATATTAATACAAGTGATATAGCTAATTTAAAAGAAGATAGTATTATTGATATAATCTATAATAGAATTGTAGAAGAATATGAAGAAAAGATTAGTGTAGTACCTAGAGAAATAGCCGAAGAATTTGAAAAAGTAATTACACTAAATATCATTGATAAATATTGGACAGAACATATTAATACTATGGCTCACTTAAGAGAAGGAATTCACTTAAGAAGTTATGGTCAAGAAGATCCACTACGTGCTTATACAGTAGAAGGATTTGACTTATTTGATAATATGTTACAAAACATTGATAAAGAAGTAACTAATTTCTTAGTTAAAGCTCAAATAACTCAAAACTTAGAAAGAAAAGAAGTATCTAAAAATAAAATAACAAATGATAATGATGATACAAAAGCAGCATCAAGAACTAAGAAAAAAGAAAAAATAGGTAGAAATGATCAATGTCCATGTGGCAGTGGTAAAAAATATAAGCAATGTTGTGGAAAATAACTCGCAAGCCCGATAAAATAAGGGAAAACGCGAGTTTTTCTTTTTAGCAAAAAATAGCCCAAAATTGGCTTTAGAACCATTTTAGAACCATTTTGTTCGGAATTTAGAGGTTTTCATGAATGGAATAATTATTTGTTTTATTATGGTAATGTTATACTTATTCTAATTAATAAACATATTTTTAAATATTACAAAACTGTAATATTAGAATAATAATATAAATGATATAATATATTTAGGTGGTTTCTGTGAAAAAAATAATGATAGTTGAAGATGATAAAGTAATTGCCGAAGAATTGTTTTATTTACTTAATAATTCTAATTATGAAGCAGTTATACTAAATGATTTTAAAAATGCTAAAAAAGAGATATTAGGTAGTAATTCTAATTTAATACTTTTGGATATTAATATACCTTATTTGAATGGAGAATTATTATTAAAAGAAATAAGAAAAGAATCACATATACCAGTAATTATGGTTACCAGTAAATCTAATGAATCTGATGAAGTAATATCTTATTCTTATGGAGCAGACGATTATATAACTAAGCCTTATAATCCAACAATACTTTTACTAAAGATAAATGCTTTACTCAAAAGATGTGAAATGAATAAGACTACAATCAGTTATAAAGATTTAATTTTTGATATAGGTAAAGGAATAGTAAAGAATAATAATAAGGAAATAATACTCACTAAAAATGAAATAATCATTTTTAATATGCTTTTATCTAATAAAGATAGAATAGTATCGAAAGATGAATTAATGACAGAACTATGGAATAATGATGAATATATTAATGAGAATGCACTTACTGTTAACATCAGTAGATTAAGAAGTAAACTAGATGAAATGGGATATCCTAATATAATAGAAACTAGAAAAGGAATAGGATACACTATAATATGAAATATATAGAATACTTAAAAGATAATATTATAGGTATAATTGTTTATTTATCTACGGTGTTATTATTATTTCTAATGTTAAATGCATTTAAAGTTGATATTACAGTAAATATTCTAACTATTATTATTTTACTTATTAGTGGCATTTCAATCATTACAATAAACTATTATAGAAAGAATAAATTCTATAAATTATATTTAAATAGTTTAAACAAATTATCTGAGAAATACTTGATACTTGAAACTATACCTGAGCCAAATACGTATGAAGAAAAATTAATGGTCGAATCATTATATGAGATTAATAAGTCAATGATAGAAAATATTAATGATTATCAAAGAAATATTACTGAGTTTAAAGAGTTTGTTGAAATATGGATACATGAAGTAAAAATACCTATTTCAAGTATGGTTTTAAAATGCCATAATAACAAAGAAAAATATGATAAATCATTATTAAGTATTATTAGAAGACTTGATAATAATATAGATGAAATACTATATTATGTAAGAAGTGAGAATACTGAGAAAGATTTTGCTATAAACGAAGTAAATCTTAAAGAAGTAATTAGAAATGTAAGTATTAAGAATAAAGATGATTTATTAGATAATAAAATTGCTTTTGATTCAAATGTTAAAAATTCTTTAGTTCATACTGATAAGAAATGGTTGGAGTTTATTATCAATCAAATTATAAATAATAGTATTAAATATAAAAAAGATAAAGATTCTATAATAAAAATAAGATCTATAGAAGATAATGATAAAACTATACTTGAAATATATGATAATGGTATTGGAATACCTACTAAAGATATAGGTAGAGTTTTTGAAAAGTCTTTTACTGGATCTAATGGAAGAGATAAAATAAAGTCTACCGGTATGGGATTATATATTATAAAAAAATTATGTGATAAGCTAGGTCATAATATTTATATAGAAAGCGTTGAAAAAGAGTATACAAAAGTAATAATAGAGTTTGGTAAAAATGAAATGTATAAATTCTAATATTACAAAATTGTAATGTATTGTAATATTACTCAAAAGACAAATAAAAAATAATAATCTAAAATTAGTGTTGTAAGGAGAGAAAGTATGGAAAAAATATTACAAGTTAAAAATGTCGAAAAATACTATGGAAGTAAGTCTAGTCTAACAAAAGCAATTAATGGTATATCTTTTGAAGTAGAAAAAGGTGAGTTTGTTGCTATTATGGGAGCTAGTGGTAGTGGAAAAACAACACTTTTAAATCTTATATCTACAATAGATAAAGTTACAGCAGGAGAAATATTTGTTAATGGAGATAATATTACAACATTAAAAGGAAATAGTTTAAATAAATTTAGAAGAGATAAATTAGGATTTATCTTTCAAGATTTTAATCTTTTAGATACTTTAACAGGATATGAAAATATATCATTATCATTATCAATTCAAAATATTCCTTATTCTGAGCAAAAGAAAAGAATTGAAGATAGTGCATCTAAATTAGGAATTACTAAAATTCTTAATAAGTATCCATATCAAATGAGTGGTGGAGAAAAACAACGTATAGCAAGTGCTAGAGCAATTATTACTAATCCTAGTTTAATTCTGGCAGATGAACCAACAGGAGCATTAGATTCTAAATCTTCTAAGCAATTACTAAATAGTTTTGAATATCTAAACAAAGAGTTAAATTCTACAATTCTTATGGTTACTCATGATGCTTTTACAGCTAGTTATGCATCACGTGTTATATTTATTAAAGATGGAAAAATATTTAATGAAATACAAAAAGGCGATAGTTCGAGAAAAGAATTCTTTGATAGCATTATCGACGTAGTAACTCTTCTAGGTGGTGAAATGAACGATGCTTTATAAACTATCTATAGCAAATATTAAGAAAAGTTTTAAAGATTATGCAATCTATTTTACTACTTTATTATTAGGTGTATGCATCTTCTATATTTTTAATTCAATGGATTCACAAACAGCCATGTTAGCAGTATCATCAAGACAAAGTGAAGTAATTGATTTATTAATACAATTATTATCAGCTGTATCAGTATTTGTATCATTAATACTTGGATTTTTAATTATATATGCTTCTAGATTTTTAATTAAGAAAAGAAATAAAGAGTTTGGCATCTATATGACTCTTGGAATGAGTAAAAGAAAAATATCAGTAATATTATTAATAGAAACATTTATAATTGGATTAATTTCATTAGGTGTTGGATTACTACTTGGAATCGTAATATCACAAATAACGAGTATATTTATTGCCAATATGTTTGAAGCTAATATGACAGATTTTACATTTAATATTTCTAAGTCTGCTATTATTAAAACAATAATATATTTTGGAATTATTTATTTCATAGTAATGATCTTTAATACAATTATAGTTAGTAAGAATAAACTAATTAACCTATTGCAATCAACTAAAAAAGGAGAAAACATAAAAGTTAAGAATTCTCTAATATGTATCATTCTATTTATTATTTCTGTTATATTGCTTGCTAGTGCATATTATATGGTAACAGGTGGAGTAAACACATTAATGCAACATGATATGAGTATTTTATTAGTTCCAATAGGTATGGGAGTTGTTGGAACAGTATTGTTTTTCTATTCTTTATCAGGAATGATTTTGAAGATTATAACCAAATTTCCAAAATTATACTATAGTAAACTTAATACATTTGTATTCAAACAAATTAATAGTAAAATCAATACAATGATTGTATCAATATCTGTAATATGTTTAATGCTTTTTATAACTCTATGTCTACTATCAAGTGCTTTAACTGTTAAGAATTATTTTAATGATTCTATTAATAAACTTGCCCCAGTAGATTTATGCTTAGTAGGATATTATAACGAAGATAATAGAGAAATAAATCTGATTGATTTTATCAATAGTGATAATATTATTAAAGACAATACTAAAGATATTACTACTGTATCTATTTATGAAGATCAAGATTTTACTTATGGTAAATCTTTAGGCAACTATTATGAAGATGTTAAAAGAAAATATCCTTATGTTAGATATGATGAAACTATTTCTATTATGGGATTAAGTGATTATAATAAACTAGCTAAAATGTATCACATGGATTCATTAGAATTAAATAGAGGAGAATATGCAATTGTATCTAATTATGAATCACAACTCTATGAAGAAGTCATGAATAGAAATAGCATTATTACGATTTTTGGAACTGATTATCAACCATCAAAAAAATTAATAGATGGATTCTTAGTTATAAGTGGTAATCCATCTAATATAGGATTTTTTGTAGTAGAAGATGAAACATTAGAGAATAATAAAAAAGATGCAGAACTTTTGATTGCTAATTATTCAACAGATGATGAAGCACTTATCGGCAAAATTGAAACATTAACCCGTGATTATTCACCATCCTTTGAAATAATGAAAAATACAAAAATAGATATTAAAGAAGCATCTGTAGGACTATCAGCAATAGTGACATTTATTGGATTATATTTAGGAATAATATTCTTAATATCATCATCAGCTATACTCGCATTAAAATCATTGTCAGATTGTATAGATGACAAAA
The DNA here is from genome assembly GCA_015059405.1 of Bacillota bacterium. Taxonomy (GTDB): domain Bacteria; phylum Bacillota_I; class Bacilli_A; order RF39; family UBA660; genus RUG11788. Next base: position 132,113 of record SVAL01000003.1, read on the forward strand.
ACAAGTATAAAGTATTAAGACAGATAGGAGCAGATGAAAAAGAAGTTAATAAGGTATTGTTTAAACAAACATTAATATTCTTTATGATGCCATTATTTCTTGCGATAGTGCATACTTTAGTAGGTCTAGAATTTTGTAAATTTATATTAAGTTCTATAGGAGTAAATAATATATTAAATGGATCTATTATGACATTTATATTCTTATTAATCATATATGGAATATATTTTATGGTCACTTATTTTTGCAGTAAAAATATTATAAAAGAAAGATATTAATTTTCATTCTTAAGAATATATTTCAGCAACTCACTTATTATAGTGGAGGTACAAGTACTTAGTTCGGAAATTTTTTCCAAGAAATATAAGCGATATTGTGGTAAAAAACTCGCAAACCTTGATAAAATAAGGGAGAACGCGAGTTTTTCTTTTTATCAAAAATACCCCATAATTAGCTTTAGAACCATTTTATACATAGAATTAAATCATAAAATAGTAATATTGCGATGAGTAAGAAAGATTGAAAAGTATGGTATAATATCATTTAAAAGACAAATTACAATTTTATAGTTATTGATTTATAGTAATTTACCGAAAAGATTGTCAGTAATGACAGTCTTTTTTGTTATATATTGACTTTTAACGGTAACTACTATAAAATATAGTAGTGTAG
>SVAL01000015.1 GCA_015059405.1 Bacillota bacterium
TAGTTTTTGGTGTTGCTAATTTAATTTCTTCAACAACTACCATATCATTTACTTTAGTACTTAAAGCACTAAGTAATGCTAAACGACGTTCCTTACGGTTCATCTTTTTACTATAATCTCTTGGAGTTGGACCGAATGCAATTCCTCCACCTCTCCATTGAACAGCTCTAATAGATCCTTGTCTAGCATGACCTGTTCCTTTTTGTCTCCATGGTTTTCTTCCTCCACCACGAACTTCAGCACGATTTTTAGTATCATGTGTTCCTTGTCTTAAACATGCTCTTGTTAAAATAACAGCATCGTATAAAACATTTTTATTTGGTTCAATTCCAAATACATTTTCATTTAATTTAATGTCCTTAACCTTTTCACCTTTTAAGTTTAAAAGTGCGATTTTTTCCATCTCTAATTCCTCCCTTCATCACATATATAAATAATAAAATACAAAATTATCTTTCCTGTGATGATTATTCAGTAACTTCTGTTGTTTCTTCAGTTTCTACTACTGGTTCTTCTTCAACTACTACATAACTTAATAGTTCTTCTGTTTCGTTTACTTTTTCACCTTTTTTAACTGAAGTTTTAATCATAACTAAAGATTTTTTTGGACCTGGAACATTTCCTTTTACTAAAATGATGTTATTTTCAACATCTACAGAAACAACTTCAAGATTTTGAATTGTTGTTGTTTCATTACCCATGTGACCTGGCATTTTTTTACCTTTTAATACGTGCATTGGTAATAATGTACCTAATGAACCTACACCTCTATGGTATTGAGAACCATGCCCCATAGGACCACGAGATTGATTCCAACGTTTGATTACACCTTGGTAACCTTTACCTTTACTAGTTCCAGTTACGTCAACTATTTCTCCTTCTTTGAAGATACTAGCATCAATAACTTGACCTAAAGTATAATCTTCAACATTTACTCCCCTAATTTCTCTTAAGAAGCGCTTAGGAGTTGTGTTAGCTTTGTTTGTATGACCAATTTTTGCTTTATTAGAACTTTTTTCCTTAACAGTAACAGTTCCAAGTTGTACAGCATTATAACCATCTTTTTCAACAGTTTTAATTTGAGTAACAACGTTTGGTTCAACTTCTACTACAGTTACAGGAATTAGTTTTCCACTTTTAGTAAAAACTTGAGTCATTCCAACTTTTTTACCTAAGATTCCTTTCATTTCATTTCCTCCCATAATTTTAAATCTTATAATTTAATTTGAATATCTACACCACTTGGTATATCTAAATGAGTTAATGCATCAATTGTTTCCTTACTAGGATTTTTGATATCAATTAATCTCTTATGTGTACGCATTTCGAATTGTTCACGACTATCTTTGTACTTATGAACAGCTCTTAAAATAGTATACTTTTGAATTTCTGTAGGAAGCGGTACTGGTCCACTGATTTCTCCTCCAGTTCTTTTTACAGTTTCAACTATCTTTGTAGCAGCATTATCAAGTACTCTATGATCGTACGCTTTTAATTTAATACGAACTATATTTGACATATTATGTCCTCCCTTCGCCTATATCTTAGTATAGACTTGCTCCGTGTAAAAACCTGATTTACTGGTTTTAAGTTGATTTTTTATTTCAACTTGCCCCGGTGTATCAGCAACCTCACACATCTAAGCAGCCACACATAGTGAAGTATATCATAGAATTCCCTTTAAAATCAAGCATTTTTTACAAAAAAAAATTATATTTTTAATAAGAAAAAATTCCTATTTAAATATAATTTATTATTTTTATGTAATTTTTTTATTACTTTTTATTATTTTTTAATACTGCTACTGCTTTTTGTACTTGAGCATCATAATGTTCATCAGCATTTCCTACTTCATAATCAGGTTTTACACCAACTAAATTTATTTTGTTTCCATTAGGGGAAAGCCATTCTTGAATAGTATATTTAATCATTGCTCCACTTTCTAGACGAACTGCTTTTTGTACTGTACCTTTACCAAAAGTAATTTGTCCTATTAAAACTGCATCAATATTTTCTTTCAAAGAAATCGCAAGTATTTCAGAAGCAGAAGCACTCATTTTATTTGTTATAACTGCTACTGGTAAATCATATAACTTTTCATTAGTATTTTTTACCTTTTCAATAACACCCTTAGAATCTAATTGATAAATGATATCCCCTTTATCCAAAAAATAACTAATTATTTTTTCAGCAGAAGATAAATATCCACCCGAATTATCACGCACATCAATAATAAGAGAATCTACTCCTTGAGCATTCAATTCATTCATAGCTCTTTTAAATTGTTCTGGAGTATTTTTAGCAAATATATCAATTTTAATATATCCAGTATTAGTATTTTTAACTACTTTATAAGATACTGATGGTATTTCAACCTTAGCGCGAATTAATCTAATTGTTTGTTCAACACCATCACGTACAATAGTAATATCTACTCCTGTTCCTTCTTGACCCTTTACTTTATAAGAAACTTCAACTGCATTTTTATCTGTTACCTTTTCACCATCAACAGCAATAATTCTATCTCCTACTTTAAAACCAGCATTAGCCGCAGGACTATTAACAAACATATCACTTATATAAACATAACCATCTTTCTCAACTGTAATAGTTGCTCCCATCCCTACATATTCTCCTTCTAATTCTAAATTTAAAGAACTAGAGTCATCATAGTCTAAATAAGAAGAATGTGGATCATCTAAATACTGTAACATTCCTTTAATACCAGCTTCTATCAATTTACTTTCATCTAAATCAAAATAATATTCTGAAACCAAATCATTATACACATCAACAAACTCTTTAAAAGAATCAGGAACATTTTCATTGTTAATATCATCTCTAAAATAAGTAACACAACTACCAATTAAAATTCCAAATACTGCAGTTATAATCATAATAATAATAACTTCTATTAAATTAAAATTAGTTGAAGACTTATTTTCTTCTTTTTTATCTTTTTTTGTAACCTTTTTATTTTCTTTTTCTTCTAATACTTTTTCTTTAATATTATCATTACTTTCGACTTTTTTTCTTCTAGTAGTAGTTTTTTTCTTTTCTTTATCTTTTACTTCTTCCATTTAACTCACCTCTACTATATATCAATTATAATATTAACATATTTTTATATTTTTTAAAATATAAAACCCTATTTAAATCTATTCAACAAAATAAAAAACATTACAAAAGTAATGTTTATTCAAATGGCGCCTCAACTAGGACTTGAACCTAGGACCCCTTGATTAACAGTCAAGTGCTCTAACCAACTGAGCTATTGAGGCAGAAAACTCCCACCTTGGGAGTCATTATTCTATTTTTTTTCTGCTTCTTCTTTAGCTTTATCACGATATGATTTAATTAATTTTTCTATTTTTTCAATAGCATCATCACTATCATAATATTTGTCTAATTTACCATTCTTAATACGAATAAGTGCTGGACCATAAATACTTAAATTTTCATATTTACTTGGTTTTTTATTTTCATCCTTTTTTGTTTCTGCAACTACATCTTTGTTAAGCGGATCACTCAAATCAACCCAGAACATAACAACTTTATCTTTGTCAGAGAAAGAATCATATTCAGTAAATAAAGCACCATATTTTTCAGCTTTTTTATTTTCTTCTGATGCATCATATGCAAATACATAATATGTTTTATCTTTTTTATTAAAAATTGAACTTGCTAAAATCTTATCATTTTGAATAGTAGCTACTTGTTCTTGTTCATTATCCTTAGCATCTTCTTTTACTTCTTCTTTATTAAAGATAGATGCAACAACCCAAACAATACCTACTAATAATACAATAACAACTAAAATTTTAATAAAATTAAAGATTTCATTACTATCATCTGAAAGCATAGATTTTTTATTATCAATAGAAACTTTTTTGTTTACATTTTTTTCTTCTTTTTTCTTTTTCTTTTCTACTTTAACTTCTTTTTTAGGTTCTTCTTTTTTCTTAGTCTCTACTTTTTCTTTTTTTACTTCTTTCTTTACTTCTTTTTTAGGAACATAATCTTCATCTTCATCATCATATTCCTCGAATTCATCATCATCATAAAAAGTTTTTTTCTTTTTAGCATCTGATGCAGAATATCCACATTTAGGGCATTCATTTAATGAAGCAAGGTATTTCTTCCCACATTCTTCACAAATTACTTTTTCTTCTTCAACTACAGCTTCTACTACCTTTTCTTTTTTCTTTGCAGTAACAACTTTTTTCTTTTTGTCTTCAACCTTTTTTGTTGCCATAACTTAACACCACCTATTTAAATTATAGCACATAAAAATTAAAAATAAACAAAAATGTCATATATATCAACTAAAAACAACTATTTATTACTTATTATAATCTATTTTCGTAATTGAACTAGCAATTTCCACAAGTTCAATTTGACTCATTACATCAGAAACTAAATAGTACTCTATCCCATCACTAATCCAACTAATAGAATTATTAGACAAAGTTGCAACTGTATCTACCATCAAATAAGGATCTCCATATGTAGGAATAATTAAAAACTCATCAGTTTTTTCAACAGTTTCTTCTACTAAGATAAATGGTTTTTCTCCATCAAAAGTTAAAATAATTCTTTCTCCTTCTCCTTTTGATACTTTCTCTTCAGATGTAAGCACAGTACCAGTAGGAATATATAAAGGATAAATAATATCATCAATTGAACTAACACTACTATCAACATTATCTTGATCATTCATATTAGTAATAATGCTATTTAAATCAAAAATAGAATCCTCTATTTCCTTATTTAAAATAGTCTCATTAAAAGTCATACTCATTTGTACAACATTATCACCATTAAAAACTTTAACATTTTTAACATTATATTCCTTATCAAGTACAATAGTCTGTTTAACTAAATTACTATTATTAGGATAATTAGCATCTATATCAAATACATATTCCTTGTCACTACTTTGAAAATTTCTTTCATTATTAGAAACAATATCTTTATATAATGACTCTATTAGATATATTTGCGAACTATCATTAGGCCAATTACTTTGAAATTTAAAACTCTTATTCAATGAAGGGGTAACAACGTAGACTCCATCATTATTCTTTAATATTATTTGCTCATGACTATTAAAATTATTAACTAAATTCACTCTATAAAAACCATCTTTTTTATAATATACTTCAACATCATAATTATATTCTTCTTGATCATTATAAATTTTTAAATCACCATTTAAATAATAAGAATCAATATCTTTAATCTTACTTTTCATATTTTTAACAACAGAATCTTCTCCATCTTTAGAACAACCTATTAAAAGAGAACTTATTCCTATTAACAACAATAAATATATTTTTTTCATATTCCACCTCTACATTAAAGAATATGTAACTCAAATATAAATATTCAAAATAAAAAGACAAATCATTTGATTTGTCTTTTTAATTATTTCTTACTAATTAAAATCTTAACTTTAGGATCCCTTGCTACATATGTTAATTTAGAATCTTCTCCACCTACTTTAACAGGTAATTCATATGGTTCATTTCTTGGAGTTAAACCAGATAAATCAACAGTAGCATAAATTGTAGAAGGATCTAAAGAATCAATAACAGATTGACTTCCTCTAACAATAACTGTAATAGAATAAGATGCTTCATCAAATGCTTGTGGATCGCAAGTATCACATTTATTTATAGCATTTACTTTTATTCCACTTATATCTTTAGAAATAACTTCATCTACTACTAATTTAACATTAATAGTCTTAATACTAATATCTCTAATTCCTGTTGGATTTGTTAAGTTAACAGTATAATTTTTATCTGAATTAATACCAGAAATATCTATAGAAACTGGTAAATAATCAATCTTATCAAGAACTTCTTGAGGTCCATATAAAGTTACTTCTTTTACACTAGGAGATAAAGACTTAATAGCCTTTCCATCTAATTCACCTTCAGTTTCTACTCTTACAGGAACTGTCTTATGAGGTGAAGAAATAACAACTTCAGCAGTTAATGTATCAGGAACAATTTCAACATCAACAATATTACCTGTACTATCATATGCTACAAGCTGAATATCATTTAATTTTTGTTTTCCAATCTTTTGATTAGTTAAATTATTAACATCTATAAGTGCTTTTACAGAAGCAACTTTCTCTAATTTATATTCAGGTCCTTTAATTGTAACTCTATCTTTATTTAAAGTTACACTATCAATATTTAGTTTTGTATCTAGACTATCTTTATGAATAATATCAGCTGTAACTTCTCTAGTTTCAGACATCTTTTTATACACAACAACAGTTACTGTTGAAGGATCTATCTTATAAGTAACAGATGAAACATTTTGTTTATAATTAAGTGTTACTTTATGAGTACCAGGAGTTAATTCTTTTAAATCAACATTAACTCGTTCAGCTGGATATTGCTTAGCTAAATATACATTTTGTTTCTTACCAATTAAAGTAACATCAACAGTTTCAGGTAAACCTTCAATTACATATGCTTCTTTATTATAAACAGCATGAACTGGAATTCCTGTTAATATTTCAGCATTATCATCTATTAACGAAACTCCTTCTCTATCAATAGCGTAAAACGCAAGTAACGCAAATAATAAAGAAATTATAACTAATGCTTGTCTATTATTTAATACTCTTTCAATACCTTTATCATTACTTTTTAAACAATCACCAACAAACAAGATAAATTTGGTAATTGGAGTAATTATACATCTATCGAAGAACTTTATAATAGGTCTAAATATATTTTTCTTACTATTTATTTTCTTCATATATCTCTTCCTCATCAATCTCTTCTTCAAAATCTAATTCTTGTTTAGGTCTTAATTCATCAATTAAAGTCATTCTAACATCATCAATTGATAAGTTATAAAACAATTCACCTTTTAATGCAATAGATAAACGTCCAGTTTCTTCTGAAACAATTAACACAATCGCATCAGTTTCTTCACTAATACCTAAAGCTGCTCTATGTCTAGTTCCTAAACGTTTATTTCCTTTTAAATTATTACTTGTTGGAAACACTGCTCCAGCACAACTAATTCTATCCCCTTGAATAATTACCCCACCATCATGAAGTGGATTGTTAGGGAAAAATAAAGACACTAATAAATCTGATGACAAATCACCATAAATCTTTTTAGCTTTTTCAATATAATCAGCTAAACTAATATCTCTTTCTATAACAATTAATGCACCAATTCTTCCTCTTCTTAATTGATCCATCGCATTAACTATTTCATAAACCAATCTTTCACGTTCATCTACAGTTAAAATTTTATGTCTACCTAAAAGTTGACTTCTACCTAATTGCTCTAAGGCTGCTCTAATTTCCGGTTGAAAAATAACAAATATAGCAACAGGTCCCCACATAACAACATATTCAAGTAACATTCCAACAGTAGTAAAATTAAAAAAATCTGATGCTACTTTTATAATAACTAAAAATAAAATTCCTTTAAAAATAAGTGTAAGTTTTACATTATCCTTAATAATTTTCAATATATAATAAAACAACCACCACACTAATAAGATATCGATGGTCTTATTTAAAATTGTCAAAATAAAATCAACTGAAATACTCATACGTTCCTCCTAACATGACTACTAATTTTAAAACTATTTACTAAAAACAATTATACAGATACATTACTAGTACCATCTTCATTAATTACTAACATAGATGGCGTTTCTTCCGCTGGCTTTACAGTATCACTAGAAGCATTATCAACTATAGGTGTAACATTATCAACAACTCCTTGCACCTCAGTAGCAGGAGCATCAAAAACAACAACTTCCGGAACAGCAGGTTGTGTTACTTCAGGTACTGGTTCTACAACTGGTGCTGCTTGACTAACAGGACTAGGAGTAGCAGCCTTCGCAGCTTCTTGAGCTTTTTTAGCAGTAGGATCCAAAGTATTATTAACACTATAAGATTCTGCTTGTTTTTTAATTAAGTCTTTTGCTTTTTCAGACTCTGCCTTTGCTAAAGCTTCACGTTTAGCAATTAACTCTTCCTGTTTTCTTTTAGAAACTTTTTCCCCAACTACACCTAAACAAGCAAGCGAAAAAATAATCATTAAAATAAAATAAATAAACCATATTCCCCCAGACAATGTATACTCAAAAAAATCTATAATAACTTGCATTAGTATCACCCTCTATTCTATGTATATGATAACATTTATCCCCTTTTTTTACAATCGCAAATAAAAAATTTATCAAATTACCCTTAAAATTCTATCAAATACAAAAATATGTAAACTAAAAGCATTTATTAGAACTTTAATTAAGATAAAAATATCATTATTGATTATTAAATATAAAAAATGGCGCTGGAAACAGGATTTGAACCTACGACCTACTCTTTACGAGAGAGTTGCTCTACCACTGAGCTATTCCAGCATATATATATTTTAACACAAAAAAAGAAGTTAAAAAACTTCTTCTTCACCTTTTTTTATAGTAATGTAATATTTACTAACATTAGTATCCTCAGCTTCAACTCTAATACTATGTACAATTTCTTTATCAGTTACTTGAATAGCTTCATCACAACCTTGAACCTTAGCCTTTTTACTAGACTTCTTACATTCAAAAGTAACATATTCAGAATTTGAAACTACAGTGTATTCAAACTTATCCTTTACAAAATCAGGACTCATTACTCCACCACTAACATTTAATTCAGATAAATAACTATCATCATCTAACTCTTTATACTCAGGCTTTGCAAAATCTCCAACTACAAAGAATACTACAAGTAACCCTGCAATAACTATTGCGAGTATTATCAATAATATAAATGAATTTTTCTTAAAGAAACTTCCACCACTATTATAATTCATATTTTCATTATATTCATCCATTGGTTCTGGTGCACCAGAATAGTAATCCATAATATCACTCCAATCTATCATAATAGATATAACATTTTTTTAAATTAAAATCAATATTATTCCGCCTCTTCTACTTCCTCATTTAACATTGTAAGTAAATCATCTATATTAAAACCATAATTTCTAAATACATCTAATTCATCATTTAATTCATCATCTTTTTGTAACTTTTCCATTATTTATTATCTCCTTTTACAATTTCTTCAAAAGCCTTACCCTTTTCTTCAAAATTCTTAAAAAATTCATAACTAGCTGCAGCAGGAGATAACAAACAACTCATGCCCTTAGCAGTACACTTTTTACTAACATCATACGCATCATCCAACGTATTAACAAAATATATATTCTTATCACAACTATCTTTTAATATATTACCAATTGTAAATCCTGTTGTCGGCATACACACCAAATTAGATATCGAACTTTCTTTCAAAAAAGAAATTAATGAATTATATTCAATATGTCTATCCATTCCACCAAATATCAAAGTATCAACATTACCAATTGCTTTAATTGCACCAATTGTTGCCTCAGGTATAGTCGCAATCGTATCATTGTAATAAGTAACATCATCATATGTACCAATACATTCCATACGATATTTTAATCCTTTAAATTTACTAATAGACTCTTTTGCTTTATTAAGATCTAATCCCTTTAACTTCGCAACAGTCATAATAAACATAATATTATTTAAATTATGATCTCCTAATAAATTTCTTTTTCCATCAGTATATAAAAGTTCTCCATTTAAATAAATTGATTTATCTTTAATTCTAACAGAATTTTTTCCACCTTCACTATCATCAAATCTAACATCATATAAATTGCTTTTATATCCATCATTTACTACTCTATCATGTAAATATTTATTATCATCACCATATAAAGCAATATCATTATTATCTTGGAATTTAAACATACGCATCTTATTATCATGATAATGTTTTAAATCACCAGCATGATCTAAATGATCTTGAAATAAATTAAGTACAATCCCAATATGTGGAGATACTTCTATAAATTCTAGTTGATGTGAACTCATTTCAACTACTAATAATGTATCTTCTTTATATAATTCTATATTGTCTAAAACAGGAACTCCTATATTACCAAGTAAATATACATCATAACCTTGATCTTTAAATACTTCATAAAGAAGAGATGACGTTGTACTTTTACCCTTAGTACCAGTAACACCAATAATATTATCTCTATTTACTTCTAGAAGTAATTCAAGTTGAGAAGTAACCTTAGATTTAACTTCTTCATCTTTTATATCTTTTAAACTAACTCCAGGAGCCTTAATAATATAATCATATATTCCTAAATTAGATAAATACCCTTCTCCACATACAAAGTTAACATCTTCATCATTTAAAAACATTTCATCATTACTAACATCTTTCATATCAATAATTGTCAAATGCATATTAGGAATATATTTTCTAATAAAAGAATAAGTCGATTTACCTTCTTTTCCAAATCCTAAAATAGCTAACTTCTTATCCTTTAACTTACTTACTATTTTACTTATCATATTTATCAAGTTCCTTTCTAACCAAAGAATCATAATAACTATCTATATTATTTTCTTCATTATACTTAAGTATTTCACTACCATCTAACTCAAGTTCATAATTATCTAAATAAAACTTAAGTAAATATGGAAGATTTTCTTTACCTAATTTATCTATCAATAAACTAACTGCATATCTAGCTTCACTATATGTCCCAACACATTCAAATGGTTTAGTATCACTATATCCTAAAATCTCTTTAAACATATCAAGTAAATCTTCTCTTTCATATAAATCATCTCCAAATATTGAGATTAATTCATCCTTATATAAGAAAGGACTTAAAATAATATATACAAATAAACATTTAGGACAATTTAAACACCATTTCCAAGTAGATTCCTTACTTCCTAAATTACAACTTTTAAATACTGAATGATAATGTTTATAATTAGAAAACAATCTACCTATTTGAAATTCACTAATCCCACGAAGTAAACTAAAATAATGAATATCCAAACCAAAATACTTATTAGTATAATAATTAAAATCACATTCAAATTCATAACTCTTAGAGTATTGATGATTTATATTAGTACCTAATACTGTAGCCTCATTTGCACTTGATTCATTAGATAAAACAATATTCTTTCTTCCTTGTAAATAACAACATAAGTAAGAAATAAAAGCTACTATCGAACTAAAAGGTGTGTGTCCATTCAAATAACCTAAATTATTAAGTTCTACTATTTTTCTATCAAGAATTCTTTCAACACACACAACTTTTTCATCACTATATCCTGCAACTTTACTACATTCTAAAGATGGATATTTTGGATTAATAATAAAACAAGAATTATTTTCCTCATTCTTTAGTATTTCTAAACTAACACAAGAATCTTTCCCACCACCTACACTAATTAAGTTACCACATCCAACATAATCTATTTTAGGTAGAGTTCTTTTATCACACTCACATGTAATATTCATTAATTCATCCATAGTAATAGAAATATTATTTATATACAAAAATTCCCCAAGTCCATTAAAATATAATTTCTTTAACCAATTAATTTGATCTATATTAATATATCCAGCTTTTATAATAACATTAGGACTACAAGTACATTTAAAATAACTAACTAGTTCAATCAAGCCTATATTAAAAACTAAATACTCTAAATAATCATTATTAATATTTTGATTTAAAATATACTTCTTATTAATCTTAATTTGTGGATAAAACCAAGTTAAACCAGGAATATTAAAATAATACTTTATATTCATATATTCATCATCATAATTAATTTCATATTTATCATAAATAAAAGTATCATATTTTTTTCTAAATTCTAAAAACTTACTATTATTCATAATTTAACCTCCTAATATCATTATACACTATAAATATTATTTTTTATTCTACTTAAAGACCTTTCTCTTTACTTTAGTACTATTTCCTATTAAATTTTGATGACTTAATACTTCTAAAGCACTCATAGAAACATCCATATCCCCATCAAAATACTTTATATAACACATTAAATCCTCATTACCCTCATTTTCCAAATATTCCTTAATTAAACTACTATCACCATATTTAATAGGAATATCTATATTTCTTCCAAATTCTTTCGCAAATAAATATGCTCTTCTTGGACCATAATATCTACCACCTGAAGAAATCATTTTATACATAATTGTATCTAAAAGTCCTTCTCTTATACTTTCTTTAAATTTAATAATAGATACTATTCTTTTAACATTATCTATATTTAAACCAAGTTCCTCATCACAGTTTATTCGTTCAACATCTTTCAAATTTTTACCATTAAAAAAAACTCCACAACTCATGACATCACCTGGTCTTTTTCTTCTTACCCAAACATCATCAGCATCATTAATGGTACCATCATCATCCACATGAAAATGACTCCTAGAACCAGAATATAAATCCACCATATTAGGAAACTTAGGTTTATCTAGTAATGACTTTTCAAAAGAATTTAACATATAATAAAATTTATCATAATTAAAAAAACTATGCCATTCTAACTTATTACAGGATTTTCCTAAATTACCAAACATTACACTATCAACATCTTCTAAATCAAAATAATTATTAGGATATCTGAACTCATACCATAAAACTATCTTATCAATAAAAGATTTAATTTCATCTACCGTAAAAGAAGTAACATTTTTCTTAATCCAAGTATAATAAAAATCTATCTTTTTTTCTAAAGGAACAAAAAAATCAACATATTTTCTATCGTAATAATCTTCTTTACATTTTCCAAACGTATACATAAAACCACCCATATGCATATTATAACATAAAAAAAAGACCTAAAGTCTTTTATTTAATATGATTTATAGATATTAACTTATCATCATCAAAAACAAGTTTAAATCCATCAGGAGATTTCCAAGAAAAACTATTATCAATAAGAACTTCTCCGTTGAAAGATAAGACTCCATTAGAATAATTGCATATCTTCATAAGTAAAAAAGTTATAGCTGTAGCATGCGATAAAACAACTATTTTTTTATGATTACTTCTAACTACTTCCATTAAAGCTTCATACATACGACTTGCAACTTCTAATTGATTTTCTCCATCTCCAACTTTGTATTCTTTATCAACCATTTGTTTTTCTTCAAAACCTTCTGGCAATAAATCCCAAGATTCTACACCATGTTTTCTCTCTCCAAAATTTTCATTAATATTTATATTTAAATTATTCTTTTCAGCAAGATACTTAGCAGTTGAAATTGCCCTTACATATTTACTAGAAATAATATAATCTACATCAAAAAATTCCTCATCATCAAAATATTCCCTAGCTTTTTCTTCACCAATAATTGATAAAGGATTCTTTTCATTCCATACTTGTAAACTATCAGAATTAACTATATTATTACGAATTTTCATTGGTACAGAATGCCTTATTAAATAAATAATCTTTTCCATATTATCACCTATTTATATTCTATCAAACAAAAAGAAAAAGAACCATAAGTTCTTTATCTTCTCTTAACTTTTTGAAATCCTTCTTCTTTTTTTATTCTTTCTAAAAGAAAATCTTTACCTTTAAAATTATTTATATAATCAAACATACTATTTGCATCATCTACTATATCATTCCCTAAAACATTCATTTCATCAGGTTGACAAATAACTATATCATTATCTTTTAAATCAATAATTTCCCTAATCATTCTATCATCACAAGTACGACCATATCCATCACTCCAAGGTTGTGTTATATCAGGAGTCTCTTCTCTTAATCTAAAAACTAATCTTCGTAGAAAAGATGGATGACATAGTGGAAAATATAACTTTTGCATATTAAGTCTTTCATTAGGACTCTTTAAACCAAACTTGGCATAATGAACTTGACCATTAAAAGATGACATCGTGAATACATATAAACCAACACTAAACCCCATATTTTCTAATATTTCTACCAAACTAAGAGTAACGGCACCTCTATTAAAAATCTGTTCTGTAGAAACATGTCCAAGTATTGCTGAATTATAATATATATCTACATGTTTTCTCTTAGGATTTTCTTTATTTAACATAGATAAAGGATTTCCTTCTAAATAAGCTTTAACATCAGGAACATATCCAACATAATAATTATATTGTTTTTGTTTCATACGTGACATTTTTATATATTTTTCTAAAGTATATTTAAGGCTAACTAATCTATCAAAATCTTTATGACATCCATATCTACATAAGTCTTTTGCCTCATCAAAAGAATGTGTCTGACAAAAACCATAATCATTACCATGACTTTCTAATCTTCTAAACACTGAAGTATTAGTAGGCGTATTATCTAGATATTCTAAAAAACTTGCGATTGATGAAAAATCATATTCCATAACCTTATATCCATTTTTATCATAATATCTATACATATTTATCTCCTAAGTACTAGTTGTTTAATACCTGAATAAAACTTATTAGAAGCATTAATATCACTCATATTACCAATAACTGTATTAACATCATCTTGACTTAAATTTTTAACAACATTAGAAGTCAAAATATCATTAACAGGAATACCTCTTTGATCTTTTTTATAAACTTTACCAATACCACGAGTAGATACAACATGAGGAATCTTTGTTTTTAAAACTGCATCCCTAAAAGACCACATAAATCTAAGTACTTCTTCTGATGGATATAAACATTCCTCTAATTTTCTATCATAATCAAAGAAAATATTATCAAATCTATCTAAAGTAGCAGCATCAAGTGCATTTCTACCAACATATTGTAAATCAGCACCTTTTCCCCATGTATTAGCAGCCGCAATAATTCTAAAATCCGGATGCCTATCTATTGTTTCATGAGGAAAGGCCATATATCCATTTGCTAAAGCAGAGTTAATAACAATTAATGCAGACGGATCAGAATTATCTATTTCATCTAAGAAAAATAAACCACCATTTTTAAAAGCTTTATAAAATTCTGTATCACGATAATTACCACCAGCATCTATAAAACCTGTTAATTTAAATTCATTAGATGCATTATTTGTATAATACATATGAAGTCCTAAACTTTCAGCAACTTGACTAACAGCTACATTCTTACCACTACCAGCAGGCCCAATTAACATAATTGGTTCATCAAGTTCAGTTTGTCTAAGAATTTGTTCATATTTTTCATGATAAAATCCTCCACTAGTTTTACCTATTTGATTACCATTTAAATAAACATTATAAGAAACTGGTACATTAATAGTCTTTGTATAATCTTCCAAAATCTTATCAAATAAACTTCTTAAACTTTGACTAACATTTTCTTCAAGATTATATTCATCAATTGTCTTTTTTATAAGTTCAAGTACTTCTCTTTGAGTTGCACCATCTAATTCTTTAACAATATAATCAGATAACTTTTTCTTAGGATCATCACTTGCTAAATATTCATCTAAATTAGTTTCTATTTGTTTCTTAACAGCTTCTTTTGCAACAAAACCAAATAAAGAATTAAAACTTTGTAACAAATAATCAGCATTTTCCCTATTTCTCTTAATTAATGGTTCATTACCAGTAGTAACTTTTTCACCATTTAATTTATAAATTTCGCCATCAAACATATACGTATTAGGATCCATCTTATTAACTTCATTACAGAAATTTTTTAAAACATTTTCATCATTAGAAAACATAATATCTCCACCACTAGTATATCCATAATATAAGTTAGTATATGATAGTGTTTGATCAGTAACCCCACCAACAAACTTATTTGAACGTTCATCCCAAATTACAGAACAAAAATGCATTCCTAAAGATCCTAATTTTTTAAACATATCTAGATCTATATCTTTATATAACTTGTTCATTAAAACATGATATTTATCAGAATCATCTATGTTATAACGATAATAATAATCATTAAGAATAGTAGCAATCTCATCTTGATCATATCCACTTACAGTTCCAATCTTCGTTTGACTATTAAAGTATGGATCCCTATCATTAACATAGTTATCATAAACAACTTTAGCCATAACAACACCATGTTCAGGACGAGACATTGACTTAACAGTATAACAACCAGAACAGTATTCACTTAATTTTCTAGATATTTCACTTTCAGTATACTCATCTCCCTTATAAGCTATAAATATTTTTCCACTTTTTTCATAATTACTCATAAACGTCCTCCTATGTGTATCTTTTACACTTTAATTATATGTGTATTTAATACACTTTGTCAATAATCTTTTTTTCATTTATGAGTATGCGCACACTCTTTTATGTTATTATCATTATGTTAATAACATAAATCAAAAAAATAAATTGATAAAATCAATATATCTCTTGATAATATTATTATATTAATAACAGTTATCAAAGTCAATATGTTTTTAACAATTTATTAAAAAGTCTATTTTTTCTTTAATTCTTTACTATCTACTGGATTAACATTACTTACATATGCATCTCTATCATAAAACTTACTATCATAAAAATATTCTATTACAGTATTACCATTTTTATCTTTAACATTATTCCAATATCTATCTGTTTTCTCTACTTGCCATCCTTCTGGTAAAACAACATTATAGAATAAATTATCATGCTCATCTATAATTTCAATACCCATTTCTTTATATAATTTTTCTAAGTATTCTTCAGAATCATATTCCTTTAAAAATTCAACAGGTATTACACCACGATATCTAATTGGTAAAACAACTCTATATTTAACTGTATCCCATCTTGCTTCATCTTCAATTGCTTTAGAAGGATCTTCCCCTTCTCTTGAATATAACATAGCACCAAATAAAACACGTTTTGCTGTATCTAAAGCATCTTCTTGCATTTCTCTTTGTTTTCTATCATATTCTTCCCTATTATCTCTCTTTTTCTTATATTCTTTATATTTATCTTTAAAAGAGAAAATATATTCACTACTATCTTTACTATAATTTTCTAAAAAGAATGATACTCTTTCATCATTTAAATCAATGTATCTAACAAGTTCACCATATTTTCTAATCATGAATTGCCAAATTTTTTCTTTAACACGTTCTCCATCTATAGTATGACTAACCTCTGTTTCTAAAGCTTGTTCATTAAATCTTGCAAAATTATTAGGATTTTCACTAAGTAATCCAAGTAAAAACTTAGGTGTTAAAATTTCTTTAGGGATATAATCCATTACATTTTGTTTATCCCCTCTTAATTCCATACCATAATTATAATGACAACGACACATTTGTTTATATAATTCTATATCTTTATAACTATCAGGAATTTGACTTAATGTTCCCCTAGTAAAAGATTGACATCCACTATACAATCTAGCAGCCAACTTCCAAACATCCTCACTTAAAGCTTCTGGTTTTCTTTTTAATACCGAATCAAACCAATGATATTCAGTCCACCCGGTAGACTCAATTACAGCTAATGAACACATTTCATCATCTATATATTCAACTGGCATTATTTCAAAACAATTTTTATCAAAACTAGTTGCATACTTATTTGTAACTAGTAAATCCTTAAAAAATTGTCTATCAAACTCCTCAATATGATTTTTTATATAATCATATACCTCATCATTAGTAAAAGTTGCTAAATAAAATTCTCTAGTTCTAGAAGATTTAGGAACTTCATATAACTTGCAACGGCAATAATCCATTAATGATGCACAAACACCTGGAGTTCTTTCAGCATATGGAATACTACTAATATCTCCTTCTATATGATAATGTGTAATACTACAGTCTTCTCCAGCTTCAAAAGTTCCATTTTCAATTTTTTCTACAATTTTTTCAAAATATTTATCTTTTATATTATACATATCAATTCCCCCGTACTTCATATAATAACATAAAATTAAAAATAACAAAATAAAAAGAATATGTATCCATATTCTATTTTTTCCACGAACCTAATTTTTTCACTGGAACATCACTTCTAATATTTAACTTAGAAACCATCTCTTCCATTTCTTTTCTTTTTTCAGGATCTGATTTTACACTCATAAATTCTTCAACCTTATCCGGAGCAACCACAAATGCTCTATTACAAGGAACTGCCAAAACATCAAACTTTTGCTTTTCATCTTTCATACTATCACCTCTATTACTCAAAACAAATATCATACCTTAAATTTAATTTAGACGAAAACTCTTGAACTCTTTTTAATATTTTTTGATATTTTTCTGATTTAGACAACTCTTCATCAGAAAAAGGTCTTATACATCTACATTCTAATATAAATTTATTTTCATTAATATCAAAATCAATATCTAAAATATTACTTTCAAAACAATCTGCTTTCACTTTTAATCTTTTATAAGAGAAATCCATCTTATCCGAAAACAATAAAATATGTTCAAATAAAGATAAAGTTTCAACTTGTAATTTCTCATGATGTTTTTCTATCGCTAATAATATCTTATTTAACCAAATAGAATCTACTTTTGAATTTAAATATTTAAATGCAAAATCCTTACTAAATATTTGATGATTTTCATCACTAAAAGCACGACCAACATCATGCAAGTAACCAGCAATTTTTAAATAATTCAATTCTTCATCACTTAAATTTAAAAGTTTACCTAACTTCTCTATATTATCAACAACATTTAAAGCATGAATCATACCATGATTGTAAACTTCATCTTTAGTTTCAATCTTTTCAAACATATCATTTAATATCCCATCATCTAACAAATCAATATATTTCATACATTCACCACTTTCAAGAACTTATTTAATTATTTCTCTTAATTCATTTTTAATTATCAAATCTTTAAAGTAAAAGAAGTTAGTGTCTTTCAAAATATATTTATCAAAATTGTTTTCTTCAACTATATTTAATAAATCATTTAATTCAATAGAAAAAATCAATTCCTTTTGACATATATAATTAACCCCACGGCTACTTTTTAAAACCTCTTGATAATTATTACTTTTACTAGGATTGTCAAAAAATAGTAATCTTTGATTTGTTAATATAGAAGAAATGTTTTTTTCCACATTATCAATCTTTAATATTGAATCATCTGAAATAACAATTATCTCCTCATTTTCTCTTTTAACAAATTCGTACATTTACAATACCTCCTTAATATAAAGTATCATTTATACTCAATATAAGTTTTTTAGCACCTTCATTACCAAAGTTTTTTGTAGTTGTTTTAACATCAGGATCCTCATCCCAATCATATACACCATCTATCTCATGACTTTCTTTAAATGTTAAAGAAGATAAATTTATATCCAATGACTTTTTATACATACCAAAAGTATTATTCATTAACTCTTCATGTCCTTGTATTAATAAATCATAATTAGCTCTTGCTAAATAAACATTCGAAGAAGTACTAATTCTTAAACCATTATCTTGATGATATAAAATAGCTATTCGTTTAGAAAAATCTTTATATAGACTAATTAATTTATCTTTAATAGATTCAACTCCTATAATTTCTGATAAATCTATTTCAAACAAATATTTATTAATATCTTTACACTGTCTAGGCCATCTATGGTTTTCAATTAATTTATTTATATGTGTTTCCCACACATTAGAAATAATTTCTGCTGATACATATTGACCTATAATTAAATCACTTTTATCAACATCAACATTTATATCTATTGTTCTTTTAGGTTGATTAGATAAATACTCTTCAATTATCTTTCTAATCTTATATGTTTGACCTTTAAAATCATCATATTTCCCCATACCATTATCCATAAAATAAGTATTAATGACACTTCTATCAAAATCACTCAATTTATAATTAGCCTTAATTAAGTAATCATCATCATTTTCGCTATATATCATTTCCATATGTGGAACTACTTCTTTTTCTTCAGTTCTATAATTTATAGTTCTAGACCAATCTCTCTCTGATTTCCTTTCAAAAAATCTTCGAAACAATTCATCATTTTCATAAATCGCATCTTCAACCGGCATCTTTTCTTCAAAAAAATATAAAAAATTAATAAATTCAGATGTTAAAAAACTAGGTTCATAACCATTTTTAACTTTAAACATCATATATTCAACTATTAAATCATCTACTGTTAATTTATGTTCTAAGTTTACCATAAAAACCCTCCTATAATTAATTATAACACAGGAGCATTTAATTTCTTATTTTTTAAAACAAAAAAGAGCTTTTAAGCTCTTTAAATATATTCTAACAATTTTTCTTATTTAATTTATTTATTCCAACTATCATATATAATCCCAATATAATAATTACTATTCCAATACCAATACCAGTTAATCCATTCATAAGATTTGAATTATAAACTTCTGTATCAGCATAAGTATCTAACAAAACAATTTGCGTAAGCATTATTGAAGTTAAAGCATTCGCAAAATTTGTTAATTTTACAGCTTTTAATATAGGAGTATGATCCCTTTTATATTTAATTATTCCATATATCGCAGAACCAATAGACCAAAACGCAACAAGTGCTACTAAATAAGTTAAATACTCATGTATTGTTGTATTAGTTCCTTTATAATAAATATAAACATTAACAAAGAAATACATAATACCTAAAATAACTAATAAAACTCCATTATTAAGATAATTTTTATATCCTATACTTTGAATTTGTTTTTTATCTTTTATTAATCTTGTTTTTCTATAATCTCTTATCGAAAAAAATCTAGCGAATGATAAAATTATCATAAATATGGCATTAATAAAAAACCAAAGTGATGGTAAAGTTAATGCCAAAACAAACTTTATAGTTGCCATAAATATATTACCTATTGTTGTAAAAATTAAGAAGAACATAATACGATCTTCTTTTTTTAATTTTTTAAATTGTTTTATTAATCTAAACATTAGTTTTTATTACTTTTTAAATATGAATAAATTGGATAATTTAATACACAAATTAATAGTCCTACAACACCAGTAATCATACCAATAATCATATCCATTTTTTCTGGACTACCTACCATTATTTTACTCATACCAAATCCCATGATTAAGGCACCAACTATACCAATAACTAAAGTAAGTACTAAACCCCAATCTGTTTTCTTATTACTAACTTTTTTAGGATGTTCTTTTCGATAAATAGGAATAATACATAGTAAAACTATAAATCCTATAATTGATACCACAACACCTGCTGTAAATAAATTCCACTCAGGTATTAAACACATACACATACCGATTGCAAAAACTAATCCTCCAATTGTTCCTAATATTATTTCTAATAAAGTTTCCTTTTTCATATTTTCCTCCAACTATTTAACATATTTATCATTAATTTCTTTAGATATTTTTAATGAATCTTCTGCTGTTGTTTTGTTTTTTTCTGCTATTTCTTGTTGTTCTTTATTCACTCTTTCTTTAGCTTCTTCAGTAGTTTCTCCATCTTTCTTTAAGAAAGTATCAACAAATTTATCTTCAATTTTTTTATATTCACCCACAACAGTGTCTTCAACTTTCTTGTAACCACCTACTACTGCTTTTTCAATTTTCTTATTAGCATCTACTATTTTTGACATATCAACACCTCACTCTTCAAAAAGACAACACTTGTTGTTTTTTTACATTTATATTATAATATTTTAAGAAATTAAAAAACAATCAACAATTTCCAACATTTGTTGGAATAATAAATGGAGGTAAATATGAATACACCTAACAATAAAAAAAGAAAAAAGTCTCAAGAACAAATAGAAAAAGTATTTTTACAATTAATACAAAAGAAAAATATTGATGAAATTTCAGTATCAACAATTTGTGAAATAGCTAATTTAAATCGTTCTACTTTTTATGCTAATTATATCGATATATATGATCTTGCTGAAAAAATTAAAAAAAATATGGAAATAGAATTTGCACAATTTCAACTATCAAATAATGCTAAACAAGATTCCAATGGATATTTAAATATGTTTAGATATATAAAAGATAACCAAATCTTCTTTAAAACATATTTCAAATTAGAAGAAATATCAAACGAAATACCAACACAATATCGCATTGATTTAGCAGAAAAATACTATAACAACAAATTTATAGACTATCACATAGAATTCTTTAGAGCCGGACTAAATGCAATTATAAAAAAATGGTTAAATAATAACTGTAAAGAAACTCCTGAAGAAATAAATGAAATAATAGAAAGTGAATACAAAAATAAGAATTGATTAAACATCAATTCTTATT
This sequence comes from Bacillota bacterium, assembly GCA_015059405.1. GTDB lineage: Bacteria > Bacillota_I > Bacilli_A > RF39 > UBA660 > RUG11788. Next base: position 22,130 of record SVAL01000015.1, read on the forward strand.
TTATTTTATAAAAAACGAACTACTTTAAATAGTTCGTGTTATTATCCTATGGTGGAGCCGGGGAGAATCGAACTCCCGTCCGAAATCAATGACTCATAAGCCTCTACAAGTTTAGTTAACTAGTAAATTTCACTATATGGAAAATTAGTTAACGAATTACCACATAGCAAGTTTAGTAATGTTCATCATTATCCCTAAACAAAACAATGATATATCTCGCTAAAATGAACCCTTATTAACTTTCACGAGAAAAAGTTAAAAGAGCGTACGCCATTTATTCTAAATTAGGCAAAAGCAACAGCTTGGTTTCCACCAAACACGTTAGCTAGTACATTTTTTACTTTATTTGCATTTATTTTTTTTCGCATTTATAGATTGCCATCTACTTGCCACTCATGTCCAAATAATCCCGTCGAAACCTAGTCGGCCCCGCGTAGAAGTATTATATCATAAAGACATAAATACTTCAATTATCTAATATCTATTCTTAGATTGCTTTTCTATTTGTCTTTTTATATCTCGTTCTTTTATAGTTTCTCGTTTATCATAGTTTTTCTTACCCTTACACAAACCTAAAAGAACTTTTGCTTTATTATTTTTAAAATATACTTTTAAAGGAACTAAAGTATATCCTTCTAACCTAATCTTATCGTGTAACTTTAATATCTCTCTTTTATGCATTAATAACTTTCTAGTACGTACTTCATCATGATTAAATATATTACCTTCTTTATAAATACCAATAAACATATTAAGTATAAATAATTCATTATTACGTATAATTGCATAACTATCTCCAATATTACAAGAACCATTTCTAATAGATTTAATCTCAGTTCCAGTTAAAACAAGACCACATTCATATTCTTCTTCTATAAAATAATCATGTCTTGCTTTTCTATTTAATATTTCCATCCTTATCACCTTCAAGTCCAAGTACTTTAATGTTTTTATCAAGACTAGTCATTCTAACTTTTAATTTATTATACATTGTTTTATAGTTAGGAAACAACTTTTCATTTAACATACTATATGGATATAATTTAAAATCATATCTTCCTGTTTTACTAGTCCCCTTAGAATATGTATAAATAAATTGCGCTGTTGGATTTTTAACACTAACTTCTTTAGTACCTAAAACAGTATCTTCTACCTTTTCAACTGTAACACTCATAAGAAGACCACTTAACTGTTCATCAGTTCTTTGAGCTGAAATAAAATTACCTAAAGAATATATTACAAAAGTATTATCAATATATTCAGCTGGCTCAATAACGTGAGGATGTGTTCCTATTACTAAATCAACACCTAAACTAGCTAAGTATTTAGCAATATTCTTTTGACCAGTAGTAACACCAGTATTATATTCAACTCCCCAATGCATCGCAACCATTATAAAATCAACTTTATCACGAATAGATTCTACATCTTTTTTTACTGCTTCTTTACTATACCAGTTAACATAATAGTCATTTTTTCTAGTTAAACCATTAGTAGTTGTTGTATATGATAAAAGCGCATAAGTAATACCATTCTTTTCTCTAATATCAATGTTATTTTTCTCATCTAAACTAGTAGCACTTCCATTAACCATAACATCTTTACTATTCCAATACTTTCTAGAATTAATAATAGCTTTACTTCCTCTATCTAAAGTATGATTATTAGCAAGACTTACTACATTAAACCCAGCATCTATAAAAGCATCCCCCACTTCATAAGGAGAATTAAACTGTGGATAAGTAGAAAGACCAATCTCAGTACCACCTAAAATAGTTTCTTGATTATAATAAGCCAAATCATACTTACTAGTAATCGGTTTAATATATTCAAACATTCCTTTAAAATCATATTTATTTTTACTAATCATGGCATCTCCATATACAGCATTATGAATTAAAGCATCTCCACCCATTATTAGAGAAAAGCTATATGTTTTAATAGGATCTTCTATTATTACTTCTTCTTGATCTTCTATTTGTATATCTACACTTGCTTTATTAGATTTATCTATATTAGAAAAATTATTATAAACAACAAATATTAATAAACATAGAATTAATAGTAAAGATATAAATAATAATATTAAATTAGTTTTATTGTGATTCTTCAACTTCTTCATGGTCATCACCATCATCTATTTTTTTAACAACCTCAAAATCAATTGCCTTTTCTTCTTTACAAGCTCTAGTTACTTTAACTACAACTCTATCACCTAAACGATATCTAATCTTACTTCTCTCACCAGTCAAAGTTTGAGCCACTTCATCATAATGAAAGAAATCCTTCATATCTGATATATGTACTAATCCTTCTACTAAATTATCAAGTTGTACAAACATACCAAAATTAGCAACACCAGATACCATACCCTCAAATGTTTCACCAATATGATCTTCCATATATTCTGCCATCTTCATAGATTCTACATCTCTTTCACAATCAATAGATTCTCTTTCTTTTTGAGATGAATTATCAGAAATAAATACAAGTTTCTCTTCCCACTTTTGAATAGTTTCAGGACTCATATCATTCTTAAATAAATAAGTACGTAATAATCTATGAACTGTGGTATCAGGATAACGTCTAATAGGAGAAGTAAAATGTGTATAACATTTACTTGCTAGTCCATAATGTCCTAAATTTTGAGGCATATATACAGCTTTTTGCATACTTCTAAGTAGTTGACTAGATAACACTTGATAATGTTTTTCTTTCTTCAAACCATATAAAAGTCTTTGCATAGACTTAGGACTAACATCTTTAATATTAGCATTTACTGTAATACCCATAGTTTGTAAATAAGATAAATAATTTCTTATCTTTTCTTCTTTTGGATACTCATGAACACGATAAATAAATGGTAAAGTCATATAATAAATATGAGTAGCTACACACTCATTAGCACATATCATAAAATCTTCAATAATATTTTCCCCACGCCCACGATTTCTCAAAATAATATCAGTAGGATGACATCTTTCATCAACTAAAATCTTAGCTTCTTTAACATCAAAATCTATATATCCACGATTATTCTTTTCTTTTCTAACAATTAAAGACAATTCATTCATTAACTTTAACTTATCAGCATAGGGTTCATAACCTTCTGGAATAATATCTTCTTCTATTACTTGATTTACTTTTTTATAAGTCATTTGAATTTTTGATTTAATTAAACTTTCAAATATTTCATAATCAACAGTTTTACCTTTTTCATCTATTTCCATAACACAAGACATCGCAAGTCTTTCAACATTAGGATTTAATGAACAAATACCATTAGATAATTTATGAGGAAGCATAGGAATAACTCTATCCACTAAATAAACACTAGTACCCCTCATCATCGCTTCATTATCTATTGCTGATCCTTCTTTTACATAATAACTAACATCCGCTATATGAACACCCAACTTATAATGTCCATTATCTAGTTTTTCAATAGATATTGCATCATCTATATCTTTAGTATCATCACCGTCTATAGTAAAAATAACTTCATTAGTTAAATCTCTTCTACCCTTTTTCTCAGACTCTAATACTTCTTCTGGAATATTATCAAGTTCAGCTATTGTTTCTTCATCAAAAGTATCTTTAATTTCGTAATTATAAACAATAGATAATATATCTACTCCAGGATCATTTTTATGTCCAATAATTTTTTCTAAACTACATAAATACTTTCCTTTTTGTATTAATTTATCTATTCTAACAACAACTTTATGTCCATCTACTAAACCAAGATTTTCTCCTTCTGTTTGAACAATTAATTCTACTTTTAATTTATTATCATCAGGAATAACCGTACATTCATTCCCTTTATATAAAATTTCCCCAACTACTGTGGATAAATCTCTTTTAATAGTACGTAATATTCTTCCTTCTAAACGTCCATCTTCTTTTCTACTTAAAACTTCAACAACAACAACATCGTTATGAAGAGCATTATTAATATTATCTATAGAAATAAAAATATCCTCACTACCTTCTACTTCTACAAACCCAAATCCTTTTTTATTCATTCTAATAACACCTTTCTTTAAAGGACCATTATTAAAAATCATATATTTATTCTTATTAGAATGATATATTTCCCCTTCTTCTTCTAATTCATTTAATAAAGAAAGAAATTTTTTTGTTTCTTCAATACTCTTTATATTCAAACGATCATCTATTTCTTCTACAGTTAAAGCTTTATTAGAATTATTTAATATTTCAAGTATACTATCTTTCATACGTAACACCTCTATTATAATTATACAATAAAAAAAGAACTAATGATAGTTCTATATTATTACATAAATTCCATTATTAGACTAACTAAGAAAAATGTTAATCCTAATACTAGAGTACATCTACTAATAAATAATTCTACTCCTCTTTCTTTTCTATTACTAAACAAATCAGAGTTCCCTCCAGAAATAATTTGTGATGCACCTTCAGCTTTGTTACTTTGTAATAATACTATGGCTATCAAAAGAATTGAAATTATAATTAAAAACATTTCCATGATATCCCTCCTTCATCTTTATATAATTTAACATATTTGAAATAAAAATGCAATAAAACACTTGATATTAAGGGTTTTTTTAACTATTTTTATATAAAAAACTATATATTTCTATATTGACTATTTATATTTTTTAACATATAATACTAATCTTCACAAAGATTGTGAATATATACAAAAAATACATATTTCGTGTTATAATAAATAATATTGGAGGTGCACATATGAAAGTAGTAAAACTAAACTCACAAGCATTTGATAAATATGTATCGAGCACAAGTTATAATAACTATTTTCAAACTTCATCTTATGGTAATTTAATAAACAAATTTGGATTAAAAGAAGAATACTATGGATTTGAGGAAAATGGTCAACTAGTAGGCGCACTTTTACTTTTATCTAAACCTGTGTTTATGAGATTTAAATATGGATACTCACCTCGTGGTATCATAATTGATTATAATGATGATAAATTAGTAAATACTGCAATAAAAGAACTAAAAAATAGACTTTTAAAAGAACACTTCATTATTTTTAAAATGGATCCATTAATTATAGCATCTAAAAAAGATAGAAGAGGAAACATTATAGAAAAAAATGATAAATTCGAAAGAAGTATAAATATTTTAAAACATGCAGGTTTCACTCATAAAGGATTTAATAAAAATTTTGAAGGAGTTAAACCAAGATTTGAAGCAGAATTAGATTTACAAAAAGATACAGCTACACTATTTAAAGATCTAACAAAACAAACAAGAAACAAACTAAGAAAAGCAACTAAGTATGGATTGAGTGTATATAAAGATAATAAAAATGATTTTGAAAAAATATATCCACTTATAAAAAATAAAGATACTGTACCATTAAAGTACTATGGGTATATGCAAAATAATTTTAAAGATAATTTAGAAATATATTATGCCAAAGTAAATACAAAAGTATATGTAGAAAATAGTAAATACCTTTATGAAAAAGAAATGGACATTAATGACTATTTAACTAACATTATCCAATCTAATGGATATAAGGGAAAAAATATGTCACATGTTCTAAATAAAAAAATGGAATCAGACAAACTATTAAGTGCATATAAAAAATATATGGTCCAAGCAACAGAACTTTTAAAAGAACATCCTGAAGGACTAATAGTAGGTACAACAGTTGTACTAAAAAATAAGAATAAACTATTCTTAGTAGTAGAAGGATTCGATGAAAAATATAAGAAACTAAATTCTACTTATTTAACTAAATGGAAAATAATAGAAAAATATGCAAATAGCGACTTAGAATCTTTCAACATGGGCGGTATGACTGATAACTTCAACAACGATAACAAAGAATTTAATGGATTAAATGAAATGAAACTAAGTTATAATGCCAACATATTAGAATATGCAGGTGAATTTGAACTTATAATTAATAATCCAATTTATTCTATATACAAAAGTATGGTATCAAAGAAATAGAAAAATCTATTTCTTTTTTTTATATAACAAAATAAAAAAGAGACTTATGTAAGTCTCTTTTATTAACATCTCTTATTAAATTATTCAATGATGTTGCTAACGTTACCAGCACCAACAGTTCTTCCACCTTCACGGATTGAGAATTTAGTACCATTTTCGATAGCAATTGGGTGAATTAATTCAACAGTAATTTCGATATTATCTCCAGGCATAACCATATCTACACCAGCTGGTAATTCGATAACACCAGTTACGTCAGTAGTTCTGAAGTAGAATTGTGGTCTGTAGTTTGCAAAGAATGGAGTATGACGTCCACCTTCTTCTTTAGATAAAACGTATACTTGAGCTGTAAATTTCTTATGAGGAGTAACTGATCCTGGTTTAGCTAATACTTGTCCACGTTCAACTTCTTCACGAGAAATACCACGTAATAATACACCAGCATTGTCTCCTGCTTCAGCGAATTCAAGTTGTTTTCTAAACATTTCGATTCCTGTTACAACAGTTGATCTAGTATCTTTGATACCAACGATTTCAACTGTATCATTAAGATTTAATCTACCACGTTCAACACGTCCAGTAACAACTGTTCCACGTCCAGTGATAGTAAATACATCTTCGATACTCATTAAGAATGGTTTTTCAGTATCACGTTCTGGAGTTGGAATCCATGAATCAACTTCATCCATTAATTTATCGATAGCAGCAACTGCATCAGCATCTCCTTCAAGAGCTTTTAAAGCAGATCCTCTAACGATTGGAGTATTGTCTCCATCGAATCCATATTCGTCTAATAATCCACGAATTTCCATTTCAACTAAGTCTAATAATTCAGCATCATCAACTTGGTCACATTTGTTCATGAAAATAACCATTTTAGGTACACCAACTTGGCGAGATAATAGGATATGTTCACGAGTTTGTGCCATAGGTCCGTCTGTAGCAGCAATAACTAAGATTGCTCCATCCATTTGAGCAGCACCAGTGATCATGTTTTTAACATAGTCAGCATGCCCTGGACAGTCAACGTGTGCATAGTGACGTCCTTCAGTTTGATATTCAACGTGAGAAGTGTTGATTGTAATTCCACGTTCTCTTTCTTCTGGAGCTTTGTCGATATTAGCGTAATCTACGAAATCTCCTCCGAATTTTTCAGATTGTCTTTTAGTAATAGCAGCAGTTAATGTTGTTTTACCATGGTCAACGTGTCCAATAGTACCAATATTAACGTGTGGTTTACTTCTGTCAAATTTTTCTTTTGCCATTTTATATTTCCTCCTTTTTTAATTACTACTTTATTCTATCTAATAATTGAATTTTTTTCAACTATTTTATCTATAATAATCAAGGTATTTGTACTCTTGTTATTATTTTATGAATTAATTACCACTTTTTTTGATAATTTCTTCAGAAATGCTCTTTGGTACTTCTTCATAATGATCAAATGTCATAACGAAGTTACCACGTCCTTGACTGTTACTTCTTAAACTTGTAGCATAACCAAACATTTCAGCTAGAGGTACCATTGCAGATAATTGAATAGCATTTCCTCTACTTTCTTGTCCTAATGGACGTCCACGTCTACTAGTTAAGTCACCCATAACATTACCAAAATATTCATCTGGTACTACTACGTCAACTTTCATAATAGGTTCTAGTAATACTGGATTACATTTTTTCTTAGCTTCTTTTAAAGCCATACTTGCAGCAATTTTGAATGCCATTTCACTAGAGTCAACGTCATGGTAAGACCCATCAAATAATGTTGCCTTAACATCGATCATTGGATATCCAGCTAAAATACCACTTTCCATAGCTTCTTGTAACCCTTTATCTGTTACTGGAATGTATTCACGAGGAACTACACCACCAACAACAGCGTCAACGAATTCGTATCCTTTATCTGGATTTGGTTCAAATTTAACCCAAACATGTCCATATTGTCCACGTCCACCAGATTGTTTAATATATTTACCTTCACAGTCACCTGCTGTTTTTAAAGTTTCACGGTAAGCAACTTGAGGTTGTCCAATATTAGCTTCAACATTAAATTCTCTTCTCATTCTATCAACTAATACATCTAAGTGTAATTCACCCATACCAGCGATAACTGTTTGACCAGTTTCATGATCAGTATGAACTTTAAATGTTGGATCTTCTTCTGCTAATTTTTGTAATGCAAGTCCCATCTTATCTTGGTCAGCTTTTGATTTTGGTTCAACAGCTAATTGGATAACTGGTTCTGGGAATTCCATTGATTCAAGAATAATTTGATGTTTTTCATCACATAATGTATCCCCTGTAGTAGTATTCTTTAACCCTACAGCAGCAGCTATATCACCAGCATATACATCAGAAATTTCTGTACGATTATTAGCATGCATTAATAAGATACGTCCAATTCTTTCTTTAGCATCTTTTGTAGAGTTCATAACATAAGAACCACTACTTAAATGTCCAGAGTAAACTCTGAAGAATGTTAAACGTCCAACGAATGGATCTGTCATAACTTTAAAAGCAAGTGCACTGAATGGTTCATCATCAGATGGTTTTCTAGTTAACTCTTTATCAGTTCTAGGTTCTGTTCCTTTGATTGCTTCAACATCTAGTGGAGATGGTAAATAATCAATAACAGCATCTAATAATAATTTAACACCTTTATTTCCTAATGCAGTACCACACATAACTGGGAAGAATTCAACAGCTAAAGTACCTTTTCTGATAGCTCTTTTGATCATATCAACAGGAACATCATCACCTTCAAGGTATTTTTCCATTAATTCATCATCAAATACTGCAACAGTTTCAATTAAGTCTGCTCTTCTTGCTTCTACAGTTTCTTTTAAATCTGCAGGAATTTCGATTTCTAAAGCATTTTCATCTTCTTTACCATCATATTGGTAAGCTTTCATAGTTACTAAATCGATAACCCCATTAAAATCACTTTCAGCACCAATTGGCCATTCAATAGGTTTTGCATTAACACCTAATCTTGAATCAATTGTTCCTAAAGTATATTCGAAATCAGCACCCATTTTATCCATTTTATTTGCGAAAATAATTCTAGGTACTTTAAATTCAGTAGCTTGACGCCAAACTGTTTCAGTTTGAGGTTCAACACCAGCTTGTGCATCTAATAATGCAACAGCACCATCAAGTACTCTTAAACTACGACTAACTTCAACAGTAAAATCTACGTGACCTGGAGTATCGATTATATTTAAACGATATTTATTCCAGTAAGCAGTTGTAGCAGCAGAAGTGATAGTAATACCACGTTCTTTTTCTTGTTCCATCCAGTCCATTTGTGATTCACCTTCGTGAGTTTCACCAATTTTATGGATTTTCTTTGTATGGAATAATACACGTTCTGATGTAGTAGTCTTACCAGCATCAATGTGAGCCATTATCCCAAAGTTTCTTGTCATCAATAATGATGTTTCACGTGCCATATTCTATCTCCTTCCTACCAACGATAATGAGCAAATGCTTTATTAGCTTCTGCCATTCTATGTGTATCTTCACGTTTCTTAACTGAAGCTCCTGTTCCATTTGAAGCATCAATTAACTCACTAGCTAAGTTTTCAGCCATTCCGCGTCCACCTCTAGCTCTTGAGAATTTAACTAACCAACGAATTGCTAATGCTTGCCCTCTAGCAGCAGTAACTTCTACTGGTACTTGGTAATTAGAACCACCTACTCTACGAGATTTAACTTCAACTTGAGGAGTAATGTTTTCCATAGCTTTATTGAAAACTTCCATAGGTTCTGAACCTGTTCTTTCCTTAACTAAGTCGAATGCTTCGTAAAGAATAGTTTGAGCGATTCCTTTTTTACCATCTAACATAATACTATTAATTAATTTTGTAATTACTTTTGAATTATATATTGGATCTGGTAAAACATCTCTTTTTACCGCACGTCTTTTACGCATATTTATGTCCTCCCTTCATCTATTTATAGTTATTTATTTTGATTTATTTTTTAGGTCTTTTAGCACCATATTTACTACGAGCTTGTTTTCTATCTTTAACACCAGCAGTATCTAAAGTACCACGTATGATATGATAACGTACCCCGATTAAGTCCTTAACACGTCCACCACGAATCATAACAACACTGTGTTCTTGTAAGTTATGTCCGATACCAGGAATATAACAAGTTACTTCCATACCGTTACTTAAACGTACACGAGCGTATTTACGTAATGCTGAGTTAGGTTTCTTAGGTGTCATTGTACCAACACGAGTACATACTCCACGTTTTTGAGGTGAATTTTGATTAGTTTTCTTCTTTTGAATACTATTTAATCCAACTCTTAAAACTGGTGATTTTGGTTTTCTTACTTTGTGTCCTCTACCTTTTTTAACTAATTGGTTCATTGTAGTCATATAAATTAAGTCTCCTTTCTTTACACATACCCAGGTGTGTCATTTTTAACCTTAAATATAAGTTTTGCCCACAGCAAAACTCAATTTAACAATCGTATATAATATATCACTACCAACAAAATAAGTCAACAACAAAACAAACAAATTTATTATTTATCTTTATAAATATATGTTATAATAATTTGCGAGGTGTAAATATGAAAAAAATTAAAGAAAATGTTGAAAAATTAAACAACGAATCTAAAGGATTTATTAAAGAATTTAAAACTTTCATCGCACGTGGAAATGTAATGGATTTAGCTGTTGGGGTTATCATTGGTAGTGCATTCAGTAAAATTGTTACTTCATTCACAACAATTCTTACTTCTTTAATCGGATTAGTATTAGGAGGAATTAATTTTGCTGGATTAAGCTTTACTGTTAAAGATGCTACTATTAACTATGGAGAATTTATTCAAGCAATATTTGACTTTTTAATCACAGCGTTCTGTATCTTCTTACTTATTAAAGTAATAAATAAAATAATGAGAAAAGAAAAGAAAGAAGAACCAAAAACTCCACCTAAAAAAGCTGATGATGTAATCCTTTTAGAAGAAATTAGAGATTTATTAAAAGAAAATAATACAAAGAAAAAATAAATAAAAAAAACAATCATTAACTAATGATTGTTTTTATTTTGTTATTTTAAAATATCTAATGCAATATCTATTACTTGATCAAGTTCTCCATACTTTTTAAATCTATGATCAGCACCTTCTATCCTATAAAGAATAGAGTCAAATTTTTCACAAAATTCAATCGAATCATTTATAGGAACAACATTATCAGCAGTACCATGAATAATATTATAATTTAAGTTAATTCTACCTTCGTATAACTTAAAAATATTATACTTTTTCAATTCTTCCAAAAAAGATAAATAAATATCTATTTCTCTCTCATAACCAAATTTAAAATAACCATTAATTTTTAACTCATTTTCTATTTTTTCATCAATAATATCTCTATGTAAAACATCATACATTTTTATAGCAGGAGCTCTAAAAATAACATCCTTAAAATCCATATCATAAAAATGTTTATATAACATACCTACATATCCACCAAAACTACTAGCAAATAAAGATATCTCTATTTTAGGATATTTTTCTCTTATATATTTACAAATAAAATCTAAATCTTTTAAACAATTATCAACAGATAAACTTTCACCAGATATTAAACTTTCTCCATGTGCAGGAAAATCAAAAGCAATAACACCAATTTTATATTCATATAACTTATCCTTTAACATCAATATACAACTACTCTTTCTACTACTAGAAAAACCATGCAATGCAACAACAATTTTATTAACACCTTCAGGAATATATTCATCAAAAAAAATTTCATATCCTCTATCATTTAAAACTCTCATAAAAATCTCCTTCATTTTATAAAAAAAGCAAAGTTACCTTTGCTTTTATTTTTTTATATTAAAAATAATTATTAATCTCATTACCTAAATTAGCTATTAATAATAACACTAAAAAGAACATAGCTAAGAAGAATAAGAAGACTCCTAATCCCCAACCTTTGTTATTTAATTTCATACCCCATCACCTACGACGTTATTATACTACATGTTATTAATAAAATCAAACAAAAAAGGTAAAGAATAAATCTTTACCTTTATATATTAATCCATAAATTCGTCTTCTAATTTATCTAATGGTTCTTCATCAATAAATTGAGATGATAATTCATAATCAACATTTCTATAAGCTTTAACACCTGTACCAGCAGGAATTAACTTACCAATGATAACATTTTCTTTTAATCCTTCTAGTGTATCAACTTTACCCTTAATAGCAGCATCAGTTAAGATTCTTGTAGTTTCTTGGAATGATGCAGCAGCTAAGAATGAATCAGTTTCAAGTGAAGCCTTAGTAATACCTAACAATACTGGTTTACCAGTAGCAGGTTTCTTACCTTGAATAATAACTTCTTTGTTACCTTCAGTAAATTCTCTAAAGTTAACTAAAAGTCCTGGTAAGAATAATGTATCTCCAGATTCAACAATTCTAATCTTAGAAATCATTCTTCTAGCTATAATTTCAACGTGCTTATCAGAAATATCAACACCTTGACCACGATATACACCTTGAACTTCTTTTAAGATATATTCTTGAGTTGTTAATGGGTCAGTTACTGCAAGTAATTCTTTAGGGCTAATAGCACCTTCAGTTAATTTATCACCAGCAACTACTTCATCACCAACACTAACTCTTAATTTAACACCATAGTTAGATACATGTTCTTTAGTTTCTAATTCATTTTGAACACTAATCTTAAACTTACCATGGTCATCATCAATCTTAACAACTTTACCTTTAATTTCAGCAATAGTTGCTTTTCCTTTTGGAATTCTAGCTTCAAATAATTCTTGAATACGAGGTAACCCTTGAGTAATATCGTCTCCACCAGCAACACCACCATTGTGGAATGTTCTCATTGTTAACTGAGTACCAGGTTCACCGATAGCTTGTGCAGCCATTACCCCAATAGCTTCACCTATTTCAACTAAATTACCAGTAGCTAAGTTTCTACCATAACATTTTCTACAAACACCATTTACTGTGTTACAAGATAAACATGTTCTAATTTCAACTTCTTTAATTCCAGCAGCTACTATTCTTTCTGCAATAGATTCAGTAATTAAATCTAATTTTTCACAAATAACAGCTTTTGTTTCTGGATTAATGATTTTCTTATTAGCAAATCTACCAACAATACGGTCATATAATTTTTCAATTACTTCACCAGTTTTATCATTAACAAATTCTCTAACTACAACACCATTTTCAGTACCACAATCATCTTCTCTTACGATAATATTTTGAGATACATCAACTAAACGTCTAGTTAAGTAACCAGAGTCAGCAGTTTTTAACGCAGTATCGGCAGAACCTTTACGCGCACCATGTGTAGATAAGAAGAATTCAGCAACTGATAACCCTTCTCTAAAGTTAGACTTAATAGGAATTTCAACTGGAGTACCATCTGGTTTAGCCATGATACCACGCATACCAGCTAATTGTGTAAAGTTAGAGATAGATCCACGAGCCTTAGAGTGCATCATCATGAAGATAGGATTATCAACACTAGCATCTGCTTTAGCTTGTAATTCTTTTTGTACTTGTCCTTTAGCACTATCCCATGTAGAAATTACTTTTTCAAATCTTTCTTCTTCAGTAATTAATCCACGATTATATTGTTTATTAATTTTATCTACCATCTTAGTAGCTTCAGCAATAACATCATCTTTAGTTTCACTAACTTCAATGTCACTAACTGCAACTGTAATACCAGCAATTGTAGAGAACTTAAATCCTAAATCTTTCATCTTATCAAGCATTACAGAAGTTTCAGTAGTTCTATAACGTTTAAAGATTTGAGCGATTATGTTTTCTAAAGTTCCTTTAGCAAATGCTTTTACAAGAGGCATTTCTTGAATTTTTTCAACAATATTTTCTCCTTTTTCAATGAAATATTTATTAGGAGTAATATTTTGAATATTATCCATTGTAGGTTCATTAATATAAGCAAATGAATCTGGTAAGATTTCATTAAATTTAATTTTACCTACAGTAGTAACTAAATATTTACCTTTTTGATTTTCAGTAAATAATTTATATTTAAATGAATCAACAGGAATAGCAATTCTTGTATGAAGAGTAATTTCT
>SVAL01000004.1 GCA_015059405.1 Bacillota bacterium
TAGTATACGTTGCATGTTTTTTTGTTGTTCTCATAATTCCTCCTCATTATTATTTTATCAAATTAAAAAGCATATGATTTCTCATATGCTCTTTTTTTAGAGTCTATTTTAAACAAACTAACTCAAATTCTCTTTTTTATTTGTATCCATTTTTATATAAACTTTGTTTTATCTTAAATTCCAACTCTTCTCCTGAATATTTCCTTGATAATTTATTATGTAGTTTATTATATTCCTTTAAACGTGCTGATTCTTCATCATAACTAACACTACTTAAAATATCTAAAACAATACTCTTTGTATATCCTAAATTAGAAAAATATTCACAAACTTTATTCCTCATCATCATAGAACTTTTATTTCTAATAGTCTTAACATATTTAGGTACTAATTTATCTAATTTTTCCCTTTCTAAAGAATAATCAAATATAGCTAAAACTTCTTCAATAATCATATTTGATATTTTATTTTCTTCCAATTCTCTTTTTATTTTATAAGGTCCATTATTACTGAACTTAATCCTATCATTAACAAACGCTCTAGCATAAACCATATCATCTAAGTATTTTTGACTCTTTAATTTCTCAATTACTTCATGAATTACTACTTTATCAACTTCCTTCTTAAGAAAATATTCATGCACTTCAAAACAACTTCTATACTTTACACCTATATACTTAAGAGCTAGATCATAAGCATTATAATTATTATTTATCTTGTCAATATTATTTACATCTTCTTTGTCTATTTCCTTAGTTAATAACAAGTCATTTTTCAAAATATATTCTTCATGTACAACTACATTACTATCATCTTCTAAAAGTAATTTATACATTCCATTTTTTTGTTTTGAGAATTTTTTTATGATCAAATTAATCACCTCATCATATATATTATAACACAAAACAAATGTTTGCACTACAAACAAAAAGAAAAGAGAAGATTATTCTTCCTCTTCTCCTCTCTTAATCGTAATTAAGCCTTCCGCTACTTCCTCAAGCGCCTTTCCAATATTCTTACTAGATTTATACTTATTAATTGGCATTTGATAAAAATCAGTCTTAGACATTTCACGACTTCTTCTCGCAGCGATATGAACTAATTGATACTTAGAATCAACTATATTCAAAAGCTTATCAATTGACGGATAGATCACTTTCTCACACTCCCTACTTTAATAATAAAAGCATTTACAGATAAACACAATCTTTTACAAGTAATTTTACATAAATTTACACCAACCTATTTTACATATAAAAAATATAAATAAAAAAATAAAGATTAAATATAAATAGTGAAAATTTAAAAACTATTGAACAAGAAGCCATAAATGATATAATATTACTAGGTGATAATATGTTAGGAAGCATAATTTTATTAATAGTTTTAATTTTCATAAACGGAATATTATCCTCAAGTGAAATAGCTTATCTTTCTATTGATAAATTTGATTTAAAAGAAAAGAAAAAAAACAATAAACAAGCTAAAAAAATAAGCAAAATGTTAGAAAATGAAGGCTCATTTCTATCAACAATTCAAGTTGGAATTACACTTGCCGGTTTCTTATCTAGTGCCTTTGCCAGTGATACATTCGCAACATATTTAATAGAAAAAGGAGTTACTATCATAAATGCTGATGCAACAAGAAGTATTTTAGTGGTAATCATAACAATAATACTTTCATACTTTACTTTAGTATTTGGGGAATTAGTTCCTAAAAAAATAGGAAGATCTAATCCATATAAAGTAGCATCTTTAACAGTAGATTTATTAAGAATTATTTCTTTTATCTTTTATCCATTAATAAAATTCTTAACTTTTTCCACAAATATTGTGTGTAAATTATTCAGAATAAAAGAAAAAGAAGATAGTCTATCTGAAGAAGACATAAAAAGAATTATCTTAACAGGTACTTCTGAAAAAATAATAGAAGCTAAAGAAAGAGATTATATATTAAATATATTTGAATTTAATGATAAAACAGTTAAAGAAATAATGACACCAAAAAAAGATTGTGTAATCATTAATATAGAAGATGACTTAAAAGAAAATATTAAAAAAATAAAAGATACTAAATATACAAGATTTCCAGTAAAAAACAAAAATGGAATTATTGGATTCATAAATGTTAAAGATTTTATTTTAAATCATCAAAAAGATAAAGAAATTACTATTGCTGAATTACTACAACCAGTTCAAACATTTAAATCAACTGAAAAAATTGATGATGTCTTCAGAAAAATGCAAAAGAAACATCATAGTTTTGGTATAGTAAAAGAAAAAGGAAACTTTATTGGTATAATAACAATGGAAGATGCTATTGAAGAAATAGTAGGAAACATATACGACGAATATGATTAAAAAAAGGAAGCAAATGCTTCCTTTTCTTTATTTTTTCTTTTGTTCTTGAATTACTTTTTTTAATTGTTCTTCTTCTTGCTTTTTAGCTTCTTCTCTTTTTAAAGCATCAGCTTCCATAAATTCTTGATATTTATCAAGAACTTCATCACAATTACCTAACATCTTTATCTTACCTTCATGTAACCAAAGTATTTCATCACATAACTCTCTAAGTGTACCAGTTGAGTGAGAAACAATTACAACAGTACGATTAGTATCACTAATAAGTTCTTTCATCTTAGCATAACTCTTAGCTTTAAATTGAATATCTCCAACACTTAAAACTTCATCTATTAACATAATATCAGTTTCTAATATTGCTGTAATTGAAAATGCTAATTTTGAATACATCCCGCTAGAATATGTTTTAACAGGACTATAAATAAAATCACCTAATTCAGAAAACTCTATAATATCTTTTAGTTTCTCTCTTACTTGTTCTTCTGAAAACCCAAGCAACATTCCTGATAAGAAAATATTTTCATATCCTGTTAAAGCAGGTTGAAACCCTACTCCAATACTAAGTAACGAAATAGTATTACCATGTAAATTAATACTTCCCTTATCAGGTGAAAAAATACCAGCAATACTTCTTAATAAAGTACTTTTACCACTACCATTTTTCCCAACTATTCCTAAAATTTTCCCTTTTTCAATTTCAAAAGAAACACCTTTTAATGCCTCAAATATTTCTAGTTTACTAGTCTTTAACTTAAGTAAAGACTGTTTTATTGAAAACTTTTTTAAACCTCTATAACAAATATGTAAATTATTAACTGAAATAGAAATTTCTTTTTTATTACTCTTCTTCATATTAAATCACCTTAGCATAACTGTTTTCATATTTATGAATAACAACTACTCCTATCCAAGATAATAGACAACCTACTATAAACCACATAGCAAGCCAAGCAAAATTAGGCATTTTGTCATATATCATAACACCCCTACATTGATCCATAATAAATGCAATGGGATTAAGCTTTAATAGTATAACAGATAATGACCCCGAAAGTCTTTTTCCAATTGAATAAAATACTCCTGAAAGATAGAACAATAATTTTAATACTATATTTGTAACATTATGTAAATCTTCTACAAAAATACCAAAATGTAATAGAATTGTTGAAATTCCAAAAGTTACTACAAATAACACTGGTATTATTAATACCCACCATAACATTGTTAAATGGAATGGTACCTTAAATATAAACATTAAAACAATTACTAATGCCCAAGAAATCATCATCTTAAACATATTCTTTAAACATTTTACAAAAAGTAAAATATATTTAGGAACATATACTTTAGTAACTATTGCTTTATTCTTACTAACAAGTTTTACACTATTACTGATTGTTGTATTGAAATAATTCCAACAAGTAAGTCCTACAAAAACAAATACTTGAAAATATTGTTCACTTGCATTAAATACAAGTTCAACCATAAAAGTATAAATTATCATAAATGAAATTGGATCTAATATCCACCATAACCAGTTTAAATAAGAATTTGCAACCTCAGCTTTTAATTCAGCTTTTGCCGCATAAATAGAATACTTCCAATATTTTTTCATATTATCAAAAAATCTTTTCATGTCTAACCTCACATAAAATTTTACAAGAATAATTATACTACATAAGAGTTTTTTTAGCAAATAACTCTTTATATCATTCTTTTAATCTTTTCTTTTATCATTTCTTCTGATTCTTCTTTTCTTAAATCAGGATTATTATAAACATTTTCTACTAAAAACATTCTAGCTCTATAAAACATTTTATCATTCTTCAAAGATAAATACATCTCATCATCAAAAATAGAACCAAACTTTACTTCTGTTAAATTTAAAAGACCATTTATAAGTTGTCTTTTTTTATTATGAGAATAACTTCTAGTAAACATTACATCTCTTACTCTTTGTAATGAATGAATTTTTTGATTACCACGAAGAGCATCTTCATATAAATCTATCAAGTCTGCTTCTTCAAATTCTTTACTTAAAAGATCACAACAATCATATATTTCTAACATTCTATCGGTTGGTTTTTTTATATCAGTTAAAGTCGTATTATTAAAACCAATCGAATGACGATAATTGTATCCACAACCATCTGAAACAGTAAAAACAACTTTATTAGCTTTCCCTAGTAAAAATGTACAAAATGGATAATCTTCCCATTTCTTATCTTCAACAAAACGTGTATCTCCAATTAATTTTCGTTTAAATACCTTATTACAAACTCCTGGTGTTTCTAAAGCAACATATCTTTGTGATACTTTTGGATTTAATACACCCTCTACCCCATTATAAACATTATTAGTAAAAAAATCTATGTTTATTCTAAGAGCACCAACTTCAAGAAAACTACTTTGTTCAAAACGAACAATATCAGGAAAATTATTATCAATAATTGCATCATTAACTTCACGATATGTATCTAAATCTAAAAAATCATCACTATCTACAAAAGTAACATAGTCACCTGTTGCAATAGATAAACCAACATTTCTAGAACCACCCGCTCCTAAATTAATAGCGTTTTTTATAACTAAAATTCTTTTATCTCTAGATGCATAATCTTTTAGTATTTTAAATGTGTCATCTTTAGAACAATCATCTACTACTATAATTTCTAAATCTTTATAGGTTTGATTAATAATACTATCAAGACATTCTCTAATATTTTCACTCGCATTATACGCAGGAATTATTACTGAAATTTTACTCATAAAAATCACCACCTAGAAATGTCAAATATTATACTATAAACCTAATATATTGTCAAAAAATGTCTAGTTTAAAACTAGAGAAAATAAGATTAGTCTCAAGATTGGACTTTACCATATTATTAATATATAATATATATATAAAATTATAAAAATGGATTATTAGACAAAGGAGATGATATTAATGAAAAAAAGAACTTTTACACCATTATTTTTACTAATTTTTATTATGCAATTACTATTTTTTAATATTATCCCTGTTAATGCTACTACCTATGGACGTATCTCTTCAATTGATGGTTTAAGACTAAGAAATGGTCCTGGTACAAGTAAATATAGTAAATTAGATAGTATTCCACATAATACAATTGTTACTATATTAGAACAAAATATAAAAACAGATGACAATTCAACAGGATGTGGTACTGGTTTATGGCATAAAGTTCAATATAATAATCAAACAGGTTATGCCTGCAGTAGATATATTGAAATACAAGAACCAATAGAAGATGAAGAAGAAATACCTGATTCTGATATTTCAAAAATGACTGATGAAGAATTTGAAGCATACTTAACTAATCAAGGATTTCCAGAAACATATAAAGTAAAATTAAGAGAACTTCATAAAAAACATCCAAATTGGGTATTTGTAGGAATAAAAACTAAAAATAATTGGAAAGATACATTGAAAAATCAAAATGTAGCTGGAAGAAGTACATATCAATCAACATCATCTTCTTCTCAAGGATATTTATCCACTGAAGAAGGTTTTTACGACTGGTATACAGATAAATTTAAAGCACAAGATGCACAAACTTGGTTCCAAGCTAGTAATGAAACTATTGCTTACTATTTAGATCCAAGAAACTTCCTAACCGAAGATGGTATATTTATGTTCGAAGATTTAAATTATTATAGTTCTTATCAAACAGCAAATGCAGTTAAAGCAATTTTATATACAGATTTTTACACAGATTTAATTCCATATTATATAGAAGCAGCAACTAAATATAATGTATCACCTATTTATCTAGCAGCTTTATCAAGACAAGAAGTTGGTTTAAATGGTGGATATGCTGTAAATGGTAATACTAGTAGTTATTGTTCAGTTGATTATACTGGTTACTATAACTTCTATAATATCCAAGCAACTGCGGCAACTAAACCTGTTTGTAATGGTCTAAAATATGCTAAAGAACAAGGATGGAATACAAAACAAAAAGCTATTGTTGGTGGTGCTGGATGGATTGTATCTGGCTATATCGATGCAGCCCAAAATACACCATATTTTCAAAAATTTAATACATCTATTAATTCAAATAAAGGTTACTGGCATCAATACATGTCAAACGTAAGAGCTGTAGCATCATCTGCTAAAACAACAAAAATTTCTTACACAAGTATGGGAATAATTGACTACCCTATTGTTTTCCAAATTCCAATCTATGAAGGAATACCAAATGAAACAACATTACCAAAACAAGGTAATCCAAATAACTGGTTAAAAACTTTAACAGTTAATAATACTAGTGTTACAAATTTTGACAGTGAAGAAACTAACTATAAAGTAACAGTTACAGATGATACCACTACAATTACAATTGGCGCCACCACTATTAATGCAAATGCTAAAGTAAATGGTACAGGAAAAATTACTTTAACAGAAAATACAACAACAGCAAATATAATAGTAACAGCACAAAATGGAAATACTAGAACATATACACTTACAATCATAAAATCAAATAGTACAAACGAAAATGAAAATGATAACGAAGAAAAACCAATTGAACCAGAAAAACCAAATGAACCAGTTATCATCTACCCTACACCTAATGAAACAGTAATAAATTCAGGTTATAAGATAACTAATGAAACATATATAACAAACTTTACTTTAGGTTCAACTGTACAAGGTGCAATTGCAAAATTACAAAAAGCTAATAAATACGCAAGTATAAATATTACTAACAGTAATGATAAAGCTAAAACAAGTGGTTCTTTAGTTACTGGTGATAAAATAACTATCGTTTCTGGAGAAAACACACAAACATATATTGTTATCATATATGGTGATAATAATGGAGATGGTGAAATAACGATCCTAGATTTGGCTAATATCCAAAAACACTTATTGAAAAAGTCTACTTTAACAGGAAACTTTGCTAAATCTGCGGACACTAATAAAGATGGAAAAATAACAATATTAGATTTAGCTAACATCCAAAAACATCTTCTAAAAAAGAGTAATATATCGCAATCATAGGAGGATAAAAATGGGAAAAACAAAAAAAATATTATCAATATTTGTCATATTAATAAGTCTTTTTACTTTTAATATAGATAAAGTCAATGCAGCAACTGGTACAATTACAATAACATCAAATAAATCACAGATAGTGGTTGGAAATACTGTTATTTTTACTGTTACAGTAACTTCACCAAAAGAAATGGTTGCACTACAATATGATATTTCTTATGACAAAACAATAATGACACTTACAAGTGGTAATACTTCAGATGCCCCAGTTTTTTCTGGAAACGGAGTTAAAACTCAAAAATATACATTTAAATTTAAGGCCAAAAAATCTGGAACAGCAACATTAAAATTTAATGCTGTTGGAGCAACCATGGTAGGTTCAGAAGAAGTAAAATTTAGTTCTAAAAGTAAAAGTATAAAAGTAATAACACAAGCACAATTAGAAGCAAGTTATTCAAAAAATAATAATTTATCTAGTTTAGGAGTAACAGGTTATACATTATCACCTAAATTCTCACCAAGTGTTACTAATTATACTGTTAACTTACCTGCTAATACTGAAAAAATAACTATAACAGGAAAAAAAGCTGATTCATCTGCAAGTATTGAAGGATTAGGAACAAAAACAGTAGTTGATGGTACAAATACTATTAAAATTAAAGTAACTGCTGAAAATGGTTCTACTAAAACATATACAATAAATGCCATTGTTGAAGAACTAAATCCAATTACTATAACAATTGATGACCAAGAATATACAGTAATTAGAAAAGCTAAATTATTAGAAACTCCAAATAGTAGTTTCATTGAATCAACAACCACTATAAATGATGAAAGTGTTCCTTCCCTATTTAATGAAAAAGCCAATATGACTTTAGTAGGTTTAAAAGATATTGAAGGAAATATAGAATTATATATTTATAATAATGAAGAAAATACATATACTAAATATAACCAATATGTTTTATCTGGTTTAACACTTTATATTGAAGATAAAGAAATAGTTGGAGATTTCTACCCAACAGAAATAGTTCTAAATGAAAATAATATTAAAGCATATACTAAAGCACTTGATATTACATATAAATACTTTTATGCAATAAATCTTGAAAATGGTATTGAATCTATATATCGTTATGAAAAAGATGAAAATACAGTTCAAATATATGTAGAAGATCAACAAGAAACAGAACCTAAACCAGTACCTATCACAGAAGATAATAATGAAGAATTATATAAATTAATTATTATTGGTTTATTAGGATTTATTTTCTTGACATATATAATTATTTTATTTAATTTAATATTTAATAAAAAAGAAAAAAAGAAAAAACAAATTCAAGAAAATAAAGAAGAAACAATTATAGAAGAAAAAGAAATAGTTACTGAAGAAGAAAAAGAAAAATTAATTAAAGAAACAGAAGAAGAAATTCAAAGAATTAAAGAAGAAAACGAAACTGAAGAGGAAATAACTATTGAAGATATAAAACCTAAGAAAAAAACAAAAAAGAAGAATAAAAAAGATAAATAATATTAGGAGGTATTTATGAAAACAAAAAGTAAAGAAAAAGACATAGAAAAAAAAGAAAAAAAGACTACTAATAATAAATTGTCTTTAATATTAGATATAATTTTTATTCTTTTATCTATTGCCAGTGGTATTTATCTAATAGTTGCCCTATTTCAATATATTAGTATTAAAGATTTAAAAATTATCATCTATATTGTTACTGCAATAATTATTTTATTTAATTTAATGATGATAATAAATTTATTTAGAAAAAAGAAGAAAAAGAAAAGAATAAAAAAATCAATAAAAAGATTTTTATTAAGTATATTAATAGTAATTACTATTTTTATAGGATATACACTAAACTATATAACTAAAAGTTTAAATAATGCTAATAAAGAATTTGTTACTACTTCAATATCTTTAATAACATTAAAAGAAAATAAAGTAACAGATCCTAAAAATATTAAAAATTCTAAAATAGCTATTGGTAGTGATACAGAAGACTTAGCTATGTATAAATTACCATGGGAAATAATAAATAAATATGATATAGATGAATATAATAAAATATTAGGTTATGAAGATTATGCTAGTATGATTAGAGACTTATATTCTGGTGAAGTCGACTACATTTTCTTACCTACTAACTATGGTGTATTATACGAAGAAGAAGAAGGTTATGAAACACTCGAAGCTGATACAAAGATTTTAGCTTCAACAGAAAAAAAAGAAACTAAAGAAGAATCAGAATTACTTGGAACATCTAAAGATGTATCTGAACCATTCACAATTCTCCTACTTGGAGTTGATTCTAAAAAAGAAGGTATCGAGAATGCTGATAGTTTTAATGGAGATGCTATTATCTTAGTGACATTTAATCCAGATACACTAACAGCTACTATGTTAAGTATTCCTCGTGATACTTATGTACCAATCGCATGTTTTAGTAATAAAGCTGAAAATAAAATCACTCATGCTGCGGCACGTGGTACAAAGTGTGTCATCAACACTGTTCAAAACTATACAGGTATTACAATTGATTATTATGCTAAAATAAACTTTGCTGGTATGGTTGATTTAGTCGATGCCTTAGGTGGTATTGAAGTAGATGTACCTTATGCATTTTGTGAACAAAACAGTAAAAGAAAATGGGGAAAATACACTGTAAAAGTAGAACAAGGAAAACAAACACTAAATGGTGAACAAGCCCTAGCCCTTTCAAGAAATAGAAAGAAAAACACAAAAGGAATGCAAGCTTGTGGAACAAAATATAACCAAGGTGTTAGAAATGACTTTGTTAGAGGACAAAATCAACAATTAGTTATTAGAGGTATTATAAATAAAGCTAAAAATATTGAAAATGTTACAAAAGTATATAGTATTTTAGATGCAATTTCTAACAATATGGATACTAATATGTCTAGAGAAACTATTTTATCATTCTATAATATCGCTAAAGATATTATGACAAGTTCAAAAAATAGTAGCGGTGAATTAGTAACTATTCAAAAATTATATTTAGCTGGATCTGATCAATATATATATGATGAAAGAAGTCGTTTAACTCTATATAACTATATACCTAATCAAGATAGTAAAGCTAAAATAATAAAAGCTATGAAAGAAAATCTTGGTCTAATAAAAACAGAACCTGATAAATCATTTAATTATACAATAGAAGAAACGTATACCCAAAATACTATTGGTAGATACGGAAATAAAGCAACTGTACTCTATACACTAATCCCAGACTTTTCAACCTATAGCCGTGCTAAGGCCGATAGTTGGGCATTAAAAAATGGATTTACCATCACTTATGATGAAGTAGAAACAGAAGCATACCCTGCTGGTAAAATATATAAACAAAGTTATCCACCTAAGAAACGTACTGACTTATGTAATAGTAAAAATATTACTCTTACAATTGCAAAAAGAAAAGAAGTCATTACTCCACCACCAGAAGATAACAATAATGATAATAATACAAATGATAATCAAAATTCTGGAGAAAACACCCCAGAAACAAATCCATAAAAGATTAACAAAAGTTAATCTTTTTTTATGTCTACTCCCTTTAAATAAATTTAAATATATAGACAAAAAAATAAATTCATAGTATAATTCATACGTTAGTTCTTTTATATATAAAGAAAGGAGATTTTATGAAAGACCAAATAGAAACTAAAATAATAGTTTTAGGTGGTTTAGGTGAAGTCGGAAAAAACATGTATTGTGTAATGCATGATGATGAAATTGTTATTATTGATGCGGGAATTGCTTTTCCAGAAGGCGGACTTCTAGGAATAGATTATATCTTACCAGATTTTACATTTTTAAAACAAAATCAAGAAAAAATTAAAGCTTTAATTATTACACATGGTCATGAAGACCATATAGGTGGTATTCCATTCTTAGTACAAAATGTTGAAATACCTGCGATTTATGCTGCTAATCAAGCTAAAGAACTTATTGCTTTAAAATTAGAAGATCGAAATATAAGATATGACAATTTAAATACATATGACGACCAAACAATCCTAAAATTTAAAAATATTCAAGTAGAATTTTTTAGAACAACTCACTCAATACCTGATTCACATGGTATTGTTATCAAAACACCAAATGGTACAGTAGTTACTACTGGTGACTTTAAATTTGACTTAACCCCTATCGGTCCAATGTCTGATCTACATAAAATGGCTAGAATTGGCGAAGAAGGAGTTGACTTACTAATCAGTGATTCAACTAATGCTTTAAATGAAGGTATGAGTGTTAGTGAAACTAAAGTAGATAATGCTTTAAATGATATATTTGATAAATATACTAATAGAAGAATGATTATTGCAACTTTTGCATCAAATATTTATCGTTTAAAACATATCGTAGAAACATGTTATACACATAATCGTAAAATATGTGTTTTTGGAAGAAGTATGGAAAATAATATTGAAATATCTCTAAAAGGTGGTTATATTGACCATAAAGATATTTTAATAAGTCCAGAAGAAGCAAACAACTTAAAACCAGGAGAAGTAACAATTCTTTGTACTGGTTCTCAAGGAGAACCTCTTGCTGCTCTTTCAAGAATTGCAAATGGTACTCATAAACAAATTAAGTTACGCCCAGATGATATAGTAGTATTCTCATCATCACCAATTCCTGGTAATGCACAAGCAATCGGAAGAACAATCAATAAATTATATCTACAAGGTGTTAAAGTATTTACTAATACTTCCCTTTCAGATATTCACACATCAGGACATGCTAATATTGAAGAATTAAAATTGATGATTAGATTACTTAAACCAAAATACTTAATGCCATTCCATGGTGATTATCGTATGCTAAAAAATCATGCTAATATCGGTATTGATTGTGATATTCCAAAAGAAAACACATTTGTATTACAAAATGGTAATACCCTATCAATGTTAAATCATGAAATAACAAAATCAAATTCTGTTATCGCTAACGATATATATGTTGATGGTAATAGACTTGGCGAAATAAATGGTGCTGTATTAAGAGATAGAAAAATAATGGCTAGTGATGGAATCTTAGTTGTTATCGCAAATGTTGATATGAAAAAAAGAGAATTATTAATAAAACCAAACATTACAACAAGAGGATTTATTCTTATTAATGAAAATGAAGAACTAATTAAAAAAATAGAAACAACAGCTGCTAACTCTATCACTAATAAATTAAAAGATAAAACATCTAATTTTAATGACATAAAAAATCAAATTACTACAGATTTATTCCCATTTATTTATGAACTAACAGGAAGAAAACCTATTATTTTACCAGTTATATTAGACATAAAAAGATAAAAGTAGACATTCTCTACTTTTTTTATTATCTAAAAACTTTACTTTTATTAAATAAAAATATAGAATTAAAGTATAAGGATAATAGGTGTATATTATGAATGATGATAAGAATAAAAAAATGTCTACTAATTATAAAGATTATAAATATGTATATACAGGATATGATGATTTTATCAAAGAACATCATCTAGATAAAAAAGAAATAAAAGAAGAAAAAGAAAAAATAATTCATGATCATAGAAATGTATTTGATTTTAATAATCCTAATCAACACACCCATGATTATAGTTTTGACTTTGATAATCCAAATGAACATCAACACGACTATAGCTTTGATTTTAGCCAAAATAAAGAAAAACCTAAATCAGAATATAAAGATAAATATGGAAATGTATATAAAGAAAAACCAAAAGTAACCACAAATTATAATAATCAATATAGTCAAAAAACTACTATAACTAGAAATAAAAATGCTAATGATGCTGCTAAAACTATAAAACTATTTATATTCTTTTTCTTTATTTTTCCATTTTTAATAACTTTTATTGGCGCATTCATTGCTATGTTTAGTTCGATGGATAATCAAACATCATACGATTACGAAGAAGAAACTATTATTATTTCAAAGTCAAATTCAATTGATCCAATAAATGCATTTTGCGATGGAATTGAGAATAGAAGTTTCACCGAAGTATATACTTATATTACAGATCAAGAATTAACATTTGATGGCGGTATTACTTGGCGCAATATAATCTATAAAGATAATAATAGCAACAGAACCTGTGGACAAAACAAAACTGGAACACAACTAGGAAGTTATGCTTTAGAAAACTTAGAAGAACAATTTAATACAAAGTATCAAACTAATAAAACAATTAGTGAAGCTTATAAATATTACATTTCAGAATACCAAAACAGTTACTATAAAGACTCTTACTACATAACAGTAGGAAAAATAGATAATGAATGGTACCTAATAAAAATCCAATAAAAAAGAAGTATTTCTACTTCTTTTTTTTATGTTCATTTAATTTATGATATTTAACAACAACATTTCTATCATAATAATCTATTCTACCATCTGGTAATACTAAAGTTCTTTCTATTCCTAAATAATCAACAAATTCTTCATTATGTGATACTACAATAATAGTACCAGGAAAAGTCTTTAGATTATTAGCAATAATCTTTTGTGTATCAGGATCTAAATGGTTAGTAGGTTCATCTAAAATAAGTAAATTTGCTTTCATTAAAGTTAGTTTTAATAAAGCAAGTCTAGCTCTCTCTCCTGGAGATAATACCTTAGCCTTTTTAAATAAATCATCACCAACAAATAAAAATTTACCTAAAAAACCTCTTTTTTCATTCTCAGTTAAATTAAAATCATCTAAATTCTCAAGTAAATTCTTATCCAAATCAAGATGCTCATGCTCCTGAGCATAATACCCTATATCAGTCTTATCTCCTAAAACTACTTCACCAGTATCAGGAACCAATTCTCCAACAATTAATTTTAATAAAGTACTCTTACCTACTCCATTTTCACCAACTATAAGGAATTTTTCTCCTTTAGGAATATCTAAATTAACTTTATATAATATATATCTTTTAGAATCTTTATCATATTTAAATGATAAATCTTTAATCATAACAGGATGCTTAGTACTTTCTCTTCCTTGATGTAAATAAATATTAGCTATCTTCATTTTCTTTTCCACAACAACTGCATTTTCTTCTAATTTAGCTAATTTCTTTTGTCTATCTTTCGCAATCTTTGCTTTTTTCTCATTACCATGAATATACTTATCTATTATTCCTTGTAATCTTTTTCTTTCTTTATCTTGTATCTCAGCTTCTTTCATCAAACGAACTTCTCTTTCTTTTAATATACGTTGAAACTGATCATAATTACCATCAAATAACTCCATATTATGATGTCTTTTATCTAAATATAATATCTTATCAACAATCTTATTCAAAAACTCTACATCATGAGAAATAATATATACACCACCATGATAATTTTTCAAATAATTAACTACAAATTCTTTAGTATCTTTATCTAAATGGTTAGTAGGTTCATCTAAAAGAATTAAATCAGGTTTAGAATATAGTAAACGCGCAAAAGCAACCTTTGATTTTTGACCACCACTTAAAGTACTTAAACTTTTTTCTAATAATTCATCATCTATTTTCATATTCGCAATAAGTTTTAATAAAATCTCTTCTGCGTTATATGGATCCCAATAATCTAACTTTGTTTGTAGTTTATTAATTTTATCTAATATCTTATTTACTTCTTTTTCTTTAGATAAAGTAGTAGTTTCTATATAAAGTCTTTCAATTTCCTCTTGTAACTTTTTTATTGGTCTACCTTCTAATAAATAATCAAAAACACTAATGTCTAGATTAGGAACCTCATCAGTAATAACTTGAGGAAGCCATGATATACTAGGTTTATTAAAAAAAGATATACTTCCAGAATCTAATTCCTGTATCCCAAGAATTGACTTAAACAAAGTAGTTTTACCACTTCCATTTACACCAACAATTCCTATCTTTTTATCATCAGGTATATTAATATTAACATCTTTAAATATTTCCTGAATACCAAAAGATAAATTCATATTTTTAATAAGCATATCATCACCTACAAATCTATAGATATAATAACATAAACTAACAAAAAAAAGAAGAAACTATTTAGCTTCTTCTTGCGCTCTTGTTTCACGAATAACTGTTACTTTGATAGTACCAGGATATTGCATAGTCTCTTCAATCTTATTTTTAACATCCTTAGCAATCTTATAAGCACCAGCATCATCTACTTGATCAGGTTTAACCATTACACGAAGTTCTCGACCTGCTTGAACAGCAAATGTATGGTCAATTCCTGGAAGTTCATTAGCAACATTTTCAAGTTGTTCTAATCTCTTTAAGTAATTTTCTAAAGAATCATTTCTAGCACCAGGACGACTAGCAGATAAAGCATCAGCAACCGCAACTAACACTGCAATAACACTTTGAGCTTCTTTATCACCATGATGCGATGCAATACCATCAATAACTACTTTATGTTCATTATATTTTTTAGCAATATCTACACCAATTTCAACGTGGCTTCCTTCAATTTCATGATCTATTGCTTTACCAATATCATGTAAAAGACCAGCACGTTTAGCAAGTGCTATGTTTTGGCCCAACTCACCAGCAATTAATCCTGCTAAATGAGCAACTTCAACCGAATGTTGTAAAGCATTTTGTCCATAACTAGTTCTAAAATGAAGTCTACCAACTAATTCAATTAATTCAGGATCCATTTTAGTAAGACCTAATTCAAATAATGCACTATTACCATATTCAGTAATTTTTGCTTTCATATCTTTACAAACCTTATCATATAACTCTTCAATTCTAGTAGGATGAATTCTACCATCTTTAATTAAAGTTTCTAAAGTAACTCTAGCTATTTCTCTTCTTAAAGGATCGAAACTAGATAAAACTACAGCTTCTGGTGTATCATCAATAATTAAATCAACTCCAGTAATAGCTTCAATAGTACGAATATTTCTACCTTCTCTACCAATTATTCTACCCTTCATTTCATCATTAGGTAAATTTACTACTGTAACAGTTTGTTCATTAGCTAAATCAGCAGCAAATCTTTGCATAGATAATACTATTAAATCAGTAGCTTTCTTATCAGCTTCTAACTTAGCAGCATCTTCTCTTTCTTTAATATAAATTGCAATATCTTTTGATGTTTCTTCTTCAACTCTTTTCATTAATAAATCTTTAGCTTGTTCTTTATTAAATCCAGATATTTTACTAAGTAATTCTAGTTGTTCTTTCTTAACTTCTTCCACTTTTGCACGTTCGTCTTGAATTTCACTTTGTTTACTTGATAAATTATTTTCTCTTTCATCTAAAGCAAGTTCGCGTTTTTGAAATAATTCATCACGTTTATCCATATTATTCTCTCTTTGAATAAGACGATCTTCAGTGTCTTTTATTTCCTTTTTACGATCTTTAATTTCTTTTTCTGATTCAAGTTTTAATTTATGAATTTCTTCCTTAGCTTCAAACAAAGATTCCCTTTTAACCTTTTCAGCTTCTTTCTTTGCATTTTCAAGCATCTTTTCAACAGTTTTTCCAGTATTCTTTGTTTTAATATTTAAAACAATATAGCAGACAACAAAACCTACTATTAATCCAAGTACGATTAGCAAAACGGAGATTAATACGTCCATAACTTACCTCCATTCTCACTATATATGTTAAAATCAATAATCATAACATCTAATTATATTGTAATTTTTTTTACAACTTATGTCAACAAAAAAGAACTTGTCAAAACAAGTTCATTTTTATTATTTTTTCTTAAGATTAATTCCATAGAACTCTCTTGTTTTTTGTTCTATTTCTTCACGTAGTGCTACATTTTCTTTTAGTAATAATTTAACATTTTCTTTACCTTGTCCTAGTTTTTCACCATTATATGCAAACCATGCACCACTTTTTTCAACAATATTAGCACTAACAGCTAAATCAATAAGTTCTCCCTCACGAGATACACCTTCACCATACATAATATCAACAACAGCTGCTTTAAATGGTGGAGCAACTTTGTTCTTAACTACTTTAACAGTAGTTTTATTACCAATAACATTTTCTCCAATTTTTAATGCTTCACTTCTTCTAACATCTAAACGAATAGTTGAATAAAACTTCAATGCTCTACCACCAGGAGTAGTTTCAGGATTACCAAACATAACTCCAACTTTTTCTCTTAATTGATTTATAAAAATAGCTGTAGTCTTAGTCTTATTAATATTACCAGATAACTTTCTTAAAGCTTGACTCATCAAACGTGCTTGTAAACCAACATGACTATCTCCCATTTCACCATCTATTTCCGCTTGTGGAACTAATGCTGCAACCGAGTCAATAACAATAATACTAACTGCTTCACTCTTAACCAAAGCATCACAAATTTCTAATGCTTGTTCACCAGTATCAGGTTGTGATAATAATAACTCATCAATATTAACACCTAAAGCTTTAGCATAAGCAGGATCAAGTGCATGTTCTGCGTCAATAAATGCAGCTCTTCCCCCAGCCTTTTGTGCCTCAGCTATTGCATGTAATGCAAAAGTTGTTTTACCACTAGATTCTGGTCCATATATTTCAATAATTCTTCCCTTAGGATAACCACCAACACCTAAAGCAATATCTAAAGATAAAGATCCACTTGAAACTACTTCAACTTCCATATGTTTACTTTCTCCTAGTTTCATAATAGAACCTTTACCAAATTGTTTTTCTATATCCGCTAAAACTTGATCTAAAGTTTTATCCTTTTCTGTCTTTGCCATCAATAATACCTCCATTTATTTGCTTACATATTAATAATACTATACTTTTTTTTAAATTGCAATACTTTTTTGAACATTTGTTCGAAAATAATTTTTCCCTTTATTTTTCAACAAAAAAAGCACTTTTCTTACATAGAAAAGTACTTTTTGTAAACTATTTCCTAATTATTTATTTTTTTTCTTATCATTACCAAATATTAATTCTTTATTCATATTAAAGTATTGTACCATTGAAATAATAGACATTAAAGTTGCAAAATATAATAAGAAATTTGTAACATCTAATGATATTAATTCAAATGGGATATTATAAGCAAATGCAAGTACTGTACCAACCATTAATGAAGCAGTTTTTAATTTTCCAGAACCAATTGCAGCAATTACAACACCCTTTCCAGCAGCTTCCATCTTAATTGCATTAACAACAATATCTCTTAATACAACTACAACAGGTACAATTGCAGGAACTAATCCTTGAATTGCTAAAATGATTAATGTTGAATTAACTAATACTTTATCAGCTATTGCATCTAACATTTTACCTGTATTAGTAATTAATCCATATTTTCTAGCTATCATTCCATCTAAGAAATCAGTTAAACTAGCAATTATAAATAATACTCCAGCAATAATATGTTTTGGATCTCCATAAACTCCTGAATTAAATAAATTAACATTATTATTATATTCAATACCTATTAAAGAAAAATCAAATAATAATATAAAAATAATTATTAAACTCATTATAATTCTTGAAATAGTCAACTTATTAGGCAAATTCATATTCTACACACTCTCTTCCCATCAATTCTACATTTCTATTATTAGGTTCTCTCTTACTAGCAATATTAATATATATAACTATTATTAATAATATCACTAATACTACAAGAAACACAACAAATAGAGGTTTTAATTTTAATAAACTTTCTATATTAAAATGTTTTTTTGTACTCTTAGTATATGGAGAAACTATTTGTTTTTCTTCTTCTTCCTTTTTTTGTTTTGCTTCTAAAATATCCTCTAAAGAAATCTTTGATGTATGTTCAAATAAAAAATCATTAAATTCATCTACTACTTTTTCAGGATCTAGTCCTAAATACTTAGCATAATCCTTTACCATAACTTTTAATTTTAAAACATCTCTAAAAGCTCTAATATTACCTGCTTCAATATTTTCAATATCATCTTTTGTAAGACTTAAGTCTTCTGCAGCTTCTTCAAGACCAACACCATTTTCTTTTCGTTTATCCTTTAAATATTCTCCAAGTTCTTTCAAAATAACACCTCAAATCAAAATAAAAAAATACTTTATAAGCCTCGTTCTGTACCTATTTCTAGGTGACAAACATTTATCTACCATCTCTGGTCTTTAACTCTGTTCAAATTCCTTTGTTAAAGCTCTCCTACCAATTTTGGATTTCTCACTCATGGGGTTTACCGCGTTTCATACTTTAGTTTCCCAAAGCAATCGTCACTGTGGCACTTTACAACTACTAATATCATATCAAAGACTTAGATATCCTCATCGCCGTTAACTATTACTAGTTACCTAGAGTTAGTAAAATTCCTCTAGCATGAACACTACAATCATCGCAGACTGTGTGAGCAAGGACTTTCCTCACCATTACAAGAATAGCGCGTTTGTCAAAGTATTAATTCTTATTATTGTTGTTCTTCTTCTTTACCATAAACAATCTTTTCTAACTGAGAAAGACGTTTCATAATATCTAGATTAGTTACTTCTCTTCTTTCACTACTACCACTTTTAGCAATTTCAATATTAGTTTTTAAATTACGAATTTCTTGTTTTAAATTCATAATTTCTTCTAAAAGCTCTTCTTTTTCTTTTTCATTTTCTTTTAATATTTTATAAAATTCTTCATAATCACCAATAATTACATCTAAAAATTGGTCAACTTCTTTTAATCTGAATCCTCTTGTATCTATCTTAAACTCTTTATTTAAAATATC
The DNA here is from genome assembly GCA_015059405.1 of Bacillota bacterium. GTDB lineage: Bacteria > Bacillota_I > Bacilli_A > RF39 > UBA660 > RUG11788. The sequence continues at coordinate 20,086 of SVAL01000004.1, forward strand.
CTGAGGAGTTAAAGTAATTCGATTTTGATACACAATATCACCATCCTTATTAATATTTTACTTTACATTATCAAATATATTATATAACACAAAGTGTTTTTCTTCAATAATTTTATTTTTCACAACAAAAAATTACTAATATACTATACCACAAAAACAAGATTTTATATTGGTAAATTTTCAAGTATTATAGTATAATTTAATATAGGTGATTTTATGAAATACCCTAATGGAATAAAACAACAAAATTCTAATAACAATCACATAAATTATGATAATAGAGGAATGACTTTAGAAAAAGACTTAAACGACACAAATCAATATTATATTGATACAGGAAAAGCTTATATATATAAAAAGCCTACCCCTATTCAAATAACTAAAGTTGACTATCCTTCAAGAAGTCATGCCGTTATTAAAGAAGCATTCTTTAAAGAACCTTCAACAACAGACTATAACGGACTATATAAAGGTAAATATATTGATTTTGAAGCTAAAGAAACTAACAGCAAAACCTCATTTCCATTAGATAATATCCATAAACATCAAATTAAACATTTAGAAAACGTATACAACAATGATGGTATCGGTTTTATAATTGTTAGATTTAATAAATTAAATAAAACGTATATTTTAATGGCTAAAGACTTATTAAGTTTTCTAAAAGAAAACGAAAGAAAATCTATCCCTTTAAAATATTTTGAAGATTATGCTTATCTAATAGAAGAAAAATATATTCCTCGATTAGATTATTTAAAAATAATAGATGAATTATTAGGAGGTGCCTAAATGGAAGAATCTAAAAAAACAAAAACAACAACTCAACCTAGAAGAAGCGATAAATATAAAAACGAAGAAAAAATTGATAAAGTTCAAAAAACAGAAACAAAAACAAAAAAAGTAGATAAAGAAGAGAAAGAAACTATCGAAATACCTACAATAAAATTTGAAAAGAAAAATAAAGAAGTAAAAAAAGAAGAGACAAAAGAAACACCAAAGAAAACAATAAAAAAAGAAAACAATAATTTCAAAGAAAAATTAACAAATATTTTAAATAAGAAAAAAACAAAAACTATTGAACATAGTCATAATAAAACAAAATTAAATCAAAGATCTGAAATCTCTTCAAAAAAGAATGGTGATGAAATGCCAAAAACAACAAAAAAGAAAAAAAGAAATAAATTAGATACAAATAGTTTAATCTTTTTTGGAATATTATTATTTGTAGCAACTATAGTATTTCTTAAAACTATGGGATTATTAATGACATGTATAACAATACTAGGTATTGCAATTATTATTGCATTATCAATTTTCCTAAAGAAAATAAGAAAAAATAAAGTTGTAAAAGTAATAACTAATCTATTCACAATATTATTCCTATTAGGATGTATTGCTGGTGTTTGTGGAGTTGGATACTTCGCTTATATAATTGTTAGTGAAGCACCACAATGGAACACAAAACAATTAAATTCAAAAGAAACCAGTCTTGTATATACAAATGATGGTGAATTATATGCAGAACTTGGTACTGAAAAACGTGAATTAATTACCTATGATGAAGCAAGCGAAAATTTAATCAATGCTATTATCGCTGTTGAAGACTCAAGGTTTTTTACTCACAATGGATTTGACCCATTAAGATTTTTTAAAGCTGGTGTTGGACAAGTACTAGGACAAAATGATGCCGGTGGAGCTTCTACTCTATCAATGCAAGTTATAAAAAATAGATTTACAGATGCATCACTTGCTAGTATGACATCTGGTGGTATTAAAAGAAAATTTACTGATATATATTTAGCAGTATTTAAATTAGAAAGAGAATATAGTAAAGAAGCAATCTTAGAATTTTATATGAATAACCACTTCTTAGGAAGTAATTCATACGGAGTTGAACAAGCAGCACAAACATATTTTGGAAAAAGTGCAAAAGAACTAACTTTAGCAGAAGCATCATTAATAGCTGGTATGTTCCAAGCTCCAACTATTTATAATCCATTCTTATATCCAGAAAACGCATCAATAAGAAGAGCTGAAGTATTACTTTTAATGCATTCACATGGATATATTACAAAAGAAGAAATGGATTTAGCAAACTCTATCCCAATTGAAAGCTTACTTGTGGATGTTGAAGATTCTGAATATACACAATATCAATCATATATTGATACTGTAATCGATGAATTACAAGATAAATATGGTTTAAATCCTTATAATACTTCATTAAAAATATATACAAATATTGATTTAAAGAAACAAGCCGGACTAGATGCTATCTTTAAAGGTGAAACATATAAATGGGAAAACGATGTTGTTCAAGCAGGTATAGCTGCTGTTGATGTACATACTGGTAAAATTACTGCAATTGCTGGATCAAGAAAAAGTGATGCCAGAGTATTAAACTTCGCACGTGAAGTAAAAAGACAAATCGGTTCTACAGCTAAACCAATATTTGACTATGGTCCAGCTATGGAATATGAAGGTTGGTCTACTTATACAATAATTAAAGATGAAAAATACTACTACTCTACTGGTCAAGAAATTCGTAACTCCGATCGTAAACACGTAGGAAACATGACTCTTAAAGAAGCTGTAGCACAATCAAGAAACGTACCAGCGTTAAAAGCATTCCAAGCAGTTGATAGAAATAATATCTATGACTTTGTTACTGGACTAGGAATTACTCCAGAAAATCCTTTACACGAAGCTCACTCAATTGGAGCTTTCACAGGATCTAACGCCTTAGAAATGGCTGCGGCTTATGCTGCTTTCGCAAATGGTGGAATCTATTACGAACCATATACAATTAGTAAAATTGTTTATCGTGATACTGGAGAAACTTTCGATGTTAAAAATGAAGGTACAAGAATTATGAGCGAAGCTACTGCTTATATGATGACAAACGTTCTTGAATATACAGTTACTGATGGTACTGGTAGCGGTGTTGCTATGAAAAATATACACTTAGCCGCTAAAACAGGTACAACAAACTTCACAACCGAAATTGCTAAAGAATACAATTTACCCGATTCATCAGTAAATGATGCATGGATTGTTGGATATGACCCTGATACTGCTGTTGGTATGTGGTATGGTTATGAAAAAATACATAAACAAAAAAGTAATAAAAAAACATGTTCTACTGAAGCATACGTATTAAAAGCTGACTTTAGTTGTAAAATAAATGTTATTTCTGAAAGAAATGGTTTATATAAAGCTGCTGGTAAAGTATTGTTTACAAGTAAAGGAAAAGAATTTAAAGTACCAGATAGTGTTGTTAAAGTAGCAATTGAAAAAGGAAGTAATCCAGCAAGACTTGCAAGTTCAAATACACCAAAAGATAAAATAACTTATGAATATTTTAGAAAAGGTACAGAACCTACTGAAATATCTCCTACATATATAAAATTAAGCAATGTTACTAACTTAACTGCAAACTATGACTTCCTAACAGGAAATGTAAAACTATCATGGACTGCAGCTGCTCCTAACGTTGACTTTGATGAAACATATGGTAGATTTGGTTATAAAATATATTTAAATGGACGTTACTTAGGATTTACAGATGATACACAATACACTGTTACAAATCAAAGCGATCCTATTGGAACATATAAAGTAGTTACTACATACGAAGACTATAGTGAAACTGATTCAAAAGGTGCAACTACATCAATACAAGAAGCTGATACTGACACTAGTACTTATACTTCAACAAATCACTTTGACACAACATATCATGTTGGTGATAGTATAAGTAGTTGTTTCACAAATGGAACAGTTAGTAATACATGTATGACACTTTATAAAGACGGTCAAACAGTTACTGATGGTTATACAATAACCGCTAACATCACAGATCCAAATGGTAATCCTACAACCATTAATCCAAATGTTCACAGTACTTATACTGTTACATTTGAAGTTAAATATAATGGTAAAACTAGAATTACTAAAGTAGTCGTACTTACAATAATTTAAAAAAGGTCTATTGACCTTTTTTTTAATGCATAAAAATACTTATAAAGAAAAAGAAAATTATACCTATCATAAAAGAAGATAAAGTTAAATTTCTATTTTCATATTCTAAAGACTTAGGTAATAATTCAAAAAAAGATAAATATATCATAATACCCGCAACAAAAGAAAAAATACTACCTAAAAACAAATCATTAACATAATCATTAAAAAGTAAATAAAATACTACTCCTCCAACTACCTCTGAAATTCCAGCTATTAAAGTAAATAAAAAAGCTTTCTTATAACTACCACTCCCATAATAAACAGGAACCATAATACTAATACCCTCTGGTATATTGTGAAGCGCAATAGAAAGACCCATAAATAAACCCAGTCTAATATCACTAGATGACAATATAAAAGTAATTATCCCCTCAGGTATATTATGAACAATAATCGCAAGCATTGAAAATATACCTACTCTATATAAATTATCCACATCTTTTGTTAATAAAATATCAAGTAATTTAAATAATAAAAAACCACTAAAAATAGATATAAACATTATTAATAATAAAGATAAAAAAGAATATTCCCTAATTAAATAATTATAACTTTCAGGAAGAAGTTCAATAATTGAAATACAAACCATTATCCCTGCTGCAAAAGATAAAGAAGTAAGTATAATCTTATCTTTATTATTTATATTAAAAAATACTATAAATCCTCCTAATATTGTACTAATACCTGCTATAAAAGTAATAATAAAACTAGTAATAAAATTATTCATACTAAAATATATGAAAAAAAGAGAATTTAATTCTCTTTTCTTTTATTATACTTACAAAAATCTTTTAGTTTACAACTTTCACAATTAGGATTTCTAGCCATACAATGATATCTACCAAACAAAACCATTTGATGATGTCTTTTAGACCAATTTTCCCTTTTAAATTTACGTTTTAACTTCTCTTCTACTTTTTCTACACTATCATCTTCTTTAGCTAGAAAAAGACGCTTACTAACCCTAGAAACATGTGTATCAACCGCAATACAAGGAACATCAAATAAATTTGATAAAACAACATTGGCAGTCTTTCTACCAACTCCAGGCATACTTTCTAAAGCTTTCCTATTATTAGGAACAATACCATTATATTTATCAACTAATATCTTCGCAATCTCATGAACAAATACTCCCTTACGAGATGCAGTACCAAGAGGTTTAACAATATCAATTAAATCATCTACAGAAGCCTTACTAACTTCCTCGATACTAGGATATTTACTAAATAACTCTTTAGTAACCATATTAACCCTTTTATCTGTAGTCTGTGCTGATAAAACTACTGCGATTAATAACTCATAATCTTTATTATAATTTAATTCACATTTACTATTAGGAAATAATTCTTCTAAATATTCTTCTATTTTTTCAACCATTACTCATCTAACCAATCATAATCAAAGACATCTACTTTTTTAGACTCTTCTTTTTTACGTCTATTATTCATATGAGATTCAACATCAGCTTTAGTCCTAATTCCCTTTTTTTCCCACTCATATAGAATCTTATCCATATATCTTAAATTTCTAACTCCATTCATGACAGACTCTTTTAAAGCACATCCAATTAACTCAACACTTTTATTACTTTCTAACCAAGCTTTAATTATTTCATATTCAATCGGACTTAAAGTCTTACCAAATTCTTGCTCTATCATACTAAAAACATTAGAATTGTCTTCTTCTTGTTCCTCTTTACTATCCATCAATAATAAACTAATCTTATTATAAAAATTCTCTAAAGAAATATATTCTTCCATAACATTTTTATCATTAGTAATTACTTTTAATTCTATTAATCCCTTACCATTAAGAATACCTATCATATTCATAAGATCATTTATTTTAAGACCTAGTTCATTACTAATTCTATTTAAATCAAATAAAACAAGTTCCCCTTCATTATATAAATACATCATAAGCATAAATTCATCCATAGATATATCTAACTTATCTTTTAACTTATATAAATATAAAGGTATAACTACATTCTTACTTTTAACAATATCAACTAACATCTTATTTTTCATAAAACCACCTACTTATATGTAGATACTAAATAATCCACTATGTCTTCATAATTATTTAATACTTTACCACATAATATATTATTTATCAAATCTTCATATATTTCCTTTATCTTTTTAGAAGGTTCCATGTTTAATAAACCCATTATTTGATTAGAAGTAATATTAACTTCATCTTTTGTCTTAATTGGAATACTATCATATTTATTCGCAATTAACTTACGATCTATCCCTTTTAAACTACCAGCAATTATATTTACATATAACCCATACTTAAACAATACTTTATTATCAAGATTATCTAACTTTCTAACTTCTCTAATTTTTTCTATTAAATCTTTCTCATTCTTACTAAAAGGATAATTACCATTAACCTCAATACTTGACCATATTCCAATTAAATCAGTACTATATACACAATGTCTAAAATCAAGTTCTAACTCTTTATCAAGACCAAGTTCAACAATTATATCAATACCTCTTTTTACATTAGTATGACAAAATATTTTATCAAGTTCATCCTTCTTTCTTTGATAAGAAAGCCTTGACAACTCACTCTTAGTCTGAATTATCGCAAGTCTTGTTTCTTCACTCAAATCAAAATTAAGAGTTGTATAAAATCTAATCGCTCTTAAAATTCTAAGTGGATCTTCCATAAATCTACTTATAGCTTCCCCTACTGTATTAATAACCCTTTTATTTATATCATCTTTACCATCTAATAAATCTATTACATTACCATTTTTATCCATACATAAAGTATTCATAAGAAAATCTCTTCGCATTAAATCTTCCTTTAAATCCTTTATATATTCTACTTCCATAGGCTTACGATTATTATAATAACTAATCTCTTTTCTAAAAGTCATAATATCAAATCTATGTTTTTTAATATCAACTCTAACTGCCCCATAATCCATTCTAGGTAAAGTAATATTATCAAATATCATCTTTATATCCTTAGGAGTAGCATCTGTACAAATATCAACATCATTCGTAACATTACCAAGTAAATAATCTCTAACAAATCCACCAACTATATATGCCTTAAAACCATGTTCTTCTATTTTTTCTAATACTTTTAACGCAACATCTAACATACTCTACCTCCTAATAAAATTATATCATAATAAGCCCCACAAAAAAACAGGGGTTAGGCCCTGTTTACAGTACAAATCTTAGTTTACTGCGTCTTTTAATGCTGAACCAGCTTTAAAAGTAACTGCATTTCTAGCAGCGATTTTAACTGTTTCACCAGTTTGAGGATTACGTCCTTCTCTAGCTGCTCTTTTAGAAACTGCAAAAGTTCCGAAACCAACTAGTGGTACTTTATCTCCATCTTTTAATGCTCCAGTGATTGCTGCAAATGTTGCATCAATAGCACGAGTTGCATCTGCTTTAGTTAATCCTGTAGCTTCTGCTACTGCTTCTACTAATTCTACTTTTTTCATAATAATTATTACCTCCGTTATTTTGTTTAAGCACATTATGCTTACATATATAAATTAACATATTTTATAGGCCTTTGCAATTATTTTTATATCGATTTTATTAAAAAAACCTTATTTTATATGTCTTTTGACAAAATAACTTGATATTTATATTATAAAATTGTCTTTATATCAAAAACACTTGTTTCTTTTGCATTTCTACTAGGCATATCCATCTTAATAGTTTCATATCCATAATCTATTTGATAATCAGGAAGTAACTTAGTTTTAAAAGGCATCATTCTAGGTATTAACACAATAGCTTCGAAGTTATTAAATATCTTTAATTCTTCTACAGTAATTAAAGGTTCAATATTTCCATCTACTACTTCATTACCACATAATTTACTAATTTCCTCTAAAGTCATTAAATCATTTGCAAGAAGATATACTAAATTACCAAAACACATCTTAATAATTTCAGCATTTTCTTCTCCATATGTACTAACTAAATCTATATAACTCTTTATAAATACAGTTAATCTAATTCTTATACTTCTAGTATAATTAATAATCTTACTAAAATTCTTAATTGGTAATAAATGTTCAAACTCATCTAATAAAACATTATTAATGATTTGTCTATCTCCATATAAATCAATACTATTAATTATTTGACTAACAAGAAGTGGTATAAAACTATTACTAAAAGTATTCTTACCACTAACAATAAATAATGCTGTTTTCTCTTTACCAATACTAGTAATATCAAAATCACTATGACTCATCATTTCACAAAGATTTTCTCTAGTAATATATCTCTTAATCTTTTGATTAAATACAGATATAATACTACCTCTAGTTTCATTAGGCGCTAGTAAAGTACCAGATAAATTAAAATAAATACTAGAATTTTTATCAATACTATTCATTAATAAATCAAAATAACTAATACCATTTTTCTTATCTACCCCATTAGCAGAAATATTATAAATACTATTTAAATTAATTTCTTCTTCTTTACCATTTTCAAATAAATATAGGGTAAGACCAGTAAAATAATCTATAGTAGAGTTAACCCAAAAAGGATCTCCTCCTTTGTCTAGTTTATCAGTAAAAATATAATATCCAATATCTTCAATCATTTCTAAAGCACGATCTTTATCCCCTTCTTTATACAACTTATATGGAAAAGAAAGTGGATTCCAAGAATTACCTAAAGTAGGATTTTCAAAATCAACAACAAATACTTTATAACCATCTTTAATAAGTTTATCAGCAGTCATATTATATAACTCACCTTTAACATCATTAACAATAAGATTATTTCCAGCCATCATAGAAAGCCTAATCATAGGTAAAGTAATACTTTGTGTTTTACCACATCCAGTAGATCCAATTACTAAAGAATGACATTCTCTATCATCAATGTATAAGTAATTATCATCATACATAATAGGTAAACCACTCTTCACAACACCAGTTTCTAAATTAACTCCTTTCGCATATTTTTTCATTTCTTCAACAGTAGACCATCTCGCATATTTCATTATAATTCCTCCCTTACAACTACTAATATACACTACATTTAAACTAAAACTTAAACAATAATGGTATTTTTATAAAAAATATGTTATAATGAAGCCGGTGATACATATGTATTCAAAAAAACTCATATGCGATATCTTAGAATATATAGATAATAATATTAATAAAGATATATCTATAGATGAATTATCTAACATCTTCTTCTTTGATAAATACTATATAATGAAACTTTTTAAAAAAGAACTAAATATAACCATCATTAACTATATCAATAGTATGCGTATATATAATTGCCTTTTAGATTTTAAATATGATAATCAAATAATAAGAATAGCTTTAAATAATGGCTTTAACTCCTTAGAGTATTTTTCAGAAACATTCAAAAATATCATAAAAGTATCCCCAAGAGTTTATAAAAATTTTATAAAAAGAAATGACAAATTATCCCTTGAAAAAATAATAAATATTAGAATAAGTTTATCTAATCTTCAATATTTAAAAGATAGAATAACTGCATATAAAAACAATAAAAAACCAGAAAAAGCACAAATTAAAACACTTACTATTTTCAAATAAAAAAACCTAGATATTATCTAGGTTTATTTTTTATTACTTTTTTCTATAACTTTAGGAATAGATGCCCCAATCATTCTATCTACAAACTCTAAATATCCAGAATAATCATTTTCCCCAGATAATCTAAAATTAGCAACAGATACAATTGTATCTTTAAAGAACCTAACTCCACTTTTACATTCATAATCATAGCCAGATTCTTTATCTTCAACCGGACTAAACTTAGCTGATGCAACTATTAAATTTCCAAATGTTACAAAATCAGACAAACTATCATCATCACTTTTTATATATTCAATTAAATTAGAAAAACCAAGTCCACTTGAATAAGCTAAATCATCTTTATTAGGTAAAGAACTTCTACTAACTATCTCAGGATACATTTTATAATCATCTGGTAAATTCATCATATAAGAATGATCATCTATTTTTTCAAGTTCTATCCCAACCTCTTCTGCAGCTTCAAAATCTTCTTCATAACTATCATATACTAATACTTTCATATTGCTACCTCACTCTATAATAAAAATATCATATTTTTACTTATAAAACAATGGCAATCATATTATTACTTCCTTTATTTACAACTTTAGTAAGAGTATTTTGTAGTTTAAATCTAATATTATCTGGCATCATATTAATCTTAGATTGAATACCTTCTTTAACAATATTGTCTAAACTTCTCCCAAATATTTCACTATGCCAAATACTCTCTGGTTCGCGATCATAGTCTTTCATTATATAATCAATTAATTCCTTACTTTGTGCCTCACTCCCAATTATTGGTTCAAAACTACTTTGAACATCTACCCTAATCATATGAATAGATGGTGCGATAGCCTTTAATTTAACACCAAATCTAGAGCCTTGTTTAACAACTTCTGGTTTTTCTAACTTCATATCAGAAAGACTCGGAGTAGCAACACCATATCCTGTTTGTTTTACCATTCTAAGTGCATATTTAATTTGATCATATTCACATTTTGCTTCATTAAAATCTTGAAATAACGATAATAACTCCGCTTTATTACTAACATCAATCTTAATAATATCCGTAAGAGCTTTACTATATAAATCACAAGGTGCTTCTAATGATACAATAACCTCACCAGTAGAAGGATCAACATTAGATAAATATGCTTTTTCTATATTTTCATTTTCTAAAAATCCCTTTGTGATATTATCAATATCTCTTAATTTATCAACTTCGACTACACTATTTTTAATACTTTCAATATAACTATTCTTAATAGTATTTTTATTATTTAAAATTGCAATCCATTCCGGCATATTAACTTTAACTTCTAAAATAGGAAATTCATATAACGCTTCTCTTAAAATATCATATATCTCATTCTCACTAATATTTTCTACACTAACAGGTACAACTGGAACATTATGTTCTTTTCTTAACGATTCCGCTAAACGAATTGTTTCTGGAAGTGTTGGATGAGTAGAATTTAATACTACAATAAATGGTTTACCTATTTCTTTTAATTCTGAAATAACTCTATTTTCAGCTTCTAAATAATCACTTCTTGTAAACTCACCAATACTACCATCAGTAGTAACCACAATACCAATAGTTGAATGTTCCTTAATAACTTTTTCTGTTCCCATTTCTGCTGCTTCAATAAATGGAACTTCTCCATCAACCCAAGGACACTTTACCATTCTAGGACCATTTTCATCCTCAGCGCCTTTGCAATTATCAATTAAATAACCAACACAATCAATAAGTCTAATATTACAAGAAAAATCATCTATCTCTACCTTAGCTGCATTATTAGGAACAAATTTAGGTTCAATAGTCATAATAGTTTTACCAGACGCACTTTGTGGAAGTTCATCCAAAGCTCTTTTCTTTTCATATTCATCCTTAATATAAGGAACAACTAAATGTTCAATAAATTTTTTTATAAAAGTACTTTTACCAGTTCTAACACCACCAACAATACCTAAATATATATCTCCACCAGTTCTTAATGCTATATTTTTAATTAATTCTTTTTTATCCATATTTCACTCTCTTTTCTATCTTTCATTTAAGACTATGAAATATATAATAAAAAAATGATAAAAATAAATAAAAAAAGAGCCTTAGCTCTTTTTAGACTTTTTATTATTCTTAATACTAATCTTTTTACTTCTATCACTCATATCTATATGTTCATAATTAAGACCAAGTGTATATAAATAAACATCCTTTTCATCAATAACATAAAATAAACTTTCTTTTTTATCATCATCTTCATATAAATTAATTTTCAACTCATCTTTAATCATACAAAGTCTAGCAAGTTCACCACAAGTAAGAACGTCTATTACTTCTTTATTCTTAAAGTCTGGCTTTTTATCAACACTCTTAATATATTTACCATATCTTCTCTTTAAGATAGCTAACTTTCTATAATAATCATCAATGTTTATTAAATTAAACAATGAAATATAAGATAAAATAGTAAGCGGTATTAATGATAAAGTAACAAGACCAGAAACAACAAATAAATAACCATTAAACTTTTCATCTACTTCATAATGATCTATTACACTTCTATTTACACTCTTATCATTAGTAGTAGTTACACTAACTACTTTTTTAGTTAATGGAATACTTAAAGATAAAATTTGTTCATCATTAACTTTATTCTTATATCCTTCTACACTTAAACTACTATCTACTCTAACATCAACACGTAACTTTACATCATATCCTGTTAATTCATTAAATTCTTTAGCTCTAGAATATAAATTACTAATATCAATAATAACACTATCTTTTACTTTAACTTCTAAAACATCTGTTGAATATTCTGACATACGTGGTAATACTTCTTCTTTATATTGCCAAACTACTTCTCCATCATAATTAGAAACTAATTCTAAATTAACACTATATCCAGCTTCACCTGAGAAAAATTTACTTCCTGATAATTCATAATCAAAATAAATTTGTAAAGTATCCATAAGAGATGTTACATATCTATTTTTTTCATTTGCTTCTTCTGATGTATAAAACTGATTATCTTTTAAAGTTACCTCATAATCTATATTATTATTTACTTTATAAGTAATAACCTTTTCAGTTGCAGTAGACTTAGCTGTAAAACAATCAACTAACACCCATAACATTAAAACCAAACAACATGTTGATAAAAACGCAAGTATTATTCTAACAAACTTTCTAATCTTAATCTCTAACATATTCTTCCTCCTACTTAACTAATGAATTTAACCAAACAGATGGCCATCCAACATACTTAACACTAAAACAAATTATTCCTTCAACCATATAATCATGAACCTTCCATTCATCATTAGTTAAATTATTATCCCCTTTTGTATAAAAGATATAAGAACCATTAACTTCCTCAATCTCAATAACACGATGTGTTATATACCTACCATCATATTTATAATAAATAACATCATCTTTCTTTATCCTAGATAAATCATCTTTATCTATCTTTTCAACAACAACCGCATCTCCCTTAGAAAAAGATCCTTTCATACTATTAGATAAAATAGCTATTGGTTGATACTTAAATATTCCTACTACAAATAATACAAATATAACAGTAATACCAAACAAGCAATAAGTACCTAAAGTATTTCCCTGTTTAATCTTTCTCTTTCTTATTCTTTTTTCCTCTAAATCAACCAAATAATCAATTGAAAATACAAGTATAATTAAAAGAATAAGTAAAAACAAATTATTAACTAACCAATTTAAATTAGGTATAATTGGTGAAAACAAAACAATTCCACTTAAAATACCACGATATATATAATTAGGAAGAGATCCTATTCTATATATTAAATAACTAGATGTAATATTAGTAATAATAATAGGTACTAAATCTTTAAATAAATATTCAAATCCACTAATACTAGAATTAATTCTAAATAAAGAATTAAACTCTATATCTAATAAAACAAATAAACCAGTAATTAATATTAAATTAGTCTTTTTCTTAGTAGTAAATATCATTCTATATCTAATGTATTCTTTTAATAAAACAACACTAAAATAAGCAATAAAATTACTAATAATACCACTAATACTTAAAGAATAACCACTCTTTAAAAAACCAAATACTAATCCAGATAGATAATAAATAATACAATAAGAAATAATAATAATAATAACATTCTGATTCTTAGTATATTTATTTCTATTTCTAATATTAAATCCTTTAGTTATATAATAAGTAACTAAAGATATAAATAATAATAATAAAGGACTTAAATATAAAAATAATTTAGACGTCGTAAAACTTATAAAAAAACTAATAATAAAATATATAAATAACAATATATAAATTGGTATTAATCTTTTATTAGTATCACTCATACCTATCATCCCTTATTATCATAATTATATCATATTTAGAAATTAAGACAATAAAAAAAGGACTTTTAAAAGTCCCTTTTATTATGAATTTTGTACGTAATTAAGAACTGTTGTTAAAGTAGCATTCATAGTAGTAGTAGAAACAACTTCACTAGAATATTGAACAGTTACATTAAAACTAATACTTTCCCCTGCTTTTAATACACTATTTGAAGCAATACCATCATATGTAAAATTAACATATTGATTGTCATCAGTACCATATTCTGGTGTAACCTTTGAAGAAATAGAATCTAACCTAGCATCAATATTACCTGTATTTTCAACAGTTACAGTATAAGTAACACTATCTCCAGGTTGATATAAATCAGCAGCAAAAGTAGCAACAGTTAAATCAGCATTCGCAGAATTACTAGTACCAGTACCTTGTGTAGCTGTAGGAGTAATTCCTGTTATTTCAACACCCCAATTACCTTTAACAGTACCTGTCCCACTAACTTCTAATTTTTGAGATAAAACCGCAAATGCACTTGACATACAAACAACCGCAATAAGCATAACAATGATTAATATATCTTTCTTTTTTCTATTATCCATTTTTTGTAGCCTCCTATACTAATAATTTTAATATAGAAGAAATCTTTTGTCAAACTACAACTATATCATTTTATCTAAATCTTTTGGAATTTTATCATTAATAATAGTTTCAATAATCTTATTAGTTTTTTCTTCACTAACTTCACGTCCAGCAACCAAACTAATTTCCTTAATTAAATCACGTAAAACTTTCTCATCTTTCATATTAGAGTTTTGCACCTTAGAAGCTATTGATAAAATAGTATCTTTATTGACATTAGTCTTTTTCTCTACCTTATTAAAAAAAGAATCTCCAAACATAAAAAACCTCCTACATAATTATATGTAAGAGGTTTTATTTTGTTAATTATTCACCTTTATTCTTAAATTGTAAAATAATTGGAGTTCCTTCAAAATCAAAATTTTCACGAATTTTATTTTCAAGATATCTTTCATAAGAGAAATGAACTAAACCTTTATTATTTACATGAAAAGTAAATTTAGGAGGTTTTGTTCCTGATTGATTACAAAAGTATATTTTTAAACGCTTACCTTTATATGAAGGTGGAATATTTAATTGATATGCATCATTAATAACATCATTTAAAACACTAGTTTTAACTTCCCTATTAATATTTTCTCCAACCTTAATAATCTCAGGCATAATTGTATGAACACGTTTCTTAGTAAGTGCACTACAAAATACAACTGGAACATAACTTAAAAATTGAAATTCAGCACGTACTTCTTTTAAATACTCTTTAATATTAGCATCAACAACAGTATCCCATTTATTAACAACAATAATTAAACCTTTTCCCTTTTCAAGTACATAACCAGCTATATGTTTATCATGTTCAATAATACCTTCTTCTGCATTAATAACAAGTAAACACACATCACTTCTATCAATTGCTTTCATACTACGAAGTAAACTATACTTTTCTATTGCTTCATATACCTTACCTTTTTTACGCATACCAGCTGTATCAATAACTATGTATTCTTCACCATTATATTTAAGTTCTGTATCAACAGCGTCCCTTGTAGTACCAGCAACATCACTAACAATAACACGATCTTCGTTTAATAAAGCATTTATTAAACTACTCTTACCAACATTAGGTCTACCTACTACTGAAAACTTAAGTCTTTTATCTTCTTTTTCTCCCTTAATAGAAAAATCTTTTACTAATTCTTCCATAAGTTCATAAAAACCAGTACCTTGTTCTCCACTAACAGGAATATAAGTATCAAAACCTAATTCATAAAAATCATATAAATGTTTTTGATATGCTTTAGAATCAACTTTATTAATAACTACTATTACTCTTTTATTCGTACGTCTTAATATATCACGAACAGCTAAATCATTACTAGTAAGACCTTCTTTACCATCAACAACAAATAAAACAACATCACTTTCATTAATAGCTATTTCTGCTTGCATCTTAATCTTATCATTAAATTGTTGTTTTTCTGCATCAATACCACCAGTATCTATAACATTAAAACGATAATCACCAAACTTACCTTCACTATAAATTCTATCTCTAGTAACCCCAGGTGTATCTTCTATTATAGATATTTTACTACCAACGATTTTATTAAAAATTGTACTTTTTCCTACATTAGGTCTTCCAACCAATGCAACTACTGGTAATTTCATAATACCACCTCATTCTTATTATAACATTTACATCTCTAAAAATGTAAAAAGACATAAATAGACTGTAAAATATTTTAATAAAAATGAACAATTTTGTCAAATAAAAAAGTAAGGAACACCCTTACTTTAAAACTTATTTTCTATAAAACTCTTTTCCTTTTAACGTATAATATATTAAATTATCATTTTCTTCTATTGTAAAATAATTAAAATATAATTCAACATCTCCTCTAGTAGTTAAAATCTCTTTTCCCTTTGGAGTTATCACTTTATAGTCTTCACCATTTTTAACTAAGTAAACATTATTACGTGTATTAAAATAAGTATAATTAGGAGAATCAAAAACTATTAAATCGTAATCACTAGTAATTTTTTCGCCTTTAGTATTCATTAAATAATACTTTTTACCATCTTCACTAACCCTCGCAAGACCATTTGAATCAAATACTGTAAGCGAAGATAAAGCCTTATCGCTAACCTTTTCACCGTTACTATAATAATAATACAAAGTACTATCACTATCTGTACATTTATCAACCATAGCATAAATTTCATTTTCTCTATCAGCAATCGCCCCAGAAAGAACACCTCTAGCACCAACTAAACAATTTACTTTTTTTACATTCTTACCATCTTTAAAGAAAGTTGCATTCTTATTTTCAAAAGTAATATATGTACCAGAATTTAAAACCACATTATCAGATAAATAATATTCAACAGTTTTATTTCCTTTTTCATCTAAATAATACCTACCACTATATCCTTCAGCACAAATAACACTACCATTGCTAAAAAACATATTAGAACAAGTATTTGTTGTATATACAACCTTATCTTTATTCATTAATTTAAACTCTTTAGCTTCTACTCCACCATTACCTTTAACTGTCATAATATATTGATCTAAATTCTTAGAATTACTCTCATTTACATAATGTAATGTGCTAGAATTAACTTTATTAACTAATTCTTCATCAATTAAATTCAATATATAACTAACATCATTATAAAACAAAGTAGCATACT
This sequence comes from Bacillota bacterium, assembly GCA_015059405.1. Classification (GTDB taxonomy): domain Bacteria; phylum Bacillota_I; class Bacilli_A; order RF39; family UBA660; genus RUG11788. Next base: position 37,318 of record SVAL01000004.1, read on the forward strand.
CTTCTGTATCAGTAATATATAAATCAAAGTCATCATAAGAATCAACTCTATCTAATTTTAAAATAGATTTACCATTAACACCTAAAACTTCAAAATATTTTTGACTTCTAAGAACTATAATATTATCACTACCAATATAAGTAACAGTACTAGCTCCTATTTCATCTAAATCATAAAGTACTTTTCCATCAGTACCTAATAAATAATCATTATATTCAGAATCGTATACTTCAAATAATTTATTAGTTCTTTCAATTCTTTTATATTTACCAAATTCAACAACAACCTCACCTTTATTATTAATAATACCAACAGTTCCATCTGGTTTCTCAGCAATTGTCACATTATCTATATATTCATCTATATCCTTATAAATAAAATCAACTAACTTTTCACCTTCAGAATTAAAAATACCATATAATCCTTCATTATTCTTTATAACAATTGGCATATCCATAATTTTTTGTTCAACTACATCTTGTTTCTTCTCTTTTTTATCATTCTTCATTAACTTAATACCTAAAACAACACCAACAACACAAACAACAACTAATACAGGTATTAAAATCTTCCAAATATTAAACTTAGGTTTATTTCCAGAAACATTACTAAAACTATTCTCTGTTTCTTGTGTTAAATCGTTACTATTATTAGTATTATTATTAATTACCCCTGGAATTATACCATTATTAAAATTATTATTTTGATCCATCTTATCACTCCTATCATATATTAATATAATATCATAACTTTAAATCAAATTCATTAACTCTATAATCAATTTCACAAAAATCAAGTAAATCTAAAACATTATCCACATCTTTTGTGGAAACATAATAATAATTATCTTTTCTATATATAGGTTCATATTGATATATTAAAGATAAATCATTAGTTTTAAAATAAAAATTATTTCTATTAATAATAACTTTAGTATCAATCTTCTTACCATAAGAAATATAATCATCTAATTTACTAATTTCCACAAAAACACCTATTTTCTCATCTATAAAAATATCCACTTTAAAATAACCAAACAATTCCAAAGAATAAATTTCATTAATAATCAAAAACATATCTTTTAAAAAGGTACTAATATCCCCTTCTTCTTCTAAAGAATAATTCTTATTAGTAAAAAATAAATACTTATCATCTAAAACTTCAAACTTCATACATTCACCTAGTGTATAATATGAAAACAAAATAAAAAAGACATATTTCTATGTCTTTTAAAATTATTAGTTAGTTTGAACTACATAAGGATCAGATGATGTTCCTGTACCTGTTGCGAGCACATCACATTTTAAATTAATTACAGGACGTAATGAGGCTTTTAAAGAACTAATATAATACCAATCGGGATCACCATTAACTCCAACAGCCCAAACATACGCTGTAGCACCATCATCCCAAAAACCAGCAGGACTTGTTGTCCACCCTATGTTAACTCCATTATATAAATAATAATTGTTATTATTTTGTTTATAATACCCTCCAGCAAGAGCTACTTCATCATACGATATAAGACCAACTTTTAAATTTAAAATTCCTTTATCATTACCATCATTTACACATTTAAAATTAGGAATATATGATTGATATTTTTCAAATGTGGCATTACCACCAGTAAAAGAATTGTGATATTTAACTTTTATTTGTTCACAAAAACATTCTGTTGATATATAAGAATCATATCCTTTTCCTTTTATATTTGTTTTATACCAATTATCTACAGTTGTCTTTGCAGCATCGCTATTTGAATAATACATTTTATCATAGGTATTAAATTTATTATTAAAAAAATAAGTTAAATCGTTAATTCTCCCATTTAATATTATTCTTACTGTTCCATCTTCATTTATTCTGATTATCCTCCAAGTTTGATTTGCAAATTTAACAAAATTATTTTTGACATCTCCTCTAAAATAATATGTTACTTCTCCACTATTAGTATCTGTTGATACATATAATCCACTTGCATCAGAAGTATTATTACTTGATGTTGTTAGTGTTGGTTTTGCTGTTATTACTGTATTATGTTTTAATATTAGATTTGAAAGTCTCTTTTCTCTATCACTTTCTACTTGTTCATAATTTGTTCCTTTTTGTGAAAGTGTACATGTTGTTTTACCATTTCCTACTTCTCCTTCACTTAAAGCATCTAATACTATTAAACTTGTATTTTCATCTACTTTAAATCCACTCCAATTATCTAGAGAAGTTATATTAACTACATTTCCTGATGATGGTTTTACAATATCTAATCCTGTTTGAATTTGTTTTCCTTGTTCATTTAACTTTGCTTGACTAGTTGGATATAGTCCATATCCTGCACTATCTTTAAAAGTATACCCATAAGTATATGATGATGTATCATCATTATATTGTACAAGTACATATGCCCAGTATGCATTACTCGCTTGATGCCATGCGCCAAATGGATTTGTTCCTCCTCTTTCTAAAGCAATACATTCAATTGGAACTGCATATATGGTATTTGATTTTGTAAATGTATATGTTAAATCATTTACTTCATTTACCATTGCTGTTATATAATTACCTATTGTACTAACTACTGTTTTCTTTCTAGATTCAGTTATATACTTAGTTACACTTGGTATTGCGATTGCCATTAATAATCCTAATATCACAATTACCGCAAGTAACTCTATTAATGTAAAACCTTTTTTATTCTTCATTTGACACACTCCTCTATTTTCTACTAAAATCATACCCCCCCCCGGTCTTTTGTCAAGGTTTTACATTTTTTATTTATTTGTTTACAAAATAAAAAAGAGATTAAATAACCTCTATAGATAAATTATCTATTTTAGTTAAAATCTCTTCTCTTCCTAGCTTACTAACACTTGAGAATAATATTATGTCATCTCCAACAACTAATTTCATAGTATCCATAAGTTGTTTATATGTTTTATCCTTTTTAGATGGACTAACTTTATCTACTTTAGTCGCAACTATTGTTACAGGAATATTATAATATTTTAAGAAATTATACATTAATAAATCATCTTCTGTAGGTTTATGACGAAAATCTACAAGTAAGAATACTCTTTTTAATTCATGACGATTCTTTATATATTCTTCAATCATCATACCAAATTTCTTTTGTTGTTCCTTATTTACAGCAGCATATCCATACCCTGGAACATCTACTAAATAAAATGTGTCATTTACAAGATAAAAGTTTAAGGTTTGAGTTTTACCAGGTCTTGCAGAAGTTCTAGCTAAGTTCTTTCTACTAACTAAAGTATTAACAAAACTACTTTTACCTACATTACTTCTACCTACCATTAAAAATTCAGGTAAATCTTCATCAGGATATTGACTACGTCTTACCGCAACAACATCTAAATTAACACTATTAATCTTCATAATTACACCTCATTACTCATATTAATATAATCTAAACATATTTCGTCTAATTCTTTTAAAAGTTTATCAGCAGTTTCTTTATCTTTAACTCTAGCACCTGCTGCAAACTTATGTCCACCACCATTATACTTTTCAGCAATGGTATTAACTATCGGACCACGACTTCTTATATTAAATTTATAAATACCATTTTTTAAGTCCTCAGAAATCATAACCCATACTAAAACTTCTGAAATATTATTAAGATTATTAACCAAATTACCAGCACTACCAGAATCTACTCCTAGTTCATTAATAATTTGATTCGTAATCATTATATGCGCTAAACCATTTTTAGTAACTTCCATATTTTGTTCTATATAACCTTGTAAACGAATTTCCTTTAAAGGTCTTAAGAAAATATTCTCATATAACTTAGGAACATCCAACCTATATTTAGCAAGTAAATCAGATACCATTAAAAAAGTCTTTGAAGTAGTAGAGAATAAAAATCTATTTGTATCAGATACAATTCCCATAAATAATACTTCTGCAATTTCTTCATCCATTAATAACTCAGTTTTATTAATAAAATCTAAAATAATTTCTGATGCACTAGATGCCTTATCATCAATATATTCAATATCACAATAAGTCTCAATATAAGGATGATGATCAATCTTAATCATCTTAGAAAAGTTACTAAAATCTGGTAAATCTACACGTTTTTTATCAGGAGTATCAACTACTATTAACAACCCATCTAATTCACTAGGCATACGATCTAACTTAGGAAAATAATTAAACTTCGAACTACTATTTCCAACTGCATAAACTTGCTTATTGGGAAAAGTTGCCTTAATAGAATCACGTAATGCTACTTGACTAGCCCAAGCATCAGGATCTACCCCAATATGTCTAGCAATTACTATTTTGTCATATTTTTTTATTTCTTCAAAAATATCACTATACATTTTTATTCCTATCTATTTAATTAAAGCAAGAGTATCCATAGCAATCATTAATTCTTCATTAGTAGGTACTAAGTAAACCATACTAGTAGAATCACTACTACTTAAACATCTAACTTCTCCTCTAACATTATTAGCTTCTACATCTAATTTAATTCCTAAACATGCTAACTCTTCAATAATTTCAAGTCTAGTTGCTGCACTATTTTCTCCAATACCAGCAGTAAACGCAATAACATCACATCCACCTAATTCAACATAGTATTGAGAAATATATTTAACTACAGAGTTAACAAACATCTTTTGAGCAAGAGCTGCTTGTTCATTTCCTTCTTTAACCGCATTTTCAATATCTCTTGAATCACTACTTAACTCGCTTATTCCTAAGAAACCAGATTTTTTATTTAAACAGTCCATGATTTCTCCAACACTCTTACCTTCTTTTTCCATAACATAAGGAACAAGTGATACATCAATATCTCCACTACGAGTTCCCATAACAACACCAGCAAGTGGAGTAAATCCCATAGAAGTATCTACACATTTACCATCTTTAATAGCAGAAATACTACTACCATTACCTAAGTGACAGCAAATAATTTTTAAATCATCTCTACCTAATTCTTCAGCTAACTTCTTAGCAATATATCTATGAGATGTCCCATGAGCACCATATTTTCTTACATGATGTTTTTCATACCATTCATATGGTACTGCATATAAATAACGATCTTTCGCAATTGTTTGATGGAAAGCAGTATCAAACACAACAGTCATTGGTGTATTTGGTAATACTTCTCTAAATGCTTTAATACATACAGCATGTGCTGGATTATGTAAAGGCGCATAATCACTAAATCTAATAATATCTTCTACTACTTGATCACTAACTACAACACTATCAGTATACTTATCTCCACCATGCACTATACGATGACCAATACCATCTAATTCTTCTAAGCTATTAATAATTTTTAATTCAATAAGTTTATCTAATAAAATTTTAACTGCATCACTATGATTATTTAATTCAGCATCTTGTTTAATTTTAAATTCAGAATTCTTAATAGTATAACAAGATCCTTCAATACCAATTCTTTCAAATAATCCTGATACTAATACATTTTCAGTATCCATATCAAATAAACTAAATTTTAACGAGCTACTCCCCGCATTAATTGACATAATTTTCATAATATCCCTCTTTCTAACACAAATATTATACTATATATTAATATAAAAATAAAACAAAATCAAAGAAAAAGGTCAATTATAAAACAAAAAAATTAGTAGACACAGTCTACTAATTTATATTTATACAACTAAATTACTTAGTATTATAACCTGAACCTAATTGACTCATACCATTTTGTACTAATCTTTTAGTAATTTCTCCACCAACTCTACCGTTAGCACGGCTAGTAGCATCTGGACCTAAATTTACACCAAATTCATTAGCTATTTCATATTTCATTTTATCGATAGCTTGTTTAGCTCCTGGAACGTACATTTTCATTGAAGATTTATTGTTGTTCATGTTTTTCACCTCCACACTAATAGAATGTGAAAAAACTTATAAAACATACATTATTTTTTTTGGTAATTATTTCCTATAAAATATCTTCAAAACTATTATCTTTTTCATCTTTAATTATAATAGTATTAATATTATTAACAGCATCAATTATCATGTTCTTATAATCAAATCTATTTTCATATTCATAACACAAATTTAATTTTGGATTAATAACTGGATGCTTAGGAACAAATACAGTACAACAATCTTCAAAAGGAAGAATACTTGTTTCATAAGTATCTATTCTTTTAGCTATATCAATTATTTCTAACTTATCTAAACATGCAACAGGACGAATTACAGGCATATTAGTAACTTCATTAATAACTGACATACTAGTTAAAGTTTGACTAGCTACTTGTCCTATACTTTCACCATTAGCAATAACCATACATTTATTTCTTTTTGCCACTTCTTCAGTTATACGATACATCATTCTACGCATAATAGTAATACAATAATCATCTTCTGCTTCACGATATATTGCTTCTTGTATTTCTGTAAATGGAACAACATGTAATTTAATCTCTGATGTATATTTAGCAAGTTTTTTAGCTAAAGTAATAACTTTATTTCTTGCTTCAATACTAGTATGTGGAATAGCTTCAAAATAAATACAATCTAATTTTACCCCACGTTTTAAAGTTAAATAACCAGCAACTGGAGAATCTATTCCTCCACTAAGCATTAATATTCCATTACCTAAAGTACCATTAGGATATCCTCCTAACCCTTTATATTCATTAGTATAAATGTATGTAAAGAACTCTCTTATTTCTACATTTAATAATATTTCAGGATTATGTACATCTACTTTAACACCTTCAATATTTTTTAAAATTAATCCTCCTAATTGACGAGAAAAATCTAAACTAGGAACCGGAAAAGACTTATCACTTCTTTTAGTTTCAACTTTAAAAGTAGAAAACTTTATATTCTTCATAATATCTAAAACATTAGATTTAATCCCTTCTAAATCAGTATCAACTTTATAAGCAACTACATATTCATGAATTCCAAATATATTATTAATACGACTTAATACTTCATCAAGTTCACTATCAGAAAACTCTATATACATACGTGATATATCTTTATGAATACGAACATTTAAACCTTTTAATTTGTTTTTTATATTAGAATACAAAGTATTAACAAAAAACTTTCTATTTCCCTTTTTAGTAGTTAATTCTCCATATTTAATCATTACAACTCTATTCATATTATTCCCACTTCCTAAAATTTATTCGTATATATAATAGCACACAAATCAAAAAAAAAGAAGAACATTCTTCTTTTTACTATAATGTATTTATCCATGCAGATATATATTTAGATATTATATTATAACCATCAGTTTCCAAATGAACTTCTTTAGGATTATTTTTATAAAAATACTCTCCACTATCTACTTTTAATAAATCCGAATAACTTATTATCTTACCATTATCATATACTACACCATCATATAAATCTAAATAAGGAATTTCCCATTTTTCACAAACTTCTTTAATTAATTTATTTTGTTCATCTCTATTAGTAACCTTATCTCCCCAATCAGAATTAGGAGTCTCATACGTAATAATAAAACCTATTTTGCTATCTGGATTGTATTTTTTAGTATAATAAAATAACTTTTCAAGACCACCTACAAATGTTTTATCATCAAACTCATCTTTCTCAAAACCTTCACTTATTTCCCCTAATTTTATATCTTTATGCATATCATTAATACCACCTTGTAAAATGATATAATCATAATCTTCTTCTTTGTGATCTTTTATTTGATCAGTTACAGAATTCTTACCTTCAGTAATAGTAGCACCATTAACTCCACTATTAACCCAATCCATGTAATTACTAATACCAACTCTACCTGCAAATCCAGAATAACTATCAAACTTAGATTTAGCCGCAGTAATACTATCACCTGCAAATAAAATCTTTTTTCCTTCTAACTTATGATTATTAGAAACATACACCTTCTTAGTATATGTAGTAGTCAAAGTATTATTACCAACTGCCTTACATTCAATTAAAGATTTTTCTTCATCATAATTACAAGAAAAGTCTTTAATACCAGTATTAGAGGATACTTCAAATAATTCTTCTAACTCTTTTTTATTTTCCATCATAATAACTTCATTATATAAAGAATTAACTACTGGTTCATAAGAATCAACTACATATGTATCACCACTACAATGTACTGAAACACTCTTGCTAGATTTTATCCTAACACAAATACGCATACCTTCATCATTATCAGGATAATCAATAGATACATTTAAAATTCTTTTAGATAAATCTTTTTCATACGATAAATAATCATTACAAGACTTTTGATTAGTAAAACAATAATCAATAGACTTAATATTTTTACCATAATTTAATATAAGTATATTCTCACTAACTTTAGAATGATAATGATCATCTCCTTCTTCAGTAGTATAATAAAAACTAAAGAAATATCCCCCAGAACATAAACTCATAACAAATAAAGTTAAAATAAATATAATTATATATATAACACATCTTTTCATAATTTCACTCCAAGTACTATTTATTCTAAATTAAAAAATCAAAAATTTCAACATAAAAAAAGTATATAGATATATTAATATTTCATATCTCTATACTTTTATTATTATACATTTTTTTATTCTTTCCTAACTAACACTAACTATAGATAAAACATTATCTTCATGAACAAGTCTTATAGTAGCCTTAGTTTGATATCCTAAATCTTCTTTATACTTCCAAGTAACATTAACTACATAACTCTTAGTATCAAAAATCTTTAAACCAGTATCTTTATCATTATAGTTATATCCATCTACTTTAGATGTACAACTAACAAATTCAACTACTTCTGGTAATTTTTGCTTTCTATCACCATATACATTACTTTCTATATATTTATATAAAGTATCAGATGCTTTTAATTTAAAATTATCCTTATTCTTAGAATAAATAAACTCTAGTCCACCAACATCTTGATTAGTAACCTTAGTACTTAAAGTATAAAAATCAGTAACAAACATCTTACTAATAACTTCAGCATATTTAGCTTCATCTATATTTTCTTTTTCTAAAATTTCTTTAAGTTCATAATATAAATCTTTATAAAGTTCTGTACTATCATCATATAAAGTATAATTATATCCCTTAATACTATCTACTTTACTAGCACTAGGAACAGGTTGCCCTGGTTTATAATTATCTTTTACTATAAAAGTCTTATAAAGATAGAAACACCCAAATCCTACCCCAGCAACTGTTAAAACCATTAATATTACTATTAAAACTTTTTTCATCCTAACCAGCTCCTTCTACAATTTCAGATTCATTTATTTCTTCTTTTTCAACTTTTTCTACTCCAGATAATAAATTATAAACAATTATATTATTAGATACATTTAATAACTCTTCAGCATATAGATTATTCTTTTCAATATATCCATCTGGTAAAATAGATTCCCCTATCATATAAGTTTCAACTTTTTGAGCATTATAATAAACTTTATTTGTAACCCAGTTACCAGTAGGGAAAACAACAATATTATCATTTTCTTTTAAACTAAACATATCATGTCCAAGAGCGTATTTATTATATACACCTAACATATTACCTAAAGTAGGCATTACATCATACATACCCATAACTGTTTTAATTTCTTTATCCATAGAAACACCATTTATCTTTTTATCTTTTGTCCAAATAATAAATGGAGTACTTCTATTTAATTCATATTCATAGCTTTCAAATACTTTGTAATTAGGATCATCTTCATCTAATAAATCATCAGTTTTATAATCATAATTATAGAAACGTTGATAATCACCTTTAGGAAGTCTAGCATCATGATCTCCATATAATACAACAACAGTATCATCTAAAATACCTTCTTCTTCTAACTGTGCCATAAGTTGTCCTAAAGCTTCATCCGCATAATGAACTGATTTTAAATATCTTCCTAGTTTTGTACCTTCCATATATGGATATTCATTTACTACATCATTTCCATATTTATCTTTTTCATTAACTTTCATAGTAACATCAAAGTCTACTGTAGTATATTCCTCTATATCAAAAGGAGTATGATTAGTAAGCATAATCATAGTTACATATGTTTTATCATGTTTACTTCTAATTTCTTTTAATTTATTAACTGATTGTCTAAAGAAAGACTTATCAGAAATACCTAACCCTATCCATTCATCAATATCATATTCACTCTTACCAATAATATCATGATATCCTAAAGACTTATGCATAACATTACGATTCCAATAAGAAGCAACATTACCATGCATAGATACATTATAATATCCTTTTTCTTTTAATAAAGAACCAAGACTAATATATTCTCTATTAAAATAACTAACAAATGCTGTACCACTATTAGATGGCATTAAACTAGTTGCTAAAGTAAACTCACTATCACTACTAGTACCAACACTAACTTGTGTATAGAAATTACTAAAATATAATCCACCATTAGCTATCTTAGTTAAATTAGGCGCAACTAACTCACCATTAACTTCAAGTCCAATAACAAAATCTTGAATACTTTCTAAGTGAATTGATAAAACATTTTTCCCTTCTAAAATATCAGTATATTTATTAACATCAGGTGTATCACTCTTATCTTTAAAATATTCAGTAAAACGTTTAAAAGCTTCATCATATCCAAACAAAGCTGATATCTTTGGTTCAATACTCTTAATAACATCATTTATTTGATATACATAAATACCATACTTAGTAACTATATACTCTCTATTCCATTGCTTTGCTATTCTACTAATATCAGTAGATGTTAAAGTAGATGCAAATAATGCACCAATAACTCCCGCACAAATTAATGAACTTAAAGCTTTTTTAGGAGATTTATGTTTATTCTCATTCTCAACAAAATATTTCTTTTTCGCAAGTCTAAAATAAACAAATAATAAACAAATTGGTAAAATTATATAAGATATATCTTTAAACTTAATAATATCCCATATCGCATCACTTACTGCATCTCCATACTTAGCAATAGATAAAAGTGATACCGATGCATAAGATGAATAAAAAGTATAATAAACCGAATTAACTACACATACTAAAGTACATAAAAGTGTAATAAAATACCAGTATACTACTCTTATTTTATGTCTCATTAAATATCCTAATGCACCTAAAGCTATAACTACTGCTAAATCAGCCATAAAAGGTTGAAACGCAAATAATGTTTCAGTAGTACCAATAGAAAAATATCTAATCATGACACCATTAATCAAATTAAATAAGACAAATAAACAGAAAAAAACATTAGTTGTAACATATAACTTAATTTGTTTAAAAAAATCTAAAACAACTCCCATTGGATTTTTCTTTACTTCTTTTATTAAATCAACAAGTTTATTCTTAAAATTAGATTTCTTACTCTTTATCTTTTTCATAAGCACCTCGTTAATACATTCTTTTCAATTCATAGTTAATTATAACATAATAATTAAAAAAGGAATAGATACCTATTCCTTTTTCTCTTCATATTTAGAAACATTTAATGCCATACCCATTACAAATAAATACGATAAAAAATAAATCCACCACATAAGTACAATTAATCCTGATATACTTCCATATAAAGTAGTATATCCACCAAAAGTATTTATATATAACGAATATAATTTAGTAAATATCATCCATGTAAAGCTAGTAAACAATGCACCATAATTAACATTTTTACTAGATAATTTATAATCTGGAGCCATCGTATAAAGTAACTTTATAGAGAAAAATATAAAAAACCAAGATAATGGTAAATTAATAATTTGATAAATACTAGTTATATATCCATTAATAGTAGTACTATCTATTATAGAAGTAATCCATTTAATAATAAAATCCCCAAATATAGGTACTATTATAATAAATGTTAATAAAAGAATTAATACAACCAACATAAATATAGATTTAACTTTATCATAAAGAAAACCTTTATTCTTAATTTTATATATTTGATTAGATGCAATAATCATTGAATAAGTACCTTGACTAGCTAAAAATAATGTCGATATTAAGAAAATAATAGTATTAATATGTGCACCATCACTACCCGCCAAATACTTAACAAAATCTACTAATGCATCAGGAAACTGATTCTCAATCAACGCATTAATAACATTAGTAGGAATATGTAAATTAGCTGCTATCGATAAAATTAAAGCTATTAATGGTATTAATGTTAAGACAAAGAAAAAAGCGAGTTGACCCGGAAGAATCTTCATTTCCGGTAACGCTATATTTTTCTTTATCCTATCAACTAACGTTAAAACTCGCCTTGCCATTATTACTTATAATCCTCTTTATCTGTACGCATTTCTAGTGTAGCTTCATTTATCGCATCATCTATTGTCTTCATACCATCAGTAATCATACTATATCCTATTGCAGCACCAAATCCATAAGGAAGATCCTTAAATTCCTTAGTTAACTTCTTAGTATATATTTCCACTTGTTTTTCACTATAACCAACTAAATAGATTAAGAACTCATTACCATCTGTTCTAATAATTTCACTATTTTCAAGTTGTGTATTAACCAAAGTACTAGCAGCTTGAACTATTAATCCATCCCCTGCTTCATGACCATAATTATCATTAACATATTTAACATTATTTAAATCAATCATAACAATAGCTTGTGGATATTTTTCACTCTTATTCCAAGCCTCCATATTTAAATTTAAATAACTACGATTCTTTAATGAAGTAAGATTATCTGTATATTTTCTTCTTTCCTCTTTTCTTACTTTTTTAACAACACTCTTTCTCTTAAATAAAATATATATCGCAATAAAGAATAAAACAGGAACTAATATTAATACTAATATAACAACATATAATTCTTCAAAACTATTAGTTCTTAAAATATTATCACTATTTAAATCAATTAAAGCTGCATTTCTATATCTATAATAAGAATTAGTACTAATAGTATAATTAAACATATCATAGAAATTTTCTTCTTCTGCTACTATCATAAAAGAATAATTCTTAGGAATACAATCAGAATATAAAACTTCATAATCTTTAAACTTAGAGTTCTTATAATATGTATATACTTCTCTATCAATAACTAAAATATTATTATCACTCTTTGAAAGCATTTCATTATAATCATTAAACTCTTTTATATTAGATTTACTATTATCTTTAAAATAATTAAGAAGTGCTGTATTAGCTAACATACTAATGTCTTTTCCCTTTAATGCTTGAAAACTTCCAACTACATGAGAATCCTTAGTTCTTGCTAAAACAACATATTCTTCTATAAAAGTAGAATTAACTTCTTTATAATCCTTACCAGCAACATCATAATAATTAAAATAAATATCTATTTCTTTCTTATCAATTGCTTTTTTCAAATCTTCCACAGAATCATATTTTTTATATTCAAAATCAACCCCTGAAAGACGATTAATTCTATTAACATATTCTGCAGCTATACCATAAAAATTATCATCAACAACAATTTCATATGGACTATTTTCTACATAACCATAAACATAAGTCTCAGCTTGTAATTCTTTTTTTACACTATCAGTAATACCTTTACTATTAACATAAAAATCAAATAATTCTGAATTATATACAGATACAAAACTATTATTTTTCCATGAATTAAAATATTTAACAAAAATATCATTTAACTTAGAATTAGTATCACTTAAAGTAAATACAACACTTTTACTCATTTCTGATAAAGTGTAATTAATATAATAATTAGTATCAGAACTTAAAATCTTATTTAAGTACATAATATGAGGAACAACAATAGTATTTACAGAACCATTATTTAAAGCATTAAATAAATCTTCTGAACTAGCATAACTCTTATAAGTTAAATTAGTACCACTACTCATATAATAACTAACATCTTCTAAATCAGCCGCTAAAACTCCAACAACTAATTTATTCAAATCAGAAATATGATCATAATTTCTACTTTCTAAACTAACTAAAATATATACATCTTCATTAATAAGTAAATCTTTCTCAGTTAATTTTTCATTACTAGATAATACTCTAAAACGATAACTCTTAGTATTAGGAGTACCCTCTTTAACATAAGTTACTTTATTAAATTCTACCCCAGTTGCATTTTCAAAACCCGAAATAAAACTATCAAATACCCCTTCACCTTCTCCATATATAGGATAATCACTAATAACTTCAATATCTACAAGAGAAGTAACATTTTCTTCTATCCAGTTTTTATCAGTTACAGTTAAAGAATTTATATCTTCACTATAATAATATAAGTAAACACCAATAAAAACTGCAATAGCTACAAATATAGGTATAAATATAATTAACTTCTTATTTATCTTCATTTAAAGTTGCCTCCCTATCCTTTGTCCAAGAAATATCATTATCATTATAATGTTTATATCCCATTATTGGAAAATCATCTAAACTAGAATCATTTTTCTTAAAGTATACTTGAATAGAATAATAAGATAATTGATCATTATCAAAATTCTTTAAAATACTACTATCTAATGATTTTGCCTTTTTAACAGTAACATCATCTTTAACAACAATAGTTAAATTAATAATTCTTCCTTCCAAATCATAAGTACAAGAAGAAACTTCTTCCAATGCTTCTATAGAAGTTTCAATATTATTAATCATCTTATCATCAATAACATGATTCTTAACATCTTCAACCCTATCCCCATAAATAGCTTCATTATTATTATCCCAATAAACTTTCTTCATATAAGATAAAACAAACATACATCCAATAAAAACTATAATAATAAAGATAGTAAATACATTATCTTTTAAAATCTTTAAAGTTGATTTCATTTAATCACTCCTTAGTATAATTAATTATACACCAGTATTTATAATTTATAAATTACTTATTTAATTCTTCTAATAATAATTTATTAACAAGTTCTGGATTTGCAGAACCTTTAGTTTCTTTCATAATTTGTCCCATTAAGAACTTAATAGCTCGTTCATTCCCTGATTTATAATCATTAACACTATTTTCATTATTAGAAAGAATAGTACTAATAATATTCTTAAGTTCATTAGGATCACTAATTATTTTAATTCCTTTACTTGAGATAATCTCATCAACTGAAGAATCACTTTCCATTAAATCATCTAATATATCTTTAAATACTTTACTATTAATATCCCCTTTAGATAATTTAGTAACAACTGTAATAAATTTTTCATCATTTAACTTAGTATTATCTATTAAAGCACCAGTCTTATTTAAGTATCCAGCTATATCTCCAAGAAGCAAATTACTTGCGACAACTAAGTCAATATCTTTATCTAAGAATCTATTTAAATAATTAGATAAACTTCTATTTTGAATAATCTTATTAGCATTTAATTCACTAATACCAGCTAAAACATACTTTTCACGACGTTCTGATGCAAGCATTGGAATACTTTTTCTAACATCTTCTATAAAATTATCATCAATAACTACAAATGGAATATCTGGTTCTGGGAAATAACGATAGTCATTTCCTGCTTCTTTAACACGCATCATAATTGTCTTATCTTCTTTTTCATCATAACGATAAGTCGCAAACACAACACTTCCACCATTTTCAATTAATTCTTCTTGACGAATAGCTTCTCTTTCAATTGCACGACCTACATTACTAATAGAACCAATATTCTTAATTTCAGCACGAGTTCCCCATTCATCAGTTTTACTTATTGATATATTTACATCACATCTCATACTACCTTCTTCAATTTTACAATCAGAAACATCAGCATATAAGAATAACTCACGTAATTTTTCAACATAAGCCATTGCTTCTTCAGAAGAAGTAATATCAGCTTCTGTAACAATTTCAACTAAAGGAACACCAGCTCTATTAAAGTCTAAGAATGAATGATGTTTATAGTGAATACTCTTACAAGTATCTTCTTCAATATGAATATCATGAATACGAATCTTTTTCTTTTGTCCATTCACTTCAATTTCAACCCATCCATTTACCCCAATAGGAGTTTCAAGTTGAGTAATTTGATAATTTTTTGGATTATCTGGATAAAAATAATTCTTACGATCAAAATGCATCTCTTTATTAATTTCACAATTTAAAATTAACGCTGCTTTTAATGCTAAACGAATAACTTCCATATTTAAAGTTGGAAGAACACCAGGATATCCTAAATCAACTACATTAACATTACTATTAGCTGTTTTACCATAACCATTTATACTATTAGAAAATATCTTAGTATTAGAATTTAATTCACAGTGAATTTCAATACCAATTGTCTTTTTATAATCGCTCATTACTTCACCTCTCTCGGATCAAGTTCTAATCCTAATTTTTCTTCTATAAAACTAGCAAGTTTATACATTGTAACTTCATCAAAACTATTACCTATAATTTGTAAACCTATTGGTAAATGTCCTTCACCAAATCCCATTGGAACATTCATTCCAGGAAGACCTGCCATATTAGCTGGGAATACTAAAACATCATCTAAGAATGTTTTTAACGGATCATCTAATCCTTCTCCTAAGTTATATGCTGTAGTTGTAGCATTAGGTCCTATAATTAAATCATATTTTTCAAAAGCTTCTTTAAAACTTTCTCTAATACCATTTCTAATTTGTAAAGCTTTAGTATAATAAACATCAGCGTTAGATCCACTAAGTAAGTAAGACCCTACCATTATACGACGTTTAACTTCTTCACCAAAACCTTCTCCACGAGTTTTACAATATAACTCATCAATACTAGATGGATCATTTACTGAATAACCATATCTAACACCATCAAATCTAGCTAAATTACTACTTGCTTCCCCCATACCAATAATTTGATATAAAGTAACAGCATTTTCAATATAATCAATATCGATATAATCAACTAAAGCACCATTTTCTTTTAATAAAGAAACTACATTATCTAACTTTTCTTTTACTTCAGATGAAACTATATCACTAACAAAATAATTAGGAATAGCTATCTTCATTCCTGAAATACTTTCACCAATCTTACTAGTAAAATCTACTACTTCTTCATAACTACTAGTTAAATCTTTATCATCTCTTCCACAAATAGCATTTAAAAGAAGTGCATTTTCATAAACATTTCTAGTCATTGGCCCAATTTGATCTAAACTTGAACCAAAAGCAACAAGACCATAACGACTTACTCTACCATAAGTTGGTTTCATTCCAACAATTCCACAGTAACTAGATGGTTGTCTAATACTTCCACCAGTATCACTACCAAGTGCTAAAGGAACCATTCTACTACTTACAGCAACTGCACTTCCTCCACTTGATCCACCACTAATTTTAGTTGTATCCCAAGGATTCTTAGGCGCTCCAAAATAACTAGTTTGACTAGTAGAACCCATCGCAAATTCATCCATATTAGTCTTACCAATAATAATCATATTCTTATCATTTATCATTTCAACAACAGTTGCATCATATATAGGAATAAAATTATCTAAAATATGAGAAGCACAAGTAGTTCTTAAATCTTTAGTAACAATATTATCTTTAACAGCTATTGGAATACCAAAAAGAATATTATCTACGCACTTTTCTTCTAAACTTTTAGCTTTTTCTATTGCCCTTTCTTTATCTAAAGTAATAAAAGCATTTAAATTACTATTTGCTTCTATTCTTTCAAAAGCCTCATTAACTAAATCAATCGGTTTAATCTCTTTTTTCTTTAATAATTCATTTATTTCTTTAATACTTAAATCTAAATATTTACTCATTAATCATCACCGGAACTTCCACAAAATTACCATTACTTACAGGTACATTTTTCATTATTTCTTCAGGTTCTAACATCTCTCCAGCAACATCTTCTCTTAACTTTGTAGTATGCATAACCGGAGCTATTAATTTATTATCACTTTTTAATTCAACATTTTTAATTTTATCTACTTCATTAAATAAAGTCTTTAACTGCACTTGATATTTCTCTATTTCTTCTTCATTAAGTTCAATTCTAGCAAGTCTTGCTACGTGTAAAACTTCTTCTCTAGTTAATTTATCACTCATAAAACTCCTCCTGTAAACAAATTAATTCCTACTAATTATAACAAATTTTATATACTTTTCATAGATATTTCTATATCTTTTATCCACAAAAAAAGTGGAAAACTTCCACTTTTAAAGACCATTTCTACTTAAATTCATATCTTCTTTATATATCATCATACCAACAATATGTTTATTACCTACTTCATCCATCTTATATTTAAGTTCAAAACTACCACTAACAACAGTACCATATAATACAGAATAAGTACCTGCAACTTCTTCATAAGTACCAGTCATAGTATAAATTTGATCCTTTGAAGTATATTTAATCTCCGAAGATTTAAAAGAAACAACTACACCAGTATCTAAATAATCATCAAACAATACTTTATTTCCATCTACTAATTTAGGATAAGATACCATATTATTAAATACACTCTCTAAATCTTCTAATCCATAAATTTGTTTATATGCTTTCTTAAAACTATCATATGTAACATATGGATGCATAGAATCCTCATATAATCTTTCATCAAATCTAGGAACTACAGATAATCTATATTCATATACATTATATAAATCAAAACTATCAGGTACAGTTTCATTATTTAATACTTTCGCAATAAATCCCTTTTTAGACATTATCTTTCCATAAAATTTATCTAATTCAACATTAGCTTTTTCTTCAGAAAAACTAATAGTTTTATCTTCTTCAGGATTTATTTCTTCTTCATCCCCATAAAGAAACTTATCTAAATCAACTAACTTAGTACCTATATACCATCCACCTACAAAAACAATAACCGTAAATACAAAGAAAAATACAAGTCTTAATAACGAAATAGACATTCTTAATTTTTTATTTTCCTTAACAAGTACTTCATTTTCTTCCTTTTCTCTTTCTATTTCTGCTTGTAACTCTATATTTTCACATTTTTCTTTTACTAATTCTTCTTGTAAATCTCCAATTTCTTCTACTTGTTTATCAATTATTTCTAACCCTTTTTCAACATTTTCATTACTAACAACAAGTTCTTCTACAATTTCATCAACTTTGTTTTCAATTGTTTCATCAGCTTCAGAAACTTCAACAACATCTTCTTTTTTAGATACCTTTTTCTTTTCTTTTTCAACTTTTTTCATAAAAGCACCTTCCTACTATAAATAATTATAAAACACATATTTACTTTTAACAACAAAAAAGAGAGATAAAAATCTCTCCTTTACTTAATCAAACATCCAGTCTGATATTAATATTATAGACTAAAATTTAAAGATTTAGTCATAAGTTTTACATTTTTAGCATCTACTGCTGCTTTAACATCGTTTTTTGTAACTTTTTCACAACTACCAACATCAACAGCAATACCTAAAATCGTTTCAATACTACAAGGATATTTTTTATATAATCCTCTTAGTTCAATATTTTCTTTTTCATGTCTTACAAATTCAGTAACCGAACTATATCCTTTTTTAGCTAATAACTTATCACTAACCAAGGATGGTTCATCTAATATCATATCCAACATCTCTAATCTTACACAATCTAATTGACCTTGGATTTTATGTTTTTCCTCTATTAGTTCCATAATCTTAGCATTAACAGCACTTACTTTAGATCTGTCTAATATTCTCTTCCAAGAATTTCTTCGCTTAATAGCACTCTCTTTAATACTAATTTGTATTTCACTTACTTCTAAAAATGTTTTTAAATAGCTTCTAGCTTTTTCCGTGTCCATTTCGACTCTCCTTCCAAAGGACGAAATAACTATACAACAAAAGACTAAAAAAAGCAATTTATCACTAAATAACGAAGAAAAAAAGTCCTATTAAGACTCTTTTTCGAAGATATAAAACTATTCTAAAAACTTAATCTCCTCTATATTATAATTTTTTTCAAATACAGTTATTTTTTCTTTATTATCACAAGTAACTAAAAGAATATTCTCTAAAGATTTATATCCTAAACTATTAAGTCTAGTTATTAACCATTTTTCATCTTTGTTAATCATTTTTAAATGTTTTTTCATAATCTTACTATCAATAACTAAATTAGTTACCAAAGAACTTTTATCAACTTTTATCTTCATATCATTAGGTGATAAAATATCATACTTACTTTTAGATAAAAAACTAACCTTTCCATTAGCTTCCATTATTGCATATTCTATTTTACTAATATCATAATATCCACTAATTCTAGCTTCTTGTAATAATTCATTTATATCAAACTTTGCTTTCTTTAAAGAAGCCTCTAATATTTTACCATTTTCAATAATTACAATAGGAACACCTATAATAAATCTACGTAAAATAATACTTTTCATAGTAATAAGTGATAAAAATACTGATACTAAAGAATAAACTGTCATAACAACAATTCCTCCTAAAAAATCCGTATCTAAATTAGTAGATATCTCT
The DNA here is from genome assembly GCA_015059405.1 of Bacillota bacterium. Classification (GTDB taxonomy): domain Bacteria; phylum Bacillota_I; class Bacilli_A; order RF39; family UBA660; genus RUG11788. The sequence continues at coordinate 57,719 of SVAL01000004.1, forward strand.
GCTGCTACACTACCTATTGTAATCCCTACTACATAATCATATAAATTAAGTTGACTTATTTGTTTTCTCCCCATCATCTTAGTAAAAAAAAACAAAGCAACAATTGACAAAAGAGATCTCCAAACAACATCAAAAAAGTTCATAATATCACCATTAATATTATGAACTCTTATTATTAACTTAAACCTACTATTTCATTTTCTTCATCTAAATATATCTTTTCATAATTAGGAACTTTAGGAAGTCCTGGCATCTTTATAGTTGTACCCATTAAAACAGTAATAAATCCAGCTCCATTATAAAGTTCTATATCTCTAACAAACATTTCATGTCCACTAGGATATCCTAACTTTTTAGGATCATCACTAATTGAATATTGCGTTTTAGAAATACATACTGGTAAATAAGATAATTCTAATCTCTTTATCTCATTTAAACGTAATTTTGCTAAATCACTATAAACAACATTACCCGCATGATATATCTCTTTACATATTGTTTCAATCTTTTCTTCTACACTTATAAAATCATCATATAAAAGTTTAAACTCATTTTCTTTTTCACACATATCACATACTTCTTTAGCAAGAACAACAGCACCTATTCCACCTTTACTATAACTATCACATATAACAAATGGAACATTATAACAATTACAACTTTGTCTTACTATATCAATCTCTTCTAAACTATCAGTATCATACTTATTTAAACATACTATTAAATTAGAATTAAACTTAAGCATATTTTCAATATGAACATTTAAATTAGGTAGACCACGTCTTACTGCATCAACAGATTCTTCCATTATTTCTTCTTTAGATACTCCACCATTGTATTTTAAAGCTTTAATTGTCGCAACAAGCACAACACAATCAGGTTTTAATTTAGCTTGACGACACTTTATATCAAAAAACTTTTCAGCACCCAAGTCAGATCCAAATCCAGCTTCTGTAACTACATAATCAGCAAGTTTTATCCCTAATTTTGTTGCAATAACACTATTACATCCATGCGCAATATTAGCAAAAGGTCCACCATGAACTAGCACTGGATTGTTTTCTAAAGTTTGTACTATATTAGGATTTAAACTATCTTTAAGTAAAACTGTCAAACTTCCTTCTAATTTTAAATCTCTTACATAAACAGGTTCATTATTCATATTATAAGCAACCATTATATTTGCTAATTTATCTTTTAAATCCATTAAATCTTTTGATAAACAAAATACACTCATAACTTCACTTGCAGCTGTAATATTAAACTTATCACGAAGTGCTCTATCATTTACATCAAGACATCTTTTAAATAAAATCATCTTTTCATTAATACCTAGACTATTACCTTGATAAATATGATTATCAATAGCTGCTGCTATTAAATTATTCGCACTAGTTATCGCATGTAAATCCCCTGTAAAATGTAAATTAATCTCATCCATTGGAACTATTTGTGAATATCCACCACCACAAGCTCCACCTTTCATTCCAAATACAGGTCCTAAAGAAGGTTCACGTAAAACTCCAATCGCATCTTTCTTTAATGAACAAAGTCCATCTAAAAGACCAATACTAACAGTAGTTTTCCCTTCCCCATAAGGAGTTGGATTAATTGCTGTTACTAATATTAATTTACCATTCTTACTATTTAAAATTTCATTATATTTAACCTTAGCTTTATAATCCCCATAAACTTCAAATAAATCATCACTAAGCCCAACACCATGACATATATCTTTTATATTCTTTTTTACACAACTTCTAGCTATTTCTATATCACTCATATTATCACCAAATTAATTATATCAAAAACAAGTCCATATTTTACACAATAAACATAACTTTACGCAAAAACAATAATAAAATTAACAATAAATTTACATATAATGATATAATATAAATAATAGATGAGGTGTTGTTATGGCTGATAGTACAGTATATATGAGTGCCGCTAACTTATATGGTATTGAAGACAACCTTGGACAGTTAGCAAAAAACATTGGTAACGTATCTATAAATGTAGACCAAGTAGATACAAAAGTTAATAAAGTTACTGATAGTGTAAAAACAATTGAAGATGAAATAAAAAACTTCATGGTTGAAATTCGCGGAACTACTATTGTTTCAAATGCTAAACAATCTATCATGATGTCTCAAGAAGAACTTAATAAACAATATGGACACTATGATAATGTTAGAAGAAAAATAAATGGTATCTTCCAAGCAACAGATATTAATGCTGTTAGAAAATCAACTATCGAAAACATAAGTGAACAAGTAATAATTGATACTCCAAATTATTGGCTTGCTCCTGCCCTAGTAAGTTTATGTGCTTGGTTAACTGATAATCAAGATCTTGCAACTAGAGCGTTAAAAGAAGCCATGAATAGAGATGATGAAAAAACAAGTTTATTATTCTGTTTAATACATTTACGTGCTAATCGTTATGATACAGCATTAAAATGGTTAACAAGATATTTAGAAATGCAAGATCCAGCTAAAATGGAAAGTAAAATAATAACTGTTTTAGATGCCATCACAAACGGAAGTTTTGGAGTAGACGCCAAAGAAATATGTCTTCAAAAAATAGAATCATGGATTAAAGAATTATCTTCTCAACCAGGATATAAAGAAATCCAAATAGATAGATGGACTACTTATATAAATAGTCTTATTAATCCAAAAACAAATGATGAATTTGACTTTATTGCTAAATACACATCAGAACTAGATCGTGTAAATAAAATACTTGCTGTATCTAATTCTAGAAGAAATATACTTATTGAACTAAAAAATATTATTAAAGAAGAACAAAACTTAAATGTATCTACTACCAATCAAATAGATAAATTAATTAATATGTTAGTATTTAATTATGAAAATGATGAATTAGAACTAAAAAAAGATATAGCTAAAAATAAACTTATTATTGAAGAAAATGGTAATGTTACTAAAGCTACAGAAAGATTTAAAGAAACTGAACTAGCTTTCCAAAAATCAATTGATTTCTATTCACAACTAACTAATATAACTTTAGAATATAAAAGTACTAAACCTACTATTAATACTAGAAAAATGGCTCTAGCATTATCTAAAGATTGGATAAGTGAATCATATAATAATATTAGTAAAAATTTCGCAAACAATGATCTTAATATTGATATAAAAATAGATACATGGAATGGTACTACTAATAATGGTCAAAACGAAAAAGAATTATTAGAAGATTTAAATAATCATATTGATAAAGAAACTCATAATGACATATATGGAAAACCATTAGTAGATATTAAAATTATTGGTGCAACAATCCTAGGAGTAATCATAATGGCAATTCTTATGGTTACTGTAAAACAACCATTACTCGCACTAGTAGTATTTATTGGTATTCTTATATTAGATGCTTATGTTTTTTATATAAATTATAGTGAAAGACAAGATAAAATTAAAAAAAGAGAAAGAAAAAAAGAAAATGCTAAATATATATTATTAAATACAATTGCTGAAATAGTAGACTTTAACTTTATCTGTAAAGATAATGAAGAAACACATAATCAAATTAATACATTCTTAAATTCTTTAGACTATCGTAATTATATTAAAGGGCAAGATCAAAAAAGAAATATAGAAGTAGGAGGTAACAATGGATAATAATCAAGATTTGAATTTCTTAAATCAAAATAACAACCAAGAACTATTTAAACAAATTGATCAAGAAATGAAAGAAAAAGAAAAAATAGAAAATCCAAATACAACAAATGATGAATTTATTAAAAGCCTACCAGATTGGGATCTACCTCCCCTATATGAAAAAGTAAGGAGAGTGAATAGACAATGACATATTATGAATGGATTGATTATTTCTACTCTTTACAAAAAGCACCTATTACAGAAGATGCAATCAATAAGATTAATAATAGTACTATAGATTATAAAGGAAATATTAAAGTTAGATTTCTAAATCAAATAGTTAAATTAATTAATATAAGATTAAATAATGCTTTAGATAATTTCTTGTTAAAAACAAAAACATTAATTCAAGATAAAAATGTATTAAGTATTGAAATTAATGATTTAAAAAAAGAAATAATATTTGCAAGACAACTAGCTTCTACAAAACATTTTGATGAAGATGTAACAAAACAATTATTAAAAAGTATAGATGGTTTTGGAGAAGAAATGAATAATTCTATCAAAGCAAGATATGCAAATTGTAATAATAATGAAATAGTTATGTTAATAAATAATATTGACTTAAATGCTTAGGAGGAAAATATGAATTATAATGAAACAAAACAATTATTAACTCAATATTTACTAGCAAGAATTCCTTTTATTGGAATTAATACCATTGAAAAAGGAAGAGCACTAGAATTATTAAGTGAAATATCTAAAGAAACTAATATGAATATGAAAGTTCATTCAATGTCCAAAGGATTTACTAATCTAACTACTGGAGAAGTATATAGTAATGAAAAATTAATGATGGGCGCACTTGATTTTATCGTAGAAGAATTAAAAACAAGTGAAAATCAAATATATATATTAAGTGATGTATCAGAACTTGATACAGAAACATTCACAGCTAGATATTTAGTAGATATAACTAACCTAGCTGAACAAAAATCATCAAGTGTAATAGTAATTACTGCTGCCCCTATTTGGGTACAATTACAACGTCAAGGAATGTCTATAGATCTAGAACTTCCTAATGAAGAAGAACTATTTAATATTATTGTTGAAAATATAAGACCATATCAAAATCAAATTCAAATTGGATGGGATATAAATGACGTTAAAGAAGCAGCTAATATATTACTTGGAATTAGTAAAATAGAAGTTAAAAACGTAATTGCATCACTTATTGCTAAAGGAAGTTTAACTAAAGAAGACTTAGTTGATTTAAAATTTGCTAAAGATAGTCTATTCTCTAATATAAATGGATTAGAAAAAATATCAGTAGATGAAGATATAGCTTATGGTGGACTAGAAGGATTAAAGAAATGGCTTGATGAAAAAGAAAAACTTCTTACTCCAGAAAAAAGAGAAGAAATGAAAAAAAGAGGTATTAGACCTCCAAGAGGAATTCTTTTAATGGGAGTTCCTGGATGTGGAAAAAGTTTATCAGCAAAAGCTATAGCTGCTCGTTGGAAAAGACCATTATATAGATTAGACTTTGCTACAATTCAAGGTCGTTATGTTGGACAAAGTGAACAACAATTAAAAGAAGCTTTTGAAACAGCAGAACATGTATCTCCTTGTATATTATGGATAGATGAAATTGAAAAAGGATTATCTGGTGGTAGTGGTGATTCTAGTGGTGTTACAACTCGTCTTATCGGACAATTCCTATTCTGGTTACAAGAATGTCAAAAAGATGTATTTATAATCGCAACAGCTAATAACGTTAAAGAATTACCTGCAGAATTATTACGTAAAGGTAGATTTGATGAAATGTTCTTCGTTGATTTACCAAACCAAGGTGAAAGAAAAGAAATTATTACTCTATATATCGAAAGATATTTAGGTGTTGAAGCAACAGATGAATTTGTACAAAAACTAGTTAAGTTAACTGAAAACTATAGTGGTTCTGATATTGAATCTATTCTAAGAGATTTAGCTTATAGAACTATTGCAGGTGTTGTTGAATTATCAGAAGAAACAGTATACGCTGCATTTAAAGATAGTGTATCTATGTACCAAACTAATAAAGAAAAAATTGAAGATATTAGATCTTGGGCTAAAGATAGAACAATACATGCCTCTAAAAAAGATGAAGTTGAAACAACTACAGAAACTAAACCTCAAACACTTTCATCAAATAATAGTGTTGAAGATTTAGATTTAATTTAAATAAAATAAAATAAAAAAATATCTAGTTAAACTAGATATTTTTTATTGCCTTTATATTTATTCTTGTCTTGCTTTTACTACTATTACTATACCAATAACTAAAATAACACCTGCAATAATTGCAACAACTACACCATTTGGTTCATTATTTTCAAACTTAAAATTAGCAATTACATCTCTTGCAGTAGTAACCCTACTATCTTCATCTTTTTCATATTCTTTTATTATACTATTTAAAATGTCATCATTATCTCCTTCAGAATAACCATTTAAAGTATAGTCCCCAATAATAATATAAGGAACACCACTAGTAGTTTCATTATAAGCTTTCGCAACAGCTTCCATTAAAGCAGTATTTTCTTCACTCTTCCATACTTCAAATTTAACTAAATCAAAATAATCCCCATATTCTTCTTCTAAAGATTCAAAATATTGAAATGAAGCTGCACAATATCCACAACCATCTCCATAAAATTCATAAATTTTAATAGGTTCTTTCTTTACTTCTTCTTTTTCATTTTCTTTTTCTTCAGCAAATACAAAACTAGGAACTATAGTTATAATAAATAATAATATAAATAAACTACTTAAAAACTTCTTCATCTTCTACCTCCATACAACTAATATCATAACACAAAAAAAATAAATAAAGCAATATACCCTATCTTGCTTTATTTATTACATTATCCATAACATTATCAAATACTATATAAATAGAATTAGATATATTAGTAATAAACTTACTATTTATATTAAAACCATTTTTTATTTTATAATCATATATTGTCTTACTAGCTTTAGTACCTCTATTTATATTTTCATATTCTAGTAATATTTGATCTAAAATCTCTTTTTTACTAGTCTCTCCAAATCCAATAAAAGATTTATCACCAACTACAATATATGGCACACCTGAAACATTATCCCCTAATGCTTTACCAACTTCCATCATTAATTTAGAATTATCTTGGTTATACCATACTTCTAATTTTACTAAATCAAAATAGTTACCATACTCTTCTTCTATATAGTCAAACCATACAAAAGAATTAGTACAATGTGGACATCCATTTCCATAAAACTCATATATTAAAACAGGAGAAGCTGCATCAACAATCATATTAGGTACAAATATTAATACTAAAATAATTAAATAAAAATATAATTTCTTCATATCTTTCTACCTCTATATGATTATAACATATAAATCAATATAATTTTAACTATTTAACTTTTTTATTATCTAAACTATTTATATATAAATTAAACTCTTTAAAACTAAGACCAGGAGTAACTTCAAAAAACTCAGTAACAGGTCTAGCTACTCCACCAGCCATCTCTATATAATACTTATTAATCGAATTAATCGCATCTTCTTCATCTTTATAATTATAAATACCTACTCTTTCCCAATTAGGATGTTCAATCTGATAAGTCTTACCATCTTTTTCATATAAAACAAAACAATGCATATGTTCATCACTATCTAAATCATCAAAATCTTTTCCTTCATATATACGAGTACAAAACATCTTATTAGGAATATTAAGTTTATCTAACAATACATGCATTAAATATACTTGTTCTATACAAGTACCTAAACCATGAGACAAAGTCTCTTCAAGTGAAGAGGTACGATATACCCTTCTAAATTCTTTCATCGTATTTATATGTTCTTTATCTTCATTATCTAACCATCCATACTTAATATTAGATTTCATAAACTCTAATATATCTTCTGGAGTCTTAATATTATCAATTGTCATATTATCACCTACTTATATTCTTTTAAATATATATTTCTAATTCCCCTTTTAAATTCCTTTTGATTAATTAATTTAAAATCATCTTTAATTAAATTATTAATAGAATAAATATTATCAGGATGAATTGTTCCAGCTGCATATTTATATCCTAAATTAATACAATAAGAATCTAATTCTTTTAACATTTGATATTGTAACTTATTTCCAACAAATTTAGGATTTACCATCATTGGACCATAATCAACAACATCTCTATAATCTAAAGAAAGTTCAAATTTATTTATACTTGCTTCATCTGATGGAATCATCATCATTGAACAAACACACTCATTATTTAAATAATATATCCATATCTTAGAACCATTATTTAACATAAAAGATAAATCTTCTTTAGAAAAATCTCCTAACCACTCAGGATGTTCCATATTTGCTTTAACACTTTCTCTAAAAGAAATATACTCATCAATATTGATATTATCACTAACAACAACTAAATCTTTAATATTCATACTATCACCTCATATTTAGTATAACAAAAAAACAACTAAAAGTTGTTATTTTTGTGGTATTAATAATTCTTGTCCTATAAATAGATTAGTACTTCCTAAATTATTTAAATTAATAAGATCGATTACATTAAGACCAAAACTAGATGCTATACCATATAAAGTATCTCCTCTTTTAACTGTATAAACAAAATTAGATGAAGTTACTTCTTTTAATGGTATTTGAAGTCTTTGTCCAATAGATAAAGTATTGCTAGTAAGATTATTTAAAGTTTTTATATCATCAACACTAACTCCATATTTATTTGCAATACCATATAATGTATCTCCACTAACTACAGTATATACTTCATAATTAGTTTCAGTAATTGTATTAGAAGTAGGTATTAATAACTCTTGTCCAATAGATAAAGTATTACTAGTAAGATTATTTAAAGATTTAATTTCATCAATACTAACTCCATAACTAGATGCTATACCATATAGTGTATCTCCTCTTTTTACAGTATATGTAGTAGACTCTTTATTAGGTATTAAAAGAACTTGACCTGGGATAACAACTGTACTAGATAAATTATTCAAATTAATAAGATCAACAACACTAACTCCATATTTTAAAGCTATATTATATAAATTATCTCCAGATACAACTACATAAGAATTATTAGAATCAGTATCATTATTTGAATTAGAATTATCATTATCAACATCTATATTTGGAATTAATAGTACTTGTCCAATAGAAAGATTATTACCAACAATATTATTTAAACGACGTAGTTCATCGACACTAACATTAAATAGCCTTGCAATACTATATAATGTATCTCCTCTTTTTACAATATAAGTATTTTCATCAATTACTTCACCATTAGGAGCAACATACTGAACACCAATATAATTAGCTACTGCCCTAACTACAGCTTCAGCATAATCCTCTAAATTATTTTGTAATTTAACTACATCATTCGGATTATCAATAAAACCATACTCTATTAATAAAGATGTTGTATTAGGTGTTTCTCTCATAATATAGTAATAATCCTTAGAAGTATCTTCAGGAAGTACTCTTTGATATACCTTACGCATTATTTGTCCTTCTTCACCAATCGCTTCTAATATTGCTTTAGGAAGTACTTCACTACTACGTAATGGATAAACTATTTCAGCACCTTCTCCTCCACCTGCATTTATATGATTAGATAAAATAATAACATTAGGATCAGTCCCAAAACTATTTCGCATCGTATTAAGTCTCTCACTTCTAGTTAAAGTTCTATCAGTATCACGAGTAATAGTAACAGGTACTCCCAACTCTTTAAACCTATTATACATATATAAAGCCGCTTTTAAATTAAAATCAGATTCTCTTAAATTACCACTAACAGCACCCGGATCACTACCACCATGTCCCGCATCTACAACTATTCTATAATCCATAAAAATTCCTCCTGAAATATAATATGAATTAGATATAATTTTGTGAAAAATAAAAAAGGTGTAAAAACACCTTTAAATTAATAAACATTTTTATTTGATTTAACATCATCTATCGCACTTCCAAAAGTAACTGGATGTTTTAATACACTAAATTGTCTTCCAATAAATGGTTCATGTTTTAATCCACCACTTTTTAAAGCATCTAAATAATCCATATAAGTATAACTAGGTTCATAATCACTCTTACCTATAGTAGGTTTATCTAATTCTTCATAGAAAAGACCATTTCTTCCAGAATATACAAAACCATCAAAATAATCTTTTATATTTTGAGGATTAAATTCCATATAACCTTTAGTAAGTAATCCTTCTGCTGTTCTTTTTCTTGCTTCATCCATCATCATAAAAGAACCAATATTAGCACCCTCATTTAAAGGTATCCCTATTCTTTCAGTAAAACATTCATCATAAGTAAAGAATTGTCTATAAGTACAATCTACCAAATACATCTTAACTTCCCCACTTGGTAAATCAAAACTAACTACATTAAAACAATGAAATAAACCTCTACTTAAATCATTATCACAAGAAAAGTCCGTATGTTTAACACCTAAACTATCACAAACTTCAGAAACCATTATAGAACTAGTTACACACATTTTATCTAAAGTAGCACTTTTAATATTATTTTTATCATTTAATTGTTCTCTTGTTTTATAAACAATATAAGAAACTGCCATTTCACAATCTTCTTCTGTTTCTATCACATCCGGAAATACTACTGGATTACTTTGATCAAAAATAGGTTCTGAATCTAATGGTAAGAACTTATCTTCTAACAATCTTTCTAACTTAAATATTTCTAGTAATCTCTTATCAGAAAAAGTTGCTTCTGGAATAACTCCTTTAAAGTACTTATAAAGATTATTCATAGTTTCTTTAATAATTTCCATACCACCAGGAACATTCTTATATTTAAGAATTATCGCCCCAGCATTATCTAACATTTCTTTTTCTTCTATACTCATATTGTATCACCACTATTCTATATAAATTATAACATAAAAAGAAGAATATATTAAACTTTATATCCTGCTTTATGTAAACTTTTTTGTATACCTTCTACTTTTCCATCTCTTTCGTAACATTTATCTATAAAATAAGTAATAATATCTTTCTTTTCTTCACCAAAGAAAATAAAATAATCACAATTTAAATCCCACCAAAAATTAGTCATTCCTTCTTTATCAGAATATTTCATATATTCCCATAATGAATAATTTCTATCTATATCACTTTTAGCCATTTTTTCTAAATAAGCACTATCTTTATCAATAAGTAATTTAGAATTAAAATAATAAAACATTCTTCTACCTAAACTATCATATTGATTAACAGGATAAAATACATAATCTGATTTATTCATTTCTATATACATTCTAGATACTACAACTGTATTTCCTTCATATTCAAATTGACCCATATAACTTAAATCAATTACTCTTCTTATACCATCTTTATTAGTATCTAATTTATCTAATTCAGATATATTATTAATAGTAAAATTACCTCTTTGTAGTTTCATAATAATCTCCTAAATTTATTTAATTACTTTACCATCCACATTACATATATAAGCATCTGGTAACTTCGATTTAATATAATCTAATTTTTCTAAATCTTCTTCATAAATTCTTCCAACTATTACTCCTTCAATTAAGCTTTTAGGAAGTCCAAAAAAGATTGCACTTTCTCTATCAGTCGTTACAGGAGTAATTGGTTCATTAAACAATTCATTTAAAAATCCTGGCATACAGAAATATTTTAAAACAGATTCATCAAAGTCTTTATTAAAAACATCATAATAAGCCATCTCTTTAGCATAATCACTTTCCATATTTAAAATAAATCCTATTTGTATCTTATTAGATGCTAAACTAGGCATAAATCTAATTTCTTTAGTTTGATCAGCATACCAAGTCCATACATCTTCCATATTATTATATTTAATTAAATTTTCTTCTACTTCACCAAAAGGAACTACATCATAATATCTAACAGCACCTGGTCCTCTTCCTTTTTCATACTTTATAACCGCACCACTATAAAACTTAATATAATCTCTTAAATAACAATCTTCTTTAATATTCCACATACCAATACTATTAAAGATTTTATTCTTACTTCTACCATTAAAATCATTCGCAATAAATCCATTATCAACTATCCAATCAAAAGCATCAGGATTTCCTCCTAATCCATGTAGAAAAGTACCCTTCTTCAAAAAGACATCATCACCAATATTATAATGATTTTTTTCAACATCCACATCTTTATAAAATAATTCTATTTGTTTTAAAACTAATTCCTTAGCTTTACCATCAAAATTATTATTAACATATTCTATATATCTATCTTTATCCATAATAATCCTTCTTTCTATATATAATATACCATAAAAAAAACATCCACAAAAACTGTGGATATTTATTATGTCTTAATATCCCTTTTAACATAAACAATATTACTAACTAAATATAATATAATAATGACAACTAACGATACAAACACTCCTGTATAAATATTATATAATCCAACACCTAACGATAAATTATAAAAATTAGAATTATTAATTATAAAACCACAATCAAAATACCAAAAAGGCATATATATAATTTCTTTAAACCAATCATATAACCCAATAAACCAAATTAAAAACGATCCTATAGATAATCCACTCATAACACCAACAGTTAATGAAGTATTTAAACTAATTGTTGATAAAAATAATAAAATACTTAAAAAACATATAACTGGAATACTAGCAATAAATATATCTTTTAATAAATATAAATAATAATTAACCTCTATTACTTTTTCCCCAGTAAATACTAATTTAGGAGTAAACAAATCACTAAAACCAAATTTAAAACCTGAAACTATACTTAAAATTATAAGTGCTAATATCCATAATATATACATATCTAATATCAAATATATAAATTTACTTAAAAGTATCTTCCACCTTTTAACAGGAGCAGTAATAATGTTTTTTATAGTTCCGTTAGAATGTTCTTTACTTACAATTCCACTATTAGAAATTGCAATTATTAAAGTAATAATTACAGAAAAATGAAATATTCTATTAACACTTAACTTAGTACTCATATAAGTATAACGATCAGCTCCATTAAAATATTCAGAATTGTAAATAATATCATGTTTAATTTCATGTTCAATACTATATAAAATAATTTTTCTAAATTCAACCGATTTTGTATATAAATATTTTTCTACCGCAACATAATCTTCATAAGAATCATACCCAACGATACCTATCTCTTTGTATTCTTCTTCACTAGCAATAGGCTCTTCTATATGCTGCCAAAGATTTCTATACTGCATATAACCAAGACCAAAATAACTAAAATTACTATCCACTTTTCTATCAATTAGTAACTCTATAATCTCATCTTTTTCTATTTTATTATTTTCAACTTGATATTCTAAATATAAATAATAATTATTTTGTTCATACAAATCCATATACTTATCTATAATCGTATTATTATTACTATATAATTCGTCCAACTCTTTCGAAGTATAATTATTATGTAAATCTAATATTTTATCATCAATATTGTGATAATCACTTCTTAAATTACCATCTAGAATTTCATTTATTATCTCCTCATTGTTCTTATCTTTAATAAAATCAATATAAAAATTTTCTAAAAAAACAGACCCCAAATCATAACGTACTGATTCTACTCGCCAATCCCAACGAGATTCAACTCCCATTTCTTTAATTTTTTTTAAATATTCATTTTCTTTTTCGGAATCACCTTTACAACTCAACTTTAAAAGTTCGTCATCGTGACTATTACAACTTTCAATACTAAATTGTACACCATTTATGATCTCATCAATATCAGAATAATCAGGTGAAAAAGTTGGATTAGCATCCATAAATTTCATCACCAAAAGAGAACAAACTAAAAATATAAAACTAATAATTAAAAATCTCTTAATACTATAATTTTTTATAAATTCACTTTTAACTAAATTAATTATTTTCAACATCTTCACCACCAGTCTTTTTTAAATATTCTTCTTCTAAACTAATATTTTTATATTTAACTTCTTCAATCCCAAAATCACTAATTATTTTGCCTTCATTAATAATCAATACCCTATCACAAATATTTTCTACTTCCGATAAAATATGACTACTAATTAAAATACTCATATTTTCTTTTTCACTAATTGTCTTTAACATTTTACGAAGTTCTTTAATCCCTTTAGGATCCAAACCATTAGTTGGTTCATCTAATATCAAAAGTTTTGGTCTTTTTATTAAAGCACATGCTATCCCTAATCTTTGTTTCATACCTAAAGAATATTTTTTTACTTTATCAGTTATTCTATCTTCTAATCCAACAAATTTTATTATTTCTTCAATATAATCTTTATCCTTAATATTATTAATTAAAGAAATAACTTCTATATTCTTTCTACCACTAATATTTAAATACATATCTGGATTTTCAATAATAGAACCAGTTTTAGATAAAGCTTCTTCTAAATTTTTCTTAATATCATAATCACATATTTTAATACTACCAGTATCACACTTATACAAAGATAATATTGTCTTTATAAGTGTAGTCTTTCCTGCTCCATTAGGACCTATAATACCAACAATATCTCCTTCATAAATATTAAAATTAATATTATCAAGAACTTTTCTTTTACCAAAAGATTTAGATAAATTATTTACTTCTAAAACTTTGTTATGATGATTGACATCAATCTCTTTTTTCTTAAACTTTCTTTCTCCATTTAAAATCTCCTGAACTGTAACATGAAATATTTTAGAAAGTTCGGTTAAGTAAGATATATCTGGAGCATTTACTCCTCTTTCCCATTTTGAAACTGAAGTATCCATTATTCCAAGTTTATCTGCGAGTTGCCTTTGCGTCATTTTATTTTCTTTTCGAAGTTTACTAATAAATAATCCCATTTTCTCTTGATTCATAATATCCACCTCAAATTCATATTAACAAACATCATAAAAAAAGTATATGGCTTATTCCGCCAGTAAAAAAGATAGACTTTTACATCTATCTTCTTTCATCAATTAAATATCTTCTGAATAATCATATTCATAATCGTATTCATAATCAGGTTCATTACTTACAATAAGTAAATCATATAATGCTGTACCTTCAAGTGCTTTAATTAAATTGTTTTCCATTGCTTCGAAATCAGTTTCTGTTAAATCTTCATAATTAACAGCACCATTTGTATCAATACCATTTACTTTACCACCAATTTCAACATTAACTTCTACATCAGCACCCAATTCAACAGTTTCACCTTCAGTAGTAACACTTACAAATACACTAACTTTACTACTTGCTTTCTTTTCACTTTCTTCAGTACTATCAGTAGATAATTTAATTGTAAATGACTCATCTGCTTCTTGATATTTTAAATTTAAATCAATCTTTTGATTCTTATCATTTTCTTTATATACCAAGTCAAATGTTAATAATTCTTCTTTATCAACTACTAAACTACCAACTGTTTTATCTCCATTAGTTTTAGCAACAAATTTAAATTCTTCTCCTTCTAAAACTAATTCAGCCTTATCTTTAACTTTAATATAAGAAATTACATCATTATTTTCTTCTAAACCAAATCCAACTACATCTGAAAAGAATCCTTTAGTATATAAATAGAAATCTACTTCTTCTTCAATGGCAAAATCATCTTTAGAAACTTTCATACCATCAAACATAGCTTCTACTTCTTCAGTAGTACTTCCAATTAATTTACTAACTAATTTAATAAATTCACTATCATTTTTCATATCCTTTAATATAGAACTAGTCATATGATACATAGTATCATTATTAATAGGATAAATAACTTTTGTTACTTTTACATCTTTTCCATCTATTTTAACAACAGCTTTTTCTTCTTTAAATTTACTTTTATCAAAAGAATCATTAATATATTTAGCTACTTTTTCTACTAATCTATCAGCTTCTTCATGAGTAAGAGGTAATTCCATACCTTCTTCCGTCATTAACTCACTAAAAATATCTTCTTCCATCACTTGATATAAAACTTTATCATATACTTGTTTAGAACTAATATACATAGTCTTATCAAGAACATACATAATTCCACTAATAACTTCTTTTTCTTCTTCGTTAATAGCTCCGCCTAATTCTAACTTCTTATTTTTTGCATCTAAACCAAAATTAAACTTATAACTATGTTTAGTATAATCATTAAGTTCTTCTAAATTAGTAGATAATTTTAAACTACCATCCATTACTAATGTATCTTTTGATAAATCAAAAGTTTCTGATTCATAGATTTCTTCTATAAAATCACTTAAAGTTTCGTACCCTTCATCAACTACTCCCCTATAAAGATTAATTGGACTACTAACATACATCTTATATCCAAACAGTCCACAAACACCGATAACTAAAATCATTCCAATAACTATACCAATAATAGTTAACTTTTTCTTTAATTGTTTTTTAGAATCGACTTCTACAATTAAATCTTCATTTTTAACTTCCTTTTCCATAACTTCCACCTTCCTATATTTATACCTAAATTATAACATAAATATATATAAAAAAAACAATATCATATGATATTGTTTTAATATTTTATTCTTCATTAAATAATTTATAAAATTCACTTACTTCTAAAAACTCAATATTATTATCAAGCATATAATTCATAATACTAATTCTCTTATCTAGTTTATCTCTTTTTAATCTAGTAATTAAACAATCCTTATATTTAGGATATTTACAACATAATTGATATAGTTTTAATAATTCATTAAGTATTGTAATAATAGTATCAATACTCATTTTAGCACTATAATTACTATCTTCAACTTTACGATAAATAAAGAAAGAATTATTAAAATGATTATAACTATTTGCCTTACACATTGCTTCTAAAGTAAATACTATATCTTCAAATCTTTGTCTCTCTGGAAATTTTAAATCTTTAATTAAAGATCTTTTATAACACTTTGTAGGTGCTCCTAAAAAACTAGATAACTCTATTTTTTTATAAACATCTCCATAAACATCTAGCTTATTAGATATTTCTCCATCTTTATTCATAGTATAATTTAAAAATATTAAATCTTCATCATTTATAAAATCATTTAATTCTTCTAATATATTACTATTACTTAAATAATCATCACTATCTAAGAATATAATATATTCCCCTTTTGCTTTTTTAATACCTAAGTTTCTAGCACCACCTGCTTGTAATCTATCAGTGGTATAAAACTTAACATCAAACTTTTTTATTTCTTCTAAACTATTATCTGTACTACCATCATCTATAACAATAACTTCTAAGTTTTTATAACTTTGATTAAATACACTGCTTAAACATTCATTTATATATTGACCTTTGTTATAGTTTGGAATAATTATAGAAAATCTAATTTTGTTTTTATTCATAATAAATCCCCTATTATACTAATACAGTTTCTAATAACTCCTCCCATTTTCTTAAAATGGTATCATTATCATATTTAAAACCTATTATTGAATCTTTATACTTCTTCTTATCATTTATTATTTCACTAATTCGATCTTTATAAGAAAGCGTATCATCTCTACTTAAAATAATACCATTTTCTTTATCACGAATTTGTTCAAAGACAACTTCAAAATCTGTAGATATACAAGGAACTCCCACACACATAGCCTCAGTTAAAGCTAATCCCCATGTTTCATTACTACTTAATAAAACACTATAATCACACTGCTTAACAATCTTATGAGGATTATCTAAAAAACCAAGCCAAACAAAGTTCTCCTTAAATTCAGAGAAACTTTCCATAATTTCTAAAGCTTCAACTTTGTTAAAATTATCTCCAACTATAAACCATTTAAAGTCTATATTAGCATCCCTTAAATACTTAGCTAATTCTAACATTCTATTAAAACCTTTATCTCTACAAACCCTAGATACTGTAACTAAATTTAATTCTTTAGAAAGTTCTAGTTCACATTCTTCACTTGATTTATCTATTAATGATTCACTATCAATAACATTATAAATATATTTTATTTTGTCCTTTATATCTTTAAAAGTATTTTTAAGTAACTCACATATCGTATTACTAACTGTAATTACACAGTCTAAGTTCTTACGAAATTTTGTATTTAAAATACTATCTGGCAAATTCAATACTTGATGTACCCATAAAATTGTCTTCTTTCTTTTAACATTTTTTGCTGCATCACATAAATGCAACTTCATAGAACATGATATGAAATAATCCACTTCTATGTTCTTTTCTTTTTCCACATTAACTACTTTAGCATATTTAGAAAATTCATCTAACATTCCTTGATCGGAATTCTCATTAACATACCCGATGTAGATATCAAACCCTTTTAATTTTTTTATCAAACTTAAAAGAGCCATCTCTGTTCCTCCAATGTAAATCAATGGAAAAAAGAACATTATTTTTTTCATAATTCACTCCCTATTTCGCAGTGCCTCTTGATAGTAGCACACCCAAAATCTCAAAGTCAATCGACTATCATTCATATAAACTGAATTATGTCTCAAAAATCCATTATTTCGAATTTAACACTCAATTTTACCTCAAAAATCATCATTTAATTATTAAAAATGCATTACAAGAACAAAAAAAGAATGGTAAAAACCACTCTTTTATAACCAAATATCATCTACTAAAGGTTTAAATCTATATAATTGTGTTGGTCTATATCCTTTATTATCAACCTTATCATTACATTTTTCTACATACTTAATAATTCTTTTTCTAAAATTAGATTTATCTACTTGTTTATCCTTTACTAATTCATAAACTATTCTAACATCTTCTAAAGTAAACTCTTTTGGCATGAACTTAAACATAATATCCGAACTATCAAGCATCGTTCTTAGTCTCTTATAACTAACTAGTATTTCAAGTAAAGTCTTTTCAATACTAACATCATCTACATAAATATTATGAACATAATCAACATTTCTATCACTAAATCTTTCAACAGTTTTATATTCATACATATTATTACCAAACTTAATTAAAGAATTATTACTTATACTAAAATCAATTAATTTATATTCACTAGATAAATTATTAATATTTTCTATATTAGTAACACTCAAAAAAACAATATCAATACTATCATTAAAATATTTCTTATCTCCTAACGCAAATACCTGTTCTAAATGAAAGATATCAGAATTAATAATACTAGATATATAATTCTTAATAAAACCTTTTAAACCAGATCCATCATCGTAATTTATACTAGGTAAAGTATTATTATTCTTAACTAATAATTTTAATTTCTTATTATCATTTTTTCTAATATTATTACTAGACTCAGTATCTAATACAAATAAACAACTAACTAAATTAATCTTCATAAACTACCTCACTAAATAGTATATCAATATATTGCATATAGTATACCACACTATAAGTAAAATAAAAAGATAACTACTTAGTTATCTTCATATATATTTCATTAAATTTATCTATATTTTCATAATACAATAAAAACTCTTTTATCATTGACTTAGTACCATCTATATAATTATTTTCTTTTTTATTATTCTTAGAAAACATATAATTTAACCATTGTAACTTACCATTTAAACAAGAAAATAAACAACTTCTAAAATCATCTTTTATCTTACCATAACTATTTAAATAACTTCTTAAATACTCTTCATAAAAACTATAATTTATTTTTTTATTTATTCTAGAAAAAGTAAATGCACTTTCACATAAACAACATGTTGGATTAGAAAGTCCAGTCGCATCAAAATCTATTAAAAACATTTTATCTTTATCCCATAAAATATTTAATAATTTATAATCATTATGACTAATACATAAATTACTCTTTATATCTTTTAAATTAGAATTACACATATTAACTATTTCTTTTAATTTATCTAAATTATCACTAATTAAATTATAAAGATCAATATCTTTCTTCTTAACTATCTTTAACTGTTTATCAAAATCTATATTAATATGTTTATAAAAACAAGTTAAACTACTAGAAATATTTAATTTATGAATCTTACTTTGAGTAGTTGCTAAAGTAGAAATATGTTTTAAAGTTATTTCCTTTTCTTCTATCGGTCTACTAATAGAATAATCATATACTACATAATAATGTTTCTTAAAAAATATAAAACTATTATCATTAACCATTATCGGTAAAATTGTCTTTATACCATTATCATTTAATACTTTACTTATTCTTATTTGTTCTTTTCTTTTTCTTAAATAATAATAATTCTTAATCGCATCCAAAGAAAACTCTTTAACTACATAAAAACCTTTATCAGTATTAACTTTATATACTTTGTTTTGACTTCCATTTAAAATAGATACATCTAATATTTCATATTCTCCATATCTTTTTAAAACATTTTTTAATTTATTTAAAACACTTTTATTAACCATTACTCCACCTCATAATCCTTACACTTAAGTGGTTTATATTTAATAAAAGCACTTATAAATACAAAGAATACAGCTATATATATCATTACTTTTAAATCTTCAACAAAGAAATAACAAATTATTAAAATAATACTTCTAAATACACTTAATACCAATTCATAAACTAAATTATAATTGGAATACTCAAACTTTTTACTTAATGAATACATCTCTTTTGAAATAGATAATTCATACATCTTAGTAGCTATACCTTCTAAGAAAGCTATTAAAACTAAAACATAAGTAGTAAAACTTACCTTTAATAAATAAACAATAACCATAAATATAATACTTAAAGATAAATAATTAGTCTTCTTATCATTAATCTTTTTACCATAAAAATATGCAAAAACTATAGTAGATAAATTAGTTAATAAATTCATGATTCCTATTGTTTGATAATTATCTTTTACATATATAAATAAATATAAAGAAAATAAAAATTTAATAACATTTATACTTTCATAAGCACCAAATATATATAAATTATTAATTGGAATTTTCTTAATCGTTTTAATTAAACTAATCTTTGTATCATTCTTTTCATGTTCAAATTTAAGTTTATATAAAGGAAATAAACTAAATAAAAATAATAACATCGATATTAAAGTTAAAACCTCTATACTTATAAAATCCAAAAATAAAGCCCCTACATAAGAAGAAATAATTAATGCTACTTGATTAACTATACTAATTAAAGAATATGAATTAGATATATCTTTCTTATGTATTACTTTTAAATTATAGAATCTTCTTGATAACCAATATTCAAGTCGATATATCGCATAAAAAAACGATAATATAATTATATAAAAACTACTATAAGATATCTGTGTTAATAAATACTGCACAAGTACAAAAGAAAATATTCCTGTTAAAGCTAAAAGACGATTACTATACTTTTTAGCTATATAAATACTAGGATAAACTAAAAGTACAATAAATAAATTTACTATTAAATAATATAGAATTACTTCTTTTAAAGAATATCCAAATTTATATAAAATAATAGGAATAAATACTTCTATTAAATTTCTAGAAAACGTAGATAAAAATACATATAAATTAAATTTCTTTTGATTACTATCCATCTTACCACTATCCTATCATCTTAATTATAGCATAACAAAAATAAAAAACCCACAATACGTGGATTAATTACTCTTCTTTATGTCAATTACTACATATTCTGAATTATGTGATGTCCTAATAGGATAACCCCATCCTGCTACACCACTAGATACAATCACATCCATATTATCAAATCTTCCATAACCATAAGATAAATCAGCAGTATGAAATAATTTTATAAACATTTCTATTGGAAATATTTGTCCTCCATGAGTATGTCCAGATACAATTAAATCTATTCCAAAATCTATATTTTCTAAGTATTCAACCGGTTGATGATCTACCATAATAAGATAATTATCTTTTGATACATC
Source organism: Bacillota bacterium (assembly GCA_015059405.1). GTDB lineage: Bacteria > Bacillota_I > Bacilli_A > RF39 > UBA660 > RUG11788. The sequence continues at coordinate 79,292 of SVAL01000004.1, forward strand.
TAAATATGTATCAATATCTTTTCTTCCCATACTATAATCATTACGCCCAGCAATAACTATATTACTATTAATAGGCATATAATTATCATTTAAAATATAAATATTATTAGTAGTAATTGCTTCATTTAATTCATCATAACTATACTTTCTATTCATATTATATTGTTGTTCATCATGATTTCCATATACAAAATAAATACCATATTTATTCTTTATACTACCAAAAACTTTAAATATATATTCCATCTCTTCTTTAGTAGTACCCTCATCAACTATATCTCCACCAAGAATTACAACATCTGCACTAACTTCATCTAGTCTCTTTTTTAATTTATCTAAATTAGACTTCTTAAAAATATCTCCATAATGTGAATCAGTAAGTAATAAAACCCTTATATCTTCTCCTATTTCCTTATCAGTATAAATAGTATATTTTGTTTCTACTATATTTATCATATTAATAAATCCATATCCTAAAACAATAATAGATATCATCAAAGGTAAAAGACAAAGTTTATATATATTTATAATTTTTTTATTCTTAATAAACTTTTTAAATATTAAATATATTAAATCTATAATTAAAGATATACATATAAAATGCATAAAGAAGACACCAATAATACTAAATAAATTAATACTTAATAAAGTAAAAATAATAACTAATAAAATAAGAATTCTTTTTTTCTTTAAAATATCTTTATTAAAAACAGAAATAATTCTATTAATTAATCTATAATAATAAAAACCAATCCCAAATAATAATAAAAATAACAAAAATAATATTAATATATATAACATAAAATCACCTATAATTATATTATATCACTAAAAAATAGTATCATTCGATACTATTATTTTTTTTCTTAAAATAAGAAACAGTAAATATAACTATTACAATAAATACAATACTTATAATTAATCTAATATATAAAGAATTAATATCTTTAGAAATAACAGAATCATTTACTTTCGCAAGTTCAGTAGTACTAAATTGAATATTAATACCATCTTCTAAAGAATCCCATTTATATACATTATTATCCACACTTTTACTATTACTACGTATAACTTTTTTATCAGTCTTAAAATAAACTTCGGTATTATAATTACTACAATAATAATCTCCTTCAGTTTTTATAAGAATGTAATCATCTTCTTTAATAATATATACATCTTCAAAACAAGTATTAATAAGAGGAGATTTTATTAATTCACTTCCCATATCATAAGAATAAATCTTTTCATTCTTATCATTAGTTTTATACATATAAGAATTATTTTCATCTATTTCTAAATACTTACTACCACTTTCATATTTAATTAAATTTCTTTCATCTTCTTTACTTATATTAGAAATAATTAATTCTTCACTAAATTTATCATCTTCATAAGTAAGAGTATATTTACTAGTACAACCACTAATTAAAAATAACATTATAAATATAAAAATTAATTTAAATCTTTTCATATTAACCTCCTACTTATATTAATAATAACCAATTATATAACCAAATGGATCAGAACGTTCTGATGGAAAAGTATAAAATTTATAAATAGAACCATATACATTATATATAACTGTTTTATCTTTTATATAATTATTTCTATTTTTAATATCCGAAGGACTTGTAAGAACTTTACCATTTACTTCTATTTTACAAATATCCCCAGTATTACTATTCATATCACATTTTCTTTTATTACAAAACCAACAATCATGTTCAACTATATTAGATGGCATAGTTCTATTACCATTAACCAAAACATCTTTAACAGCAGCTAGTATTTCTGGAGTATAACTACCTGTATCCATATGTTTTGCTGCATTAGCAAACCAACCACTAGTTCTAACATAATTATATAGACCAGTTGCTCCAGTTCCATACTTTTCTTTAGAAGCACGTTCAAATAAATTAGCCATTAATGATGCCTCAGCTGCCGCACCATTTACACTTCCTTGTTCTGCCATACATACACGTGCTAATGCTACTAATTGCAAATCTGTTAAATTATATTTTGTAGAAGAAAACTTTTCACCACTAACACTATTATTATTACCATTTGCATTTTCTAATCTTGATTGTTCACGAAGTTCTTCAAAAGCCTTTCTCTCAGCTTCATAATCTTTCTTTTCTTTTTCTATTCTTTGCTTTTCTAACTGTCTTTCAGCTGCTTCTAATGCTCTAAAACTAGCAATAGTACTACTATTAGCATTAGTCCAACAAGAACCAACACTATAAGATTGTTGATTCAAAAGATTTAAAAGTAAATTAACAAATGTAGGTACAAAAAACACAGAAACAGCCGCAATAGTTCTTCCAATAATCTTCTTTATATCCAAACTATAATTAGTATCACTAGAAGTAACCATTTTAAAAACATCTATACCCATTAATATAATTAAAATAATAGGTACAATTATACTAATAATATTAATTATTTCTTTTATTAAAAATATAATACTTAAAAAACTAGCTTTTTCACAAATATCTAAATACATATACTACACCTACTTATAAATAGATAAATGTAAAATAAATATTACTACTTATCTATACATAAATCCAAATTACTAATAATTTCTTCTTTATTCATATGTTGACCAATAAATACAAGTTTTACCATTCTGTCCCCATATTTTTCATCCCAGTCTTTTTCTAACTTTGGTTCAATTTTACGTAATTTATCAGACTCTTCTTTAGGAAGCATACAAAACCATTCTCCTGCTTCCATCAAAGTCTTTTGCATTCCTGCTTGTTCAAATAAATAACTCATATTATCCTCATCTGAAAAATATAAAACACCTTTACAACGAATAATAGACTTATCAAACTTATTATTTATAAAATCAATAAATTTTTCACGATTAAATCCTTCTCTAATATAGTATACAAAAGTTGTAATACCATATTCACTCTCACCATGACTATGACATCCACAGTGGCATTCACCATCTTTGTGATCATGTCCACAACAACATTCATGACCTTCTTCATGATGATGACAACATTCTTCTTCACCATCATGTTCATCACAACATTTATGTTCATGATGATGTTCATGATCATGCACTTCATCATGATTTTCTATTCCTTCAACCCATCCAGCTGATGAAATTGCTTTTTCAAAATCAAATAATTTTACATCTAAAATTTGATCTAGATCAACTTTAGCATAATTAGTATCAATTACTTTAGCATGAGGTTGTAATTGCTTAATAACAGTTTTAACTTTATTTAATTCTAACTCACTAACTTCATCAACCTTATTTAAAACAACTATGTCACAAAACTCTAATTGTTGAATAATTAAATTACCTATATCATCACTAGCTAATTCTTTTTCTACTAAATTATCACCACAACCAAATTCAGAAACAAGTCTTAAACTATCTGTAACAGTAATTACAGAATCAAGTCTAACTATTTCAGGAAGACCTTCTTCAGCCATCATATCATTCATAGTAATAATTGATTGCGCTATTGGTATAGGTTCACATATTCCACTAGCTTCAATAAGTAAATAATCAAATTTACCCATATCATATATCTCGGCAATTTGTTCAATTAAATCTGCCTTTAAATTACAACAAATACACCCATTAGATAATGCTACTAAATTACTATCTTTTTCAGTAACTACTCCACCTTTTTGAATTAGATCTGCATCTATATTTACTTCTCCAATATCATTAACAATAACTGCTATTTTATATCCTTTTTGATTATTTAAAATGTGATTAATTAAAGTAGTCTTTCCACTACCTAAATAACCAGTTAATAATGTAATTGGTAAAACTTTTAAATTCATATTATCACCCATAAAAATTATATCATACTATTTACAAAAATAATAAATCATGATTAAATAAAATTATCTTTTATTAAGAACGAGGGAGAGACTAAGCTCAGTGAACTCGTACCAACCTGCATTATGTAAGGTGGTAAAGCTAGAACGATGAAGGAAAGAACTAGATAACTTTCAAAGCTCTTTTCTAAAAGAGCTTTTTTTAATAAAAGAAAAAGAAGGAGGATATATGAAATATTTTTTTACCAGTGAATCAGTAACTGAAGGTCACCCAGATAAAATGTGTGATAAAATAGCTGATAAAATTCTTGATAGTGCACTGAAGCAAGATAAAAATTCTAAAATGGCAGTAGAAGCAACTATTAAAGATGATTTAATTTTAATTTACGGAGAAGCAAAAACTAATGCAAAATTAAACTATGAAAAAATCGCAAAAGAAGTTGTAAAAGAAATTGGTTATGAAGAACAGTTCCAAGTAATAACAAAAATAAGTACACAATCAAGTGAAATTAATAATGCCGTACAAAAAGATAAAATATGTGCAGGAGATCAAGGTATAATGTTTGGATATGCTACAAATGAAACAGATACATTTATGCCAATGCCAATATATTATGCTCATGAACTAGCTAAGCAACTAACAAAAGTAAGAAGAGAAGATAAAAACTCTCCTCTAAAACCAGATGGAAAAACACAAGTAACTGTTGAATATGAAGATAATAAACCTATAAGGATAGATACTATTATCGTATCTAGTCAACATACAAAAGAAATAACACAAGAAGAATTAGAAAAATATATAAAAGAAAACGTTATAGATAAAATAATTAAAAAAGAATTAATTGATAAAAACACAAAAATACTTATCAACACAAGTGGTTCATTCACAATAGGTGGTCCATTTGGAGACAGTGGTACAACAGGTAGAAAAATAGTTGTTGATACTTATGGAGGATTCTCTAAAGTTGGTGGTGGATGTTTCTCAAGTAAAGATCCATCTAAAGTAGATAGGAGTGCTGCATACTATGCAAGATTTGTTGCAAAAAATATTGTTGCCCATAACTTCTGTGATAGATGTGAAATACAACTATCTTATGCAATTGGAAAAGAATATCCAATATCTATTCATATAGATACATTTGCAACAGAAAAGAAACCACTAAAAGAAATACATAAATATGTAGAAGAAAACTTTAACTTCTCAGTAGATAACATAATAAAAGAATTAGATCTACAAAAACCAATATATTATAACCTAGCAGCATATGGACACTTTGGTAGAAAAGATCTAAATCTAACATGGGAACAAATAAAAGATTAAAAAAACTAAATAAAACAAAAAAAGATATCCACATAAATTGTGAATATCTTTTTTTAGCACCAAACTACCGAACCTAACCAGTAAGAAATAGTCTCATTAATAACATCTGTAACCAAAACAAAAGATGAACATTCTTCATCACCATAATATTGAACATAATTATCTGAAGAAGTATAAATATTATTATTTAACACTGAATAACCAGCAGTATTGTATCTACTATCAACCCATTCGCCCCATGTCATTCCTTCTACAAATTCATAGGCATTTCCATTTACCTTAAAAGTTAAGGTATTAGGTTTATTCTCTTCTTGCACTTGTTCATAATTGTTCCCCTTTTGTTGAAGTGTACATGTTGTTTTACCATCTCCTGTATTTCCTTCACTTTCTGCTACAAGTACTACTAGTTTAGTTGTGTCATTTACTACAAATCCATTCCAATTTTTTAATTCTGTTATAGTTGTTACTTTTCCATTTTTAGGTCTAGATAAACTAAGCCCTGTTTGTATTTGTTTTCCTTGTTCATTTAACTTTGCTTGACTAGTTGGATATAATCCATATCCTGCACTATCTTTAAACGTATATCCATATGTATATGATGATGTTTGGTCATTATATTGTACTAGTACGTATGCCCAGTATGCATTACTTGCTTGATGCCATGCACCAAATGGATTTGTACCGCCTCTTTCAAGTGCAATACACTCTATTGGTACTGCATATATAGTATTTGCTTCAGTAAATGTATAAGTTAAATCATTTACTTCATTTACCATTGCTGTTATATAGTTTCCTATTGTACTAACCACTGTTTTCTTTCTTGATTCTGTTATATACTTTGTTACACTAGGAATAGCTATAGCCATAAGTAAACCTAATATTACTATTACCGCTAAAAGTTCTATTAATGTAAATCCTTTCTTATCTTTCATACCCTACCTCTTTTCATTACATTATTACTATTTTCCCTATTATTTATACTATTATCTATTATTATTTTAGCAACCAAATGATTGCATGTCAATCAATTCAATTAATTGCTAGGTACAATCATTTTAGGTGATAATATGTATTTAAAAAGACTTAAAAATCTTCGTGAAGATCATGATAAAACCCAACAAGAAATTGCAGATTATTTAGGTATTAAAAGACAACAATATGGTCTTTATGAAACAGGAATCAGAACTATTCCTATTGATTTATTAATAGAACTAGCAGATTATTATGAAACATCTTTAGATTATATTTGTGAAAGAATAAATACAACTGATATTTATAATAGATAATTAAAAAAGACTTATAAAAAGTCTTTTTATCTTGGTATTTTTAAATTTTGTCCAATACTTAAATTATTACTTGTTAGATTATTTAATCTTTTTATCTCATCAACTGTTGTATTATATTTTCTTGCTATTGCGTATAAACTATCCCCACTTACTACTATATAATTTATATAATTATTATTATTTGTTGTACTTGGTATCTTTAATACTTGTCCTATAGAAAGATTATTATTTATCAAATTATTTAGTCTTTTTATTTCATCTACTGTTGTATTATACTTTCTTGCTATACTATATAAACTATCTCCACTTACTACTACATAATTTATATTAGTATTAATATTTTCATTATTAGTTATACCTGATATTTTTAATACTTGACCTATACTTAAAGTATTATTTATTAAATTATTTATTTTTTTTATTTCATCAACTGTTGTATTATATTTTCTTGCTATCGCATATAAACTATCTCCACTTCTTACTGTATATAAAAAATAATTATCTCCACTACCACTACTACTTCCTTCTTCACTTTCTGAAGAACTTGGTATTTTAAGTAACTGACCTATTGTTAAATTATTACTTGTTAAGTTATTTATTTGTTTTAAAATATCCACACTAGTATTAAACTTTCTCGCAATACTATATAAAGTATCACCACTTACCACTGTATAATATCCACTATCAACATATTCTCCTCCAGTATAAATAATAATTGCTTTAACTACTGCTTCTGCCATCTCTTGCCATCTATTTTTTATATCATTACTATCATTTATATCATTAACATTACCATATCTAATAATTATTGTTTCATTATCTTCACTATCTCTTATAATTGGATAATAATCTAAAGAAGGATCATCATCATCTCTTAACTGATAAAAATCATTTATATTAAATCCATCATCACTTAAAAAGTTAACAATGTTTTCAGCTAAATAATCTTCATCTCTTAAAGCATAAATAACATCTACTCCATTAGTTCTATCATTTTTTAATCTATTAGAAATAACTATAACATCACTACTAGTCCCAAACTCATCTTGAATAAGTTTTATTCTTTCTTCATCACTTAAATTATAATCCCCAGTTCTTGTTAAATATGCTTTTATTCCCTTTTCATTTAATCTATTATAAATATAATTAGATATTAATAAACTATAATCTTTTTCAACTATACCATTACCACTAACACCACTATTATTCCCACCACCATAAGCATCTATAACTATATATTTAATAATAATCACCAATAAATTATATGAATAACTTTACAATTAATACAAACTATAAATATATATTTATGTAATACTTCTATAAAAAATGTTATAATATTATTGATAGGAGGCAAAATGAAAAATCAATTTTTATCAAAAGTATTCTTATGGCTAGGTATTGGTCTATTTGTATCTTTTGGATTAGGATATGCAATTACATTAGATGTAGACTTACTATTTACTTTAATAGATAACTTTACTATTATTACAATATTAGAAATTGTCATCGCAATAGTATTCTCTCTTATGTTAAATAAATTATCTGATACCGTAGCTAAAATATTATATTTAGTATATTCTGCTTTAACTGGAGTTACATTTTCTGTAATATTTATGGCATTTGAAATGAGTTCTATACTATGGGTATTACTCGCAACAGCTATAATATTTGGAGTATTTGCACTTATTGGTTCAAAACTAAAAATAGATTTATCTGGATTTGGTACATTCCTACTAATCGCATTATTTGGTATGATCATATTATCTTTAATTAATATGTTTGTATTAGATGCTGCTCTAGATATGACAATTTGTTTTGTATCAATCTTAATATTCTCAGGATTTATTACATACGATATTAATAGAATACTAAAATTAAGTAAATTTCAAATCGAAGAAAAATATGCAGTATTTTGGGCATTCCAACTATACTTAGATATTATTAACATCATTCTAGATTTATTAAGTCTAGGTGGAAAAAGAAAAGATTAATCCAAATAAAAATAGTACATTAAGTACTATTTTTTTTATTTTTTTTATTTATTTTTTTAGGTACTGGATCATATCCAAAAGTTCCCCATGGATTACAACGACTAATTCTTTTTATACCTAACCATACTCCATCTATACAACCATGTCTTTCTATTGCTTCAATCATATAATTAGAACAACTTGGTTTGTGTCTACATGAATTATGCCAAGGACCAGGTATTCTTTGATAAATTCTAATTAAAAAGATTAATACTTTTTTCATTATAATTTCTTTTGAAACTTACCATCTATTAAAACTCCATGAGTCTTAACCATAAAAGCATTTTTATCTAAACTAGGTAAATTTCTTTCTAGTCTTTGTAATTCAAACTTTGATAATACTAGATATGTTATATATGTCTTAGTATCTTTATACTCTCCATTTGCTTCCCAAGTAGTAGCTCCTCTATCCAAATCTTTTTGAACAAAATCTACTATTTTATCCGGTTTCTTCTTAGTAAATATTATCGCTGTAGAGCATATATTTTGTTCGTGAGTCTTATCAACCATAAACATAGCAAAAACAGAAAATAATATTGAATATATCATTGTACCTAAACCATACGTAACTCCACAGATAATATAAATAACTCCATTAAATAAAAGTCCAAATTTACCAACAGAAAAATTTCTGTTTCTTTGACTTATCGCAATTCCAATAATATCAGTACCACCAGTAGATGCACCTGCTGATAAAGCCATACCAGTACCTACTCCTGCTAAGATTCCCCCTATTAATACAGAAGTAAGTAAATCACTAACTACTGGAGCATTCAAAGTTGGAATAAATGTTAAAAACAAAGTTTGTATTGTAACACATAGCAAAGTTCTTGAAAAAAATGTCTTTCCTATATATTTATAAGCAAGAATAAATAAAGGTACATTAATTAAAAAGTTTAACATCCCAGCAATATCAAAATTAATATTAAGATTTAAAGTATCCACAAGCGCAGTTCTAATTAACTGAGCAAGACCAAGTATTCCTCCATTATATAATCCCATTGGAATAATAAAAATATTTAAAGAAAAACAAAATATAAATATTCCAAGTATTGCTCTAAATAATTGATAAAAATTCCATTTAAATATATTATTAAAAGTATCATCAAATTTACTCATAATTCACCTCATTGCATATTTATTGTAACATAAAAAAACACTCTTAATAACAAAATATATTAAAAGTGTACTTTATCTTATGTATTATCTGAATTAGGTTCTAATATTACTAAATCATCTTCTTCAGAAAGTACTAATAATCTAAGTTTTTCCATTTCATCGTATACATTATTTAAATACTCACAAAACTTTTGAGTAACATATACATCTCCATAACTATCAAAATAATCAATATTATTTTTAACCTTCTTCATAGCATCATCTATATTAGCTCTATAACGTGTAATCTTATTCATCTTTATCACCTTCTGCTACTTCAGATTTCTTTTTCTTAGATTTTTTATCTTTCTTTTCAGACTTTTTATTATCTTCTTCAGTTATTTCTTCTTCTTTAGAATCTTCTTTTTTCTCTTCAGTCTTTTCATTAACTTTTTCTTCTTCTTTTACTTCTGCTTTACTTTCTTCTTTAGTTTCAACTACTTCTTTTTCTTCTTGTTTTTCTACTGGTTTATCATCTTTTGGTTTTTCTTCGCTTTCAACTTTTTCTTCTACTACTTCTTTAGTTTCTTCAACAGGAGTTTCTTCTTCTACTTCTTCTACAATACCATTTTCTTCTTTATATTTTTCCCAGTCTACAAAAATAGTTTCAAATAAAGCTTCAATCTTTGATACATTTTCTTTTATAACTCTATTAGATTCTTCTAATTGCATCATAAAATCACTAACCCATTGATCAGTATTTTCATCTTTTGCTTTAACAGCATCAATCATTTCTTGATATTCATTTATTTTATTTAAACCTTCTTCTATCGTAGCATTTTTAATATCCGCTAAAAGTTGTTCAAATCCCTTTTTTGATACACCTCTTGCTAGTACATAAGCAGGAATATTCTTTCTTTGCATAAACTAACCCCATTTCCTAGTATCTTATTCTCCATCATAAATATATCACTTTATTGAAAAAACAGCAACAAATTACAAAAAAATAAGTGTCTAATGACACTTACTTGTCTTTTTCTAAAATCTTTATTGCGCATTTAATACCATCTACAGAAGCACTCATAATACCACCAGCATAACCTGGACCTTCTCCACATGGATATAAACCACTTATATTAGTCATAAATTCTTCATCTCTATTAATTCTAACAGGAGAACTACTTCTTGTTTCAACACCCGTTAAAATAGCATCATCATTATTAAATCCTTTAATCTTTTTATCAAAGTATAAAATTCCTTCTTTTAAAGTATCACTGACAAACTTAGGTAATATATCATTTAAATTACAAAGAGTAACACCAGGTAAATAAGTTGGTTTAACATCCCCTATAAAAGTACTTTTTCTATTATTTAAGAAATCTTCTACTCTTTGAATTGGAGCATTATAATTACTTCCTCCTAGAATAAAAGCATCTTTCTCTAACTTTTCTTGAAAACTAATACCTGATAATGGACTATCTTCTAAATCTGTTATTAAAACATTTACTAAAAGTGCACTATTAGCATTTTCCCCATCTCGCTTAAATTCACTCATTCCATTAGTAACTATACTTTCTTCTTCTGAGGATGATGCCATTACATATCCTCCTGGACACATACAAAAACTATAACAACTTCTGTTATCTCCATGATAAACTAATTTATATTCCGCAGGAGGTAGTTTTAACTTAGTAACAGTACCATATTGACTCTCATTAATCATACTTTGCTTATGTTCAATTCTAACACCAACTGAAAAATTCTTTTTTTCCATATTTATACCATGTTCATATAACTTATAAAAAGTATCTCTCGCACTATGACCAATTGCTAAAACTACTGTATCACTATAATACTTTTCTTTACCTACTACTCCAACTATTTTATTATCTTCAATTATAAAATCATCTATCTTTTCATTAAAATGAAACTCTCCACCTAAACTCTTTATATATTCTCTCATATTTTTAATAACATTAATTAAATTATCAGTACCAATATGTGGTTTACTTAAATAAAGAATTTCTTTTGGTGCTCCAAACTTATGAAATGTTTCTAATACTTTATTACAAAAACTACTATTAATACCTGTTGTTAATTTACCATCAGAAAAAGCACCTGCTCCTCCTTCTCCAAACTGAATATTACTAAGAGTATTTAACCTTCTATTTTTTCTAAATTCATCTACATCTTTAATTCTTTCTTCAATCATAGATCCTTGTTCAAAAATAATTGGTTTAACTCCATTCTCCACTAAAGTTAATGCTGTAAATAAACCTGCTGGACCACACCCTATTATAATAGGTCTACTATTACTTTTTCTTCTAACAACAATATCTTCTATCTTTTCCTTTTCAATATGAATAACACCTTTTAAATCATATTCCCCATCATATTCCATATCAATTGTATAATTATAGAAAACATCATTTTTATTTCTCGCATCAATTGATTTCTTTACTATATACCAATCCTTAATATTTTCTAAAAATAACTTTTCTTTTTTACACAAGAATAAAATAAGTTCTTCATCACTTAAATCTTCTCTTACTTTTATATTATTAAATCTAATCATAATATCACCCAAATCACTACTATTATACAATACAAATATAAATAAAAAAAGAATAGTTAAACTATTCTATTTTACTTGAATTAAATCTGAATAAGTATATAAATTATCTACATCATATATCTTAAACATAACATAATAATTACTATCTAATTCTACTTTTTCAAAACTATAATTATTTTCTAAAACTATACTAGATGGTGTCCAAGGATTTTTATCCCATGTATTATCTATTTCACCATTTCTATACATTTGATAAGTACCTGTTGTAAATGTCATACTAGAGAAATCTTTAATATCTAAAAACATTCCAGATGATGATTCTGTACTAGATTCTATAACTTTAGATATAGTTACATTATCTCCCATATTAAAATATACTTTAGCGTTATATGTACCATTTGCATCTCTTAATTCACTATCAGCATAGTACTTATTAAATCTATTAACATTTACATTTATAATTTGACTATGATTATTATCTACACTAACAGCTTTAATTAAATTCATATTTAAATCCATTGTATAACTACTCTTTGCAAGTTCAAAAGTATCAGAAGTAAATACAGGAGTATATCTACCATCACTTTCTTTTTTAAATATCATATATGATGCTTTTGTAAAATTATCCACATCTTCATCATATAAATTTAAAGATAATTTTTTATTACTTATACTAATCTTTATATCATCTTTACTAATAGCAGAAAATCCACCATTACTAGAAGATGATTGTAAAGAATCAAATCTTTGAATAAATTCATAATAATCATTTAAACCATTTAAATTTTTATATCCATTATAATGAATTCTTCTAGCATTACTTCCACTTCTATAAGGGAAATAAATAGCTAAACCTTTAGAAAAACTATTATTACTCCAGTTATATATAATAGCATCATCTAATAAATTTAATACTTCTTCTGCTTTACTAGAAGATAAAGTCTTTAATCCTTGAATTAATTGATATAAATCAACAGTATCATAATCATTACATCCAGATTCTGATGCATATTGATATAAATTACTTCTTACACGAGAAATAGTATTATAATTTAAATCTAAATTAACTGATTTAAAGAAAGAACCTAATTTATTTTCAAGTTCATCTATCTTACTTAAATCAAGAATTGCATAAGTAGAAACAGGGAACATTTCATCTAAAGTACCTCCACTTCTCTCTGCTAAATAATCAAGAGAAGCTTCATAATTAGAAATAAACTTTTTACCAAAATCAATACCAGTATCTTCTAAAGTTACATCATTAATAAAATCAAATACACCTTTACCCATGTATCCACCCCATGTAACTTCTTCACTAGCTACAAAATACTTAGCATATGGTACAAATACACTAGCCATTTCTAAAGTACTATTTAAACAACTTCTAAATACAACAGTTTCTAATTTATTATCTTCTTTGAACTCACTATTTTTTAAAGCTTCAGTTAATTCATTTAAACTTAAATAGTCACTCATAAATAATTCATCACTACTAATACCAAGAGCACCTAAACCATGATTCCACATAATTAAATCATATTTATCTGCTTCATAATTATCATAAGCATAATCAAACAAAGTACTTAAAGAATTACTTGCACCCATACTTTGTTTATTATATGTTTTTTTCTTTACAAATCCATCTTCTTCTAAAACGTATATAGCATTTTCATCATTTTCTACATAGTTAAACCATTTCTTAGACCCACCCGTGTAAACAACAACATTAGTAGTATCTAAATCTATCTCTTCAACATTAATAGATTTTAAATCAGATGTAGCAAGACCAAGTCTACTTTCTAAGTCTGATCCACATAAATAAATCATAATAGTTCTTGAATCAATAACATCATCCTTCATCTTTTTATCTGGATTAAAAAATAAAAATATAAATACAAATACTAAAACAACTACTATACCAAACAAAGCAACAATAAGCGCAATATTACTCTTCTTCTTAGGAGTATTTACATTACTATTAACACTATTATTTACATTATAATTCACATTATTAACAGGAGTAGTCATAGTATTTACATTCATATTAACATTCATATTATTATTCATATTGTTATTAATATTAGGATTAACTTGATTACCACAATTAGGGCAAAAAGATGATCCTGGTTTTATCTCTTTTCCACAATTTTTACAAAACATACAAACACCTCTATATTATAAGAGTATTATAGCACAAAAAAAGAAAGTTAAAAATACTTTCTATCTTTTATCTTAACGCAACTGTTCCACGTGGCGGTCTTGTTTCTCTTCTAGGAATTTCAAAATAATTTGCTTCTTCCATTCCACCGTTTAATCCAACCAATACACCAGCAAGACCAAGAGCAATTCCCATTCCTTGAGCAATAGGATGTGGTATTAAAGTAAATCCACCAGAAATTGCAGTTAAAACAGCCGCACAGATTTTTAAGTTTTTAATTTTTTTACCATGTTCTGCTAAACTATCTTTCATATTTCTCACTCCTATTATCATTATACAAATAAAAAAAGACTGTTTCCAGTCTTTTTACGCTATTTTACATATTCATTTAACGGTTTTACTCTATATTGTAAATCACCCATGTCAGCAGTTGGCACAAATCCAGGTTGAGCCATAATTAAATCTGGTAAACGATTAACTACACTTGCACAAGTAAGTTCAACAGTAGCTGGACGTTGAACAGTAACAGTAGTTTCTGGTTCTCCAACAATTGTCCATTCATTTACATCAAATTCATCTGGTGCATATACTTTACCTACACACTTAGTTTCTAAAGTAATACCTTCTTCAGTTTCAGTAGTAACAACAGCACTCATACCTGTAGCATCTCCTGCTTTAACTACCATTCCTAAAGTACTAGAATTAATATCTTCTTTATATGTTTCAGGTACACATTGTTGTGATTGACTAACAGCATGTAAACCTAATTTTTCACATAACCATCCATTTACATTCCACATGTAACTTGGAGCATATGTTCCTCCGTCAATTAATGCTTGTCTTTCTTCAGCACTCATTCTGTCAACACTAGCAATCTTTTCATCAAATTCTGCTAAAGTTAAACCAGCACCATGTGCTTCAGCAAGAGCAATACCATAATCTTCTACATTATACCAAGATTCACCAATAATTTTAGTAATCTTATGAGTAGAAGCAGCAATTGAAGTAACTAATTGTCCCCAATAAATATCTTGGTATCCACTACCAGTAATAGTACAATTATTTTCTCTAGCTAATTTATCAATTTTAGCTGTTAAATTTGGATTAGAATTCCATGAGAAGAAAGCTTCTTCACATGTACTAATAGCATTAATACCAAGTTCTGCACAAAGCATTAAAGGTACTTCTAAGTCACTTAATAAACTCATAGTAGTAACAATACATGCATCTGGTTTTAATTCAGCAAGTAATTCTCTAGCATTATCAGCATGAGTTACAACTACACCCTTATCTTCACATTCCATAATACTACCAATATCTTTACCAACTACTGCTGGATTAATATCAATAGCACCAACGATTTCTGCACCTTTCTCGTAAACATATCTCATAGTATATTTACTCATTTTACCGCATCCATATTGAACAATACGTAATTTTCTTTCCATTAAATCATCTCCTCTATTATCATTATACAAAATAAATTTTTTTAAACAATATTTGTGGAAAAAGTTTTTTTAACTTTACAAGAAATTATACAAATATTTTATACACAACTTATTTTATCTTTAAACTACGAAGATAATTCTTCTTATCATTATCTACTCGATAAGACTCTATTGCTTTTTGAATAGACTTATTATGAATCCATTTATTAAGTCTTTTTTCTTTAAAAATATCAATAGTTCTATCATATTGCTTTATTAAAGCATATGAAAAATACCAAGCTATAGCCATATTTATATAATATTCAGAACTATTTATATTTAAAACAATATCATTTATCTCATCACTAAAATAATCATCTAAATAAAAACTAAGTAATGTTACTATCCCAAATCTTACTGAATAAACCTCCTTAGTATGTATCCATTCTTTTACTTTATCTAATATACGATTCTGATCTTTCTCAAAAGCTTTAGACTTCAACAAATCACAAGTAGCCCAATTATCTATATAAGGCAAGAAAATATCTAGTTCAACTAATAATTCGTCTAAATCTTTATATAAAGATAATATACAAGAATGAAGAGTATTTTCTTCATAATAATAATGTGGTAACTCTTTTATAAATTCTTTATAACTACCATCTTTAATCATATCTTTAGCTATACTTCTTAAAGTTGGCGTCCTAACACCAATAAACCTATCTTTATCAACATTTGGTACTAAACTACTATGAAAATCTTTATATTTTAAATCTTGATTTGAAAACAAAATATCAATAACCTTTTTCATATTTATTTCCTTTTCTTAATAATTCTAATAATAGATTTCTTTATCATACGATAAACATATTTAAATAATACAACCATTATACTTCCAATATATAAATCATTTATTACTTCTTCTCTTAAATTAAAATAATCAGTACTTATTATATATCTTTGTCTGATAGTAAGTATTTTAAATATTTTAATATCTTTAATAGTTAAAACTTTATGTCTTTTTTTAGCCTCTGAACAAAAAAATAATTTACATGCTAAATTCTTAGTTAAACATCCCTTGTTTTTTTGATGAAAACAAAGTCTGCAACAACCATTATACTTATTATTTTTTAATTTTCTTTGAATATAACATTGATCATCTTTAAAACCACATACATTTTTACCTTCATAAAAACTATCTATTTCTAAACAAGCAGCATCATATATATATTCAATTCTTTTTCTTCTATTTTTTATATTTAAAGCATTAATAAAACTAGAAATATTATATTTATCTTTTTCCATTTCAAACATAACATTCCTATATATAAAACTACGATATAACCAAAGCCTTTTATAAAACTTATCCAAATCTTTCTTTGTATTAATAATTATTTTTTTCTTCATACCACATCTACCTAAAACAATTATATCATACAACTAAAAAAAGATTGAATTAATCAATCTTTTCAAATGCTTCATAACCTTGACCACATATTGGACAAGTAAAATCTAATGGAAGTTCATCACCTTCATAAATATATCCACATATCATACATTTCCATCTATTACCTTTAATTTCTTCTACTATATTTTCTTGATATGTAGGCGCTTTCTTTGGACTACTTCCTTTTAATACTTCATGATAATACTTATACGTCATAACATTTTTATTATCATATTTGTTCATATTAATTACTTTACCAACAAAAATAGTATGTGTTTCTGTTTCTAAAACACTAGTTACTTCACAAATAATATATCCATTACTATCTTTAATAACTGGAATACCTTCTACTAACTCATGTTCAAATAAAGAATACTTCTCAACTTCTTTACTACTAGAAAATCCAAATGTACCAATAATATTAGGATTACTTTCTTCATTTAAAATAGATACTGAAAACATATTACTTTTCTTAATACACTCATTTGTATAATTATCATGATTTATACTAATAGCAATACTAGCAGGATTAGATGTTATTTGCATAACACTATTAGCAATACATCCCACTTTTCTTTCACCATCTAAACTTCCAACTACATATACACCATATGTTAAATCTCTAAGAATCTTATTATCCATATTTCCTCCTAATTCATTGCTGCCCCATCAACAGATAAAATTTCCCCAGTTACATAACTAGCCATATCACTAGCTAAGAATAAAAATGCATTCGCAACATCCTCTGGTTTTCCAATTCTTCCAAGAGGTATTGTCTTAATTAAAGGTTCAATCATTTCCTTTGGTAAATTTTTAACCATATCAGTTTCAGTAATACCAGGAGCTACTGCATTAACCCTAATATTATATTTACCAAGTTCACGAGCTAAAGATTTAGTAATTCCATTAACCGCATACTTACTAGCTGGATACATAACACCACTAGGTTGACCATAAATACTAACCATAGAACTAGTATTTATAATAACTCCACCATTTTCTTTTAAATATTCAACAACTACTTTAGAACAATTATAAACAGCTTTAATATTTATATCCACAATCTTTTCATATTCTTCTTCAGTATATTTTTCAATTGGAGTAGCTGAACTAACTCCAGCATTATTTACAAGTATATCTATTTTTCCATACTTATTAATAACTTCATCATATGCGTTTTTTACTTCATCTAAACTAGATAAATTAGGATATAAACCAAAAACATCATACCCTTCTTCTTTTAAACTAGAAACTGCTTTTTTAACAGATTCCTCTCTTGAACCAAATAAAACTACTTTAGCTTTATTATTTAAAAACTTTTTTACAATCTCGTAACCTATACCTCTAGTACCTCCAGTTACAATTGCTACTTTTCCTTCTAACATAAACCCTCCTAATAATAATCATCACTTAATTCAACTTCATAAGTTTTAGTAACTAAATCAATCGTATACTTATAAATATTAAGTTCTTCTTCTGTTTTTCCTTCTTTAGTTATATATAACTCCATAATTGAACCATGAACGTCATAATGATATGCCATTACAGCTGCACAGCATCTAATATGATAAAGACCATAAGCACCTGTAATCCATTTATCCAAAACTTCTTTTCCATCTTGATCAATAATATTAATATCTCCATTTTCATTAACAACAATAATATATTCTTCTTTAAATTGATCAATAATTTCCATATATTTATAACCAGCATCAACTAAAATCTTTTTACCAGTAATATCATATAATCTATAATTAGTTTCAGAATCTTCTAAATAACTTCCTTCATTTGTAATTATATATTTATCAGAATAACTAGCAATTTGATTATTAAATGGACCAACCTTACTATTTGTATGTGGATAATATACATAATATTGTCCATCTTCAACTAGCATTAATCCAGTTTGATTATATAAACTACCAATATAATCATATTTAAATTCTACTATATTATTTATTTCACCATCTTTAATACTAACAACCCCATAATTACCTTCTAAATCAACTGCAATTAAACTAGAAGCAGAATCGCCATAAGAATAATAAATTCCTGAATACTTACCTAATTCTTTATTAGTTTTAGTATCATATACAATTAAAGGAACATCTTTAGAAAAATAATTAATGTATGGTGCTTCTAAATAATAATTAGAGTCATATACAAAAATATATCTATTATCTAAATATACTAATCCTTCCAAAGAATTTTTTATCCCCTCTTCTAAATTATAATCACTATTAGCTCCTAAAGTTTCTGCATAACCACATTTACCAAATTCAGGATTCTTACATTTATATAAAGGAACAAACTCATATTTAGGTTCATCTATAAACATAATACCACTAGTATTATTATGACCAATAACATTATCAGAATAATATCCAACATATCCATCCTTATAATATGGTAAATCTTCTTCCTCATAATAATCTGGTTTTTTATTAGAAATAACTACTTTGTTTTTTTCTACTTTAACAATAGTAGGATTAGGAGCCTCATTTTTATCTATTATTGTTAAGTTTTCTTCTTTTTTATCTTCTATATTATTTACTTCTTCTTTTTCTTCAACTTGATTTTTATTTTCATCTTCATTAGAAGACTTACCTAAATAAAATCCTAAACAAATACAACCAACTATCAAAAGAATAGAAATAACTATTAATAAAACTGTTAACTTAACATTATTTTCAGGAATATCTTTTTGTTCTAATTGTTCGTTTTCTATATTCTTTTCTTCCATATCTTCAACCTACCATTTTTTTCCATTATAGTATTCATAATCATCATAGTCTTCCATTTCATCTAACTCTTCTTGTCTACTTTCATTAGCTGAATCATTTCTATCTTCTAGCTCATCATGTTTCTTTTGATCTTCTTCTTTTTCTTCATCCGTTTTGTCATCATATTTCCCAGAACTACCTTGTTGTTCACAAATAGCCTTTTCTTCTGCATATAATCTAAGTATTTCTTCTTCTAACTTTTCAGCAGATTCACTAATTCCAGTATCATCATCTTCTTCAGCACAACCATTTGTATATAAAATATCTAACGCTTTTTCATATATCTCATATTTTTCTTCACA
This sequence comes from Bacillota bacterium, assembly GCA_015059405.1. Classification (GTDB taxonomy): domain Bacteria; phylum Bacillota_I; class Bacilli_A; order RF39; family UBA660; genus RUG11788. The sequence continues at coordinate 99,529 of SVAL01000004.1, forward strand.
TTCCATATCATCCATCATAGTACTAAGAGTAGCTATCGATAAATTAATTCTAATATCACATACTCTATCTTCTGGTACTTTTAATTCTAACGCTTTATTATACTCATTTATCGCATCTTCAAAATATCCAATTTGATATAACAAATTACCATAATTATAATAAGCTATATATCTTTCAGAAAAATTAAGTACAAATAAACTCTTAACTAAATTCTTATCATAATCCCCTTTATTATATTTAGAAATATACATCTCATTAATTACAAAAGTAATAACTAATTTTAGAAATACTATTAATATAAATAAATATATAAAAGTAAGTACTTTTCTCATATTAAACACCCCTTCTAAAATTAATAAATTCATATACTAATAAACCTAAAAGAGGAACCATTAAAAAGTAATATGTATCTTGATAGGAACTTTTATCTACAACATCAAATTTATATGTAACACCATCTTTTATATTAGATAATTTTTTATCTATATTAGAATGTTTATTCATATTAATGTAATCTATCCCTAAACTATCTGAAACTAATTCTAAATTATTTTCATCTATTTTAGAAACAGCTTTTTTACCTTGATATTTAACATATTGATATGAACCAAAACTATCAGTTCTAACATACATATGTCCACCTTCATCTGTACCATATCCTAAAACAGCACCTTCACTAATATAATCTTTTAAAGCACCAAACTCTCTAGTATCAACTTTATCTTCAACAGTAATCTCACCATCACTAAAGAAGAAAACAATTCTTGCTCTATTTTCTGACTTTGAAGAAGACTCAAGCTGTGTCTCCATTCCTTGAATAGCTGTATTTAAAGTTGTACCTCTTGCAAAAACATATGTAGATGCCTGAATTATATTAATAGATTCATAAATAATATCTTTATCCCTAGTATATGGTAATAATATTTTTGGTGCATTATCAAAAGTAACTATCGAAAACTTTGCACCTTCTAATTCTTCAACTATATGCTTAATATCTTCTTTAACTGCTGAAAGTCTTGTATTATCACCATTATAATCTTCTGCAATCATACTAATAGTATTATCTACTACAAATAAAACATCTAAATCATTAGAAATAACTTCTGCATTATCATCTCTAACCATAACTCTTAAATTAATTAAAAATATTAATAGAATTATAATTAATTGTCTAATTCTTTTATTTTTTTCATGACTTAAACATACACAAAATATTGGTATAAAAAATAACATAACCCATACCGGAATAATTGGATTAATTATCATAATAAGCCACCCTCTTTGTTAAAATAAATAATATTAACATCGAAAATAATAAAATCATAAATGGAACTTCCGGTATATCAGTTCTCATAGTCTCTTCTTTTCCTTCTGTTAAATTTTTACTAGTTTTTTCTATATTTTTAACAATCTCACTAACAGTAGAACCAGTTGATTCTTCATATAAAGTACCACCAGTTAATTCAACTGCATTTCTAAATGTTACTTTATCTCTATATTTAGCATTAGCAGTTGCTATACCATAAACTGTAACATTTTTCTCTTTAGTATATTTTGCTGCTTCTTCTAAAGAATATACAGGTTTACTAGTCGGAGGAACTTCATTATCTGTAGAAAAAATAACTATTCTTGTACGATCTGGGTCTTCTTCTAAATCAGAAAAACTATCTATACAAGTAACAAGACCATCTCCAATTAAAGATCCACCATAATAATTACTACCCTCTACAGTACCAGCAATAATATAATCATAAGTATAATAAGAAGAATAATCATAATTATTAATAGCTTCAATTGACTCATATATCTTATCTAAACTATCAAGTACATAATCATAATCATCTGTTAAAGGAACTAAAAGTACAGATGTTGTATTAAATATAGAAATACCAAATCTTTCTCCCTTTAAATTATTAACAGTATCTTTTAAAGCATCTACTATTTCTTTATTTAAATCATTTACAGAAAAAGATACATCCATACATAAAAATATGTCTCTATTATATTCATTAACTTTTACTTTATCTACAAACACCGGTCTTGATAACAATAAAAATGAAAATATAATAGTAACAATAAATAATCCTTCAATAAAGAATAATAACATCTTATATTTTTTTAATAAATTCTGATAAAAAGGAAGTTTCTTTACATACTTAGTATTCGCAATTCTTTTACCACTTTCATATTTAAAAACTTTCTTTTTATATCTAAAAAACAATAAAACTATAACTAAAACTATACCTATAAAAATAACAAATGAATATCTTAATTCCATCTACTTATTACCTCTTTAGTCTTTTCGATAGATGACTTTATATTACCCTTAGATATCTTTGAAAACTCAGGATCATAATATTCTTTAATTAATTCATATAATACAGGTATATTTAGTTTCTTTATATCTTTTAAAGTACAAGATTGTACTTCTAAACCAGTTAATTCATATACAAATAATCTAATCAACATACTTAATTCTTGATATGCTTTACGACTAGTAATCTTTTTATCATTTAAAGATTTATCTAAATCATTTAATTTATTTAAATATTTATATTTAATACTGTTAATATCTTTAGCTGTAAAATTCAAAATATTATTCTTCTTTAAATTAAATACTCCTAATTTCTTTAATAATAAATATATAAACGGAAGTAATAAAACTATTAATAAAACAACTATTGGTATCCAAGAATAAGAAAATGGTGCTTTTAAATTAACGTCTATTTGCATACTTATACTCCTCCAATAACTTAACAATCTTCATAGGAATTTCACCTACATTATTAATAGTAATCATTGAAACACGATACTTACTAATCTTATTTACACAAGATAAATACATCTCTTCTTTCATTTGTTTTTCAAGTTCAAACAAAGTTTTATTTCTAGAAAATATATTAGGTATAAAACTCTTAGTATCCATATCATATACATCTTTACCAAAGAAATATCCATCACTAACATTAACAATCATAATATCATGTTTCATAGATAACTCTCTAAAATAATTAGGATTAATACTATCCATACCTTCTATATCAGTAATAATAAAAATTATCATACTCTTTCTAATATGTTTTTGAATATATTCTAAAGTCTTATTAATATTAGAACTATTAGTATCAGTAATATCATTATCATATTTTCCTAAAATCTTTTCTAAATTATATAAATCATTTCTAAAAGGAAAATATTCCATTGTATCATTTTTATTATAAATAGCCCCAACAGAATCCCCATTCTTAGAACATAAATAAGAAATAGTTCCTGCAGTCATTAAAGCTATATCTTTTTTTATTTCATCATCACTTGAATATGCAAGCATCTTTTTATCAGTATCTAATATCAACATAATATTATGAGTCTTTTCAGCAACATATTGTTTAACTAATAACTTTCTAGTTCTAGAAGATGCTTTCCAATCTATATCTTTAACATTATCTCCAACTACATATTCTCTTAAATCATCAAAATTTAAACTTTTACCCTTATAAATAGACTTATAATTCCCATCTAATAAACTAGAAGTATTCTTTCTAGCATAAATGGAAATATTAGCTTTAATTCTATTTAAATAACTTTTTCTCATGGTGTTCTAATAGCTCCAAAAATACTATCAATGATACTTTCTACTTGAATATCATCAGCCATAGCTGAGAAATTAAGTGCTATTCTATGTCTTAAAACACTATATCTTAATGATTTAACATCATCTGGAGTAACATAAGTTCTACCATTTAAAAGTGCTACTGCTTTACTACATTCCATAAAAGCAATTGCTCCACGTGTACTAGAACCTACACTAATATAATTAGCTAAATTATCTGGAATAATTCCCTTAGGATTTCTAGTTGTATAAATAATATCAGCTATATATTTCTTTATTGATTCATCTATATATACTTTCTTTCTAGTTTCTTGTAAGAAAGAAATATCATCTAAATTTAAAATAGGTTCATTATCTACAAAGACATTCTTTTCAATTCTATTTAGTATTTCTATTTCTTCACTTATAGTAGGATAAGTTAATTTTTCTTTTAATAAAAATCTATCTAATTGTGCTTCACTAAGTAAATAAGTTCCTTCTTGCTCAATAGGATTTTGTGTTGCAATAACAATAAATACTTCTGGAAGTTCATAAATAGTACCACCAATAGTTACTTGTCTTTCTTGCATTGCTTCAAGCATAGCACTTTGTGTTTTAGAACTAGATCTATTAATTTCATCTAATAATACAAAATTAGCATAAACAGGACCTATCTTAGTTTCAAACTCATTAGTAGCATAATTAAATGTTTGACTACCTATAATATCACTAGGAAGCAAATCAGGAGTACATTGAATTCTAGAAAAATCCCCACTTAAAGCATCAGTAAGTACTTTAGCTGCTGTTGTTTTAGCAAGTCCAGGTACTGATTCTAATAATACATGACCATTAGCCATTAATGCTGTTAATAAAGATATTTCCAAATTCTTTTGACCAACTATTTTACTACTATAATATTCTTCTATTTGACTAAGAATATTCTTACATTTATTTAAATCTTCTTCAGATATATTAGGTTTTACTTCTTCTTCTACGTTAGGTTTAATTTCTTGTTCCATAACTACACCTCTATTTTCATTCTTTCTTATCTTATCATAAATAAAATTATACTATAAATATATAAAAATATAAATAAAAAGAAGTTAAATTCTACTTTAACTTCTTTAATTCTTTTGACCAAGTATAAGTATTTAAATCAATACTAACATTATAATTATTAGGAATACGTGTTACTTGAAGAGATTCTTTTAAATGTAATAATACCTTTTTTCTTTTATCTTCACGAATTGATAGGAATTCTTGATCTACTAATAAAAATATTTCATTAATAAATTTCTTATATAACTCCCCTGTCCTATATTCAAAACTACTATGAATTAAATTAAGAACATTTTCACTATCATCATCCCCATATACTAAACAAGTAGTATAAAGTCTAGGATCATGATTTCCCATCTCTATATAAGTATAAGCCATATGATGATTACGATTTGCACATATTGCATCTATAAAAGTTCTATTATGACAAGTAATTAAAGAACCATCCCTTATCTTTTTATATTCACTTTCTTTATCTTTACCAATTTCTCCATCATAATTTAACCAAAAAATAATGTTTTCTACCAAATAAGAATCAATATCACCTAAAGCTTCAAAATCTTCATCTAAAAATGCATGATAATAATTTTCTGCTAAACAATAGTTATATGCCTCATAATCCCTTTCATCACCACCAAGAACTCTAGGACTTTCAGCAAACCCACCTAACTCCAACATAATATCACCTTTTTTCAACTATATAATAACATAAAAAAATGATTTCAAAAAGAAATCATTTTCCTCTCCAACACAAAATCATATAAAGTCCTACTATAAATAATGTATAAAAATCATAATCTGTTTCAATAAACATCCAAATACCTACAACAATAGAATAGACAAGTAAAGAATATTTATTAATCTTATCAATAACATTTAAATTTTTATTTAGTTCATTAATCTTATCTAAATCAAAATTAGACTTAAAATAATATTCATGTTTCTTGCGATTAGAAACAGACACAAAAGACAATATGCCCTTAAATATAAGAACAGCTCCACCTAATCCTAAAAACCAAACTTTTCCACCATATTGAATAAATAAATTATAAAATAAAAAACATATAAAAATACCAAGAAAAGTATAAAAAATACCATATAATCTTCTATCACTTATATCTTTCATAAAAACACCCAACTATCAACTAACCAATATATTTATAAATCAAAAACATAGTTTCCCTAATTTGATCAGCATTAGATATTAAACATTTACCATCACCAGATTGTTTACCATACATACCAAAATTAGAATGACAACCACCAGAAATAACTTTTTCGGAAAAAGAACTCGGAAGATTCTTTTTATTTTTATTATATTTATTCATATTTAAAACTTTATCTTCACTTCCATAAATGGATATAACTTTTAACGATGTTTTCGATAAATCACTAGTAGAATATGCACCAAGTAATATTAAACCAGAAAATATATCACTATTTTTAGAAACATAACTAGCAGCCATCGCTCCACCCAAAGAATGTCCACCTATATACCAATTTTCTATTTCAGGATATTTATCTAAAACTAAACTAGCTCTATCTACATCAAAAACTGCTAAATTAAATGGCATATCAACAACTGCACATAAATACCCATACTTAGCGCACTCCATAACTAAAGGTTCATATGCTAAATGTTCTACTTTACCACCAGGATAAAAAATAATACCAGTAGATAATCCTTTACTAGAATAAACAATAGTATTATCATCAAGAACTTCTTTATAAGTACCATCTGATGCAAAAACACTAATATCTTCTAAATCAGCATGATAATAATTACCTACATAAATAAAAAATATAACTACTAGCAATAAAATAAATACTAAGATACTAATTAAAATATAATACTTTTTATTTAACTTATTCATAACTTCACCCCTATACTATATACAAAATTATAACATAATATTTAAACATTTATGTTATAATAAAAAACAAATATTTAAAAGGAGTTGATACTATGTTACCATCAGAAGAATTAAGAAACGAAATAGAAAAAATATATGGTATTAATCTTAATCAATATGCATGGTCAAAAGAACTAAAACAAGAAATCTTTTCTACAGAATTAGATCAATATATAGAAACTAATGCATCAACATTAAAAGAAATATTTGAACACGGATTTAACATAGGTCATTGCGGATTAACTTCTAGATATGTTTGTAGAAAATTTGAAAACGCAACTCTTTTTTATGGACAAGCAAAATTATTAGTAGGTACAGACTCATCTCCAAATGGAGAACACGCTTGGACTATTTTAAATAATCATCTAATAGATACAACACTAATGATATCTATTCCAATAAATAAAATAAATGAATTAGGATACATAACAGAAAGTGAAATAGCACCATTAAGTGCAAGAGTACTTTCTGAATATGATACATATGAAATAGAATTTAAAAGAAATAAAAGCAAAATAAAAAAACAATAATCATGATATAATTATATAAAAGGATAAGTGATTTTATGGAATTATATAAAGGTAAATACTTTGAAATTGTTTTTCAAGACTGGTGTCAAGAATTTCCAGGTGCATGTATTATCTCAGGACATAAAGAATGTTTGGCAGATATGACTAACGAAGAATGGCAAGAACTAGGACTTTTAGAAAAAGAACTTGAAAGAGTTTGTAAAAAAGTTTTTAATACTACAATGTTTAATTTTGCTTGCCTAATGAATAATGCTTATCGTGATAACGAAAAACCTCATGTTCATTTTTGGTTCGTACCTAGATATAAAGAAAGTTTAAAATTATTTAATAAAATATATAAAGATAAACATTTCGGTTATAATTTTTGGAAATGGTCATTAAGTAGATTGAAAAGACAAAAAGATATATTTACTAAAGAAGAAAGACTAAAAATATTTGAAATGATGAAAAATGAATTTACTATAAATAACTAGTAATAAATAAAAAAGAATAGCATATGAAAAAGCTATTCTTTTTTTAATTCATATTCACTTTTTTTAAATATATGCTACAATGATTATGGTGATATATATGATAAATTTTATAAAAAAACATAAAGATTATTTCTTAACAATAGGTATTTCCTTATTAATTTTAATTCTTGTATTTATAATAAAAGGAATATATCCATTTGGAAATAATTCTTTAATATATAGTGATATGTATGATCAAATAACATCATATTACTATTATTTCTATGATGCTATAAGAGGTGGCACAAATTCATTATTTATGAACTTTCATGCTGCTAATGGTGTTAACTTTTTTGGTATCATTGCCTATTATTTACTTAATCCATTTAGTTTATTAATCTTACTTGTAGAACGTAGTAAAATATATTTATTTATGTCTGTAATCATTGCTTTAAAAATGATTCTTTGTAATATTACATGTTTATACATGATTAAGAAACTATTTAAAAAAATAAATATCCCTTTAGCAATTATTCTAGCAATTAGTTATGGTTTTTCTAGTTACGGACTTAATTATTACTTAATTACTTCATGGATTGATGTAATGTATATGTTCCCATTAATTATTGTAGGTCTTAAAAAACTATTTGATACAAATGACTTTAAAATGTATTTTATTACTTTAACATTAGCAATATGTTTTAATTTTTATTTAACATTCAGTGGAATTATTTTTATATTCTTATTAGCACTTCCTTATGTTTTAACTTATGTAAAAAAAGAAGAATTTGGTAAAAAAATATTAGCTCTTGGTATAGGAACTATATTAAGTATAGCATCTTCTATAGTAATAGTATTACCAGCATATAAACAGGTTTCTATTTCTGCTAGATTAATAGCTACTTTAGAAACTCTTGTTAATTCAAAACTTGGTCCAATAACCGATAAAATTGCTCTTTTAACTTTTACACCAATCGCAATAATGGCAATATTACTTTTATTAAAAGATTATAAACAACATAAAAAATTCTTAAAATTCTATATACCATCAATGATTTTATTTTTAATTCCATTTATCGTTGAACCAGTTAACAAATTATTACATTTTGGTTCATACGCATCATTCCCATGTAGATTTTCTTTTATTACTACTTTATTTGTTATAATTGGAGGATGTTATTTTTTTAACAATTATAAAGCTAAAAAAAGCATAATACCTAATTTTAAAAAGTATATATCTATTTTAATTACAGTAATAACTTCTTTATTACTAATTGTTATAACAAAACTTAAGTATAATGACTTCCAACAAGCAATTGATGATTTAACTTTATCAAGAAATAAAACATTAATAATATTCTTATTCGGTATGCTTGGTATTACATTAATTACTCATTTACTTATTTATATTTTAAATAAAGGACTTTCAAAATTAGCAATAACTTTAATATCAGTATTATCAATTATATTTATTACTTGTAACACATATACATATGTAGGAGTAGAATTCGTTCAAGAAGGAGTTAACAATGTATATAAAGATTTAACTGATATATATAATAACAAACTTAATAAAGATTATTTTAAATATAAAAATGTGACAGATACCATAATTAACAATAGTAGCAATGTAACTACTATTCCTACAATGGACCACTTTAGTTCAATGGCTGATGGTAATACACAAAAGAATTTAAAACTTCTTGGATATACACAATATTGGTCTCAAATATTTTCTGAAGGCGGAACAATGTTCACAGACATCTTACTAGGACACAAATATCTTATTAATCTTGGTGAAGATGCATATGGTTATACATTAAAAAAACAATACAATGATTTATATTGGCATGAATTTGATAAAGATATTTCTTATGGATATTTAGTAAATCAAGATGTTGACTTAGAAGATTACAACAATACATTTGAAATTCAAAACGCTATTTATAATTCAATCACAAATAAAAAAGATTTATTTAAAGTATATGATCCTATTAATATAAATAATATTGAAGTTAAAGATAATATTTATACTTTAAAAGATAAAAATAGCTATATTGAGTTTAATGTAAAAATAAAAAAAGAAAGCAAATTATATTTAGAACTATATAATAGTCTAGATGTATTAGTAAATTCTGAAATAAATAAACAATTTGAAATACATGTTAATGATGAAGTATTTATTAAAGAATTCCCTACTAATGGTAATAATGGAATAATTGATTTTGGAGTATATAAAGATGAAACTGTTAACATTAAAATATATTTTAAAGAAGATTGTGAATTAAAATCATTAACACTAGGAAGTATGGATATTAATAAATTAAATGATTTTATTGATAATTATAAAATAGATTATGATATAGAATTTATAAATAATAAAATTAATATAAATATTAATAGTGATGAAGAAAAAATATTATTTATTCCAATTAGTCACAATGATTCATATACTGCTTATAATAATAATGAAAAAGTAGAATTAATTAAAGTATATGATAACTATATAGGTATTAAACTAAATAGTGGTGAAAATAATATTACTATTAAATTTGTACCAGCTTATTTAAAGATATCATTTATAATAAGTTTAGCTTTCTTAATATTAGCAATAATATTAATGAAGACTAGTTTATATAAAAAATTATTAGAATGTAAATTCTTACAAAAAGCAGCAGCAATCTGTTATACACTTGCATACGCATTAGTTATATTAATGGTATATCTACTTCCAACAATAGCTTTCTTTATATCATTTATAATATATATACGTATATAAAAATAAATCACACAATATTGTGTGATTTTTATTTTAATAAAAAAAGTAGCAATGTTGCTACTTTAAAATTCAAATGGCAGGGGATGAGAGAATCGAACTCCCAACTAAAGTTTTGGAGACTCCTATTATACCATTTAACTAATCCCCTATGCCAAGTATTATAGCACACAACTTTTATAAATACAATAACACTTTTTATTTTTTATCATATTCTATTATAGGTGATTTTATGCCAATAATTAACTACAACACTAGTGAACTAGATCTTATGGCAAGACTTATGCGCGCTGAAGCTTTAGGTGAAGGAGACTTAGGAATGCTTATGGTAGGTAATGTCATTGTTAATCGTGCCATTGCTAATTGTCTTACTTTTAAAAATATTGATACTATCAAAAAAGTAGTTTATCAAACACCAGGTGGTTTTTCTGGGATAAATTCCACATTATTTAATCATGCCGCTACAACATTAGAAAAAGAACTCGCAACAAGAAATCTTAATGGACAATATTACTTTCCAGCAACTAATGCTTTATGGTTCTATGCACCTACAAAAGGTGCTAATTGTGTTTCACTTTGGTATAATCAACAACTTAGTGGTAAATATAAAAATCATTGTTTTTATGAACCATATCCAGGAGTATGTAACGAACTACATTAATTAGGAATTATAATTTTTTGATTTATTATTAATTTATCAGATATTAAATTATTAATATCTTTTATTTTATCTACAGTTGTATTAAACTTCTTCGCTATACTATATAAACTATCTCCCTTTTTCACTATATAAAAATTATTATTAGAACTTGGAACTTTTAATATTTGACCTATTACCAAAAAATCAGTACCCAAATTATTAATCTTTTTCAACTCACTAACACTAGTATTATATTTATTAGCTATTTTATATAAACTATCTCCTTTTTCTACAACATAATTATTATAATTATTATTAGTTAAATTTAACTTTCCAAAATAAGAAATAATTTGTTCAATAATATTATTACTTATATTTTCTTTTTCTTCTTTAGTCTTATTTAAATATTCATAACCAAACTCTATAACTATTGCATCACTTCCATTAGGTGCGAGTCTTTGAATAGCATAAAAATCTTTTCCTTCATCATTAGGTAAAGTCTTTGTCTTTACTTCTCCTATCCTATTTAATTTCTCATAAAGATCTTTATTTGTTTCCTCATCTCTATTTATTGAACGAATAAAGGATACATTATTAGGATTTTCATTATCTACTTGAACTGAGAATACTAAACTACCCCCATTATTATCATCTGTTATTTGATTTAATAATTCAAACCTATCATATATATCAATAGTCTCATCTTCCACTCTAGTTATATAAATTGGAAATCCTAAACTAGACAACCTATCATAAATATATTTACCAACTTCTAAATTAAAATCCTTTTCATAATTATTTCCATCTCCATAACCAAAATCTACCCCACCATGACCAGGATCTATAATAATCGTATTAAATCTATTATTCATATAATCACTCCTATAAAATTATATGAATTTAACTTAATCTTATACAAAAGAAAAAAACTCCTAAGAGTTTTATTTTTTTACATTATTACCTTTATTATCAATATTCATCTTTTCAAGTACTCTACTAACTTCAGGCAATCCAATAAATAAAGCATTACTAGTATCTATAGTTTGATTAGTTCTACCATCATGTACATGTGAAGCTAAACAAACAGACATTAGATTTCTAAAACTTTGTTGCGTATAATCATTATTAATCACATAATCATATACATCTTCAAATCTTTCATTTTTACCAGTAACTACACAAAGCATTGGTTTAGCCTTATCACTCGCATAAATATCCCAATATTTATTAAAAAATCCCATTACACAAGTTATTTCTTCTTGTGAAAAATCTTTTTCTTCCATTAAAGTCATCAAATTATTAGACGCTGCTTCATAATCTTTTCTAACAAAAGCACGTTTATCATACTTACCTTCTGGGTTAAAAGAAAAACCTTGTCCAGTAAACTGCGCAAACCACTCAGGTGAATTAACTGCATAATAATACGAACTAGCAGCAGTATCAGCATATGATACATTACCATCACAATTTAATTTTTGCCATCCTAGTATTAACTTTTCTCCATGTTTCTCAAACAAATCATTTATCATATCAAGTTCACTTTGATCTTCTAATTTATGATTAGGATCTAATCCATATCTCATAATACTATCTAAAAAACTACCATTAAAAGCATGAAATTTATATTCAGGACTTAATAATTTAACTGCAATATATTCTCTTAATTTCTTATTTATAGAAAAATCTTTTAAATCTTCATAATCAAGATCAAATTTATCTAACAAATCATCTAAATATAATTCATAAATACCACTTTTAAACTCATAATCACATCCAAAAAAACTACCATGGTTATCAATTATATCTTTATACTTACTCGCAATATTTCTCATAAAATTATTCATTTTATCCATAGATATTTCTTCACCAGAAAATATTTTCCAATAATCCATACCTACTGCTATAAATTGTTCTGTTAATTCAACAACATCTTTAACATCACTACAATAATCTTTTAAAGAACCTAATATATCTAAAAAATCATCACTTTCAAAATAAGTAGTTATATCCATAACATCACCTCTATAATAAAAACATAACAAAATTAAATTTAATAGTCAACAAAAGAAAAAAACTCCTAAGAGTTTATTTTCTAATACTACTAATTAATCCAATTAATGGAAATATTTCAAGTCTTCCAAGTAACATTCCAACACTCATTATAAAAGTAGAAAAATCACTAAATATTGAAAAACTTCCAACTTCAAAAGCAAGACCTACATTTCCAAAAGTAGTAAATACTGAATTAATTACTACTTCAAAAGAAAATCCATCAAAACTAACAAGTATCATTATTATTATTATAAAAAATATATATAAAGATAAAAATGTTGTAGTAGCATTAACTGTTTCTTCTTCTACTTTTTTCCCTCCTAAAGTAATAATATGTACACTATTAGGATGAAATACTTTTAATAAATCTCTTTTTATTGTTTTAAAAACAAGAATTAATCTAGATATTTTAAACCCTCCACAAGTACTACCACTACATGCACTTACTAACATTAAAAATAACACAATTATCCTACAAGCAGCTGGATATATATTAACATCACCTATACTATAACCAGTACTAGTCATAAAAGAACTAATATGAAAACAAGAATTAACAAATGCTTCACTCATATTACTAAACATATTATAAGTATTTAAAAGTACAAATAATACTGCAAATATATAAATTAATATATATACTTTTAATTCTTCACTCTTTAAAGCTGTTTTAATATCTTTCATAATAATTATCAAAAAATAAATATTAAAATTAACTCCAAATAAAAACATAAATATCGCAACTACATACTTATTAAATAATGAAAAACTCGCAAGTCCACTATTTAAATAACTAAATCCACCAGTACCCGCAGTACCCATAGAAATTAATATACTATGAAATGGATCAAGTCCACCAACCATTAATAAAATAAATTCTATTAAAGTTAAACCCAAATATATTCCATATAAATAAAATAAAGTCTTTTTAATACCTGGAACTAACTTAGCAACACTATGTCCTGGCATTTCTGCTTTTAAAACATGCATAGATTTATCATCTTTAGACATAGGAATAACTGCCATTACAAAAGCAAGTACTCCCATTCCTCCTATAAAATGTGAAAAACTTCTCCAAAACAATATACTATTACTTAAACTTTCCACATCATCAAATATTGTAGCTCCAGTTGTTGTAAAACCAGAAACAGACTCAAATAAAGCATCTACAAAACTAATATCTAACCCTAACCAAAAAGGTAAAGCTCCTAATAAACTTATCAATATCCATGATATAGATACAATTATAAATCCATCTTTTGCATATAGAGTCTTTTTACTTGAATTTGAACAATTCAATAGTATTCCTAATCCTAAACTAACACATAAAGGAACTATAAAATTAAGAATATTTTCACTATAAACTAAACTAACTATAATTGGAACTAATAAGAGAATAGAAAAAGCAATTAATACTTTTCCAATATATTTAAAAATCAATTTATTTAACATATACTACTCCAAAATATCATTAATATCTTTAATAGAAGAATTATCATCTATTAATATAATAGTATCTTTTTCTCTTATTTCATCCATTCCATTAGGGAAAATAATATTTTTACCTCTAAGTATAGCAACTATTAATACACCATCTTTTAGATTCATATCTTTAATCATAACATTTAATTTTTTAAAATCATCTTTTATATTAAATTCTAATACTTCAAAAGAATCATCATCAAATTTATAAATAGCTTCACAACTACTATTTTGTCCTTGTTGCATAGCTCTTACATATTTTACTATTTGATTAGATGCAATCTTATGAGGAGTAACCACAGTATCAATATTTGATTTTTCAACAATTCCATCTAAAGATATATGATTAACCTTAGTAATTATTTTAGGGACATTTTTCATAGATGCAAACATAGAACAAACAATATTACCTTCATCCATACTTGTTAAAGTAACAAAAGCATCACATGACTCTATTCCCTCTTCATATAAAACATATTGATCAGATATATCACCGTTTATTATTAACGCTTTAGGTAATTTTTCACTTAAAACTTTACATCTTTCTTCATTAATCTCTATTATTTTAACTTTCATTCCCATATCTATTAAATTCTTAGCTAAATAAACTGCAATACTACTACCACCACAAATAATTACATTTTTAGTTTTTTCAGATAAATCAGTATACTTTAAAAAAGCACTAATATCTTTAGGAGAACCAGTAATATTAATTTTATCATTTGCTTGTAATTTAGTATTTGCTTTAGGAACACTTGTAACCTTATCTCTCTCAACTGTACAAACAATTACCCCGCTAATTTTTTTAGATAAAGAACTAATAGTAATACCATCCAAAACACTTTTTTCCTTTATTTTAATAGAAATCATTTGTACTTTACCTTTAAAGAAAGTATTCTCTTCTAAAGCACTTGGAATACTTAATGCTTTAGCTATTTTATCTGCAGTCATTTGTTCAGGATTAATTACCATAGATAGACCTAATTCTTCCTTTAATAAAGTAATAGAATTAGCATATTCAGGAGTTCTAATTCTAGCAATAGTTTGTTTAGCACCTAGTTTTTTTCCTAATAAACAACACATTACATTTAATTCATCTTTATCCATAACACTAATTAATAAATCAACATCTTCTATACCAGCTTCTAATAAAACATTACTATCAAGACCATTTCCACAAATATGTTGAAGATCTAAACTATCTATAATATCTCTACTAGTAGTAAAATCAGTATCTATTAATGTTACTTCATTATTATCTTTAACAAGTTGTCTAGCTAAATATTCACCAAGTTTACCTATACCTACTATAATTATTTTCATACTATCACCTTACTTATTCCACATATCAAATTATACTATATAAAAGAAATTAAAAAAAGATGATATTAATCATCATTTTTTGTTAAAGTTACTTTTGTAGTTTTCTCTTCTGTTCCTCTAATATACGTAACATCAATAGTATCCCCTACAGAATAACTATATAAAATATATTTTAAATATGCATAATTATCTACTTTTTCATTACCAATCTTAACAATAACATCACCCTTACGAAGATCAGAATTAGCAGCACCACTACCACTAGCAACACTAATTACAACAACCCCATAATCAATATTATCATCAATAGTAATACTATATCTTTGAAGAGTTCTAGTCTCATCTACATTAGCAAATGTAATTCCTAAAAGAGGTCTTTCTATTTCTTTACCCTTTTCAAATAAATCAGTATAAGCAAGAGCATCTTCTATCATAATAGAAAATCCCATTCCTTCAACACTACTATCTACTAATTTCATAGAATTAATTCCTATTACTTCACCCTTGCCATTAACAAGTGGACCTCCACTATTACCTGGATTAATAGCTGCATCTATTTGAATAGCTTTCATAACCCAGTCATTAGTTGACTGAACACTAACAGTAATCTTTCTATTTAAACCTGATACAATACCACGAGTTATTGAATTATAATATTCTTCACCTACTGGAGAACCTACTGCAAATACAGTATCTCCTAAAGCAAGCTCACTAGTTTTACCTAAACTAGCAACTTTAATAACTGAGTTTTTACTAACTCTAACAACAGCTAAATCTAAGTATTCATCACCACTTAAGTATTCAGCTGAAACTTCTTCTTCATTAGAATATAATACCGATAATTTAGTAGCATCTTTAACAACATGATAATTAGTTAAAATATACCCATACTTATCATCAGTCTTATATACAAATCCACTACCACTACCCGCATATTTATTTTTTTGATAATTCTTAATCATAACAACAGAATCATATACATTCGCTACCGCTTCAGATATATCATTATCAGTAATAGTAATATTTCTATTTTCAGTAACTTTATTAATTTCTTTAATAGTAGTAGTAGAATTATCACTTAATAATTTACTATCAACAAAATACATACTTATAGCACCAAGTGCAAAAACAAAAAACACAAAAACTAAATTTATAATTTTTTCTCTCATCTAATCACCTATCTCAATTCCCGCAATATCTTTCCAGTTAGGTGGAAACCCCATTCTATCCAATACTTTATCAATAGAAATAGTTTTTAAATTATATTCTAAATTATTAAGAACATGTTCTATTTCTAAAATTAAATTCTTAACTTCATTACCAGTTAGTAATTGTCTAATTATAATTAAAAGTGCAAATAAATCATTCTTACCATATATATACTCATCATCTACTTTATCAATATTTAATAAAGCATGATATCTAGTATCATCGATAAAACGTTGTGTCTTATTTTCAAATAAAATATCTTCATGTGCACATAAATTTCTATAATTAGCAAGGATTGGTAAATAATTAGTCAATGTTTCTTGATCTATACCATATATATTAGCAATAGCTAAACGATCTTCTAATTTTAATATAGAATACATCTCACTAACAATACCAAATGATAAAACTTTAACCAGTACCCATAAAGGAATATATCCATAATTACTCAAATAGTGACTTGTCGCAGAGTGTTGACTACCATTAACTCTAATTTGTCTTTTCATCTTCTTTAACAAGTCATTAATTTGTCTTTGTTTATCAGGAGCACCATCAAAGTTTTTAACTTTTAAATAATCACTTTCTTTATACCCATATTTCTTAGACAATTGATAAGAAATAATAGATTTAATATTATTTTCTATTATTAATAAATGTTTAAATATAATATTACGAAATTGTCTATCAAATAAGAAAAGACTATATAATTCTTCAAAAGTAGTACCCTCTATATATCTTTTATTATTCGCAGATTTCATAAATAAATGACGATAACCATTAATAAAGAAATAATTTTCACGAAGTAAAACAGTCTTCGCAAACTCTTCATCTTCAATTATCAAACCTTTATATTTAAATATTTCCAATTGTTCATCCAGGTTCTTGAACTGTTTATCCCTCATTATTCTCACCTACTATAATTAATTATAACATACAACATATTAAATTGTATGTAAAATTAACGAAAAAGAAAAGTAATAATATATTATTTTACACAAAAAAAGAAGTAATATTTACTTCTCAATATTAATTATTTATCTATACACTAACTCTTAAAAAATTATTTATTATTTATTATTAATAATAGAAAACATATACATATCATGATATCCATCACTTAATATTATATAATTTCTTAAAATACCTTCACACTGCATATTACATTTTTCCATTACTCTTTTTGATGCTATGTTTTCAATACAACATCCACCTTGAAATCTATTAACACATAATTCATTTAAACAATAATCTTTGACTAAATTAAGTGCTTCACTCATATATCCTTTATTCCAAAATCTTTCATCTATAACATAATTAAATTCAACAGTTTCATTAATATCTTCTACTTTTAAATTAATAGAACCAATTATTTGATTAGTATCTTTTAATTTTATAACCCAATTATAATAATCATCATTTAAATATTTAGAATCAATTCCTTTTAAAGAATTAACTTCTTCCTCTAAAGTTCTTTTTTCTTTATTTGCATAATATAAAAAACTTTCTTGATTAACAAAACCATTAAATATTTCTAATGCATCCCCTTCCTTCACTCTACATAATAATAAACGATTAGATTCTAATTCTTTAGTTCCTTTATGTATCATAAATCCTCCTAATCTTCTAATTCAAGATTGTCTTTAATCCAATCAACAAGTCCCTTAGGCATTTTAGATAATGATGATATATTTTCATCTTTATTTGTATAATAACAATAGCTATCTTCTCCTAATTGAACTCCTATTGAAATAGAATCATTATATTTAATTTCTATTTCTTTAAGAAGTGCTAAGTTAACCATTTCATGTTCAGATAATGGTTTTAATTTAGAAACATACTTACTTAATTCTTTTATTTCTTCTTTAGAACTAACTTTAACTTCTTTTATAAGAGTATCAGTTCCAGCTTCATAATGTTTAACACTAACTTCGTTAGGTAAATTAAATAATTCTTCTTTATCTAAAAATGAAGGAACTATTAACAAAGACAATATAGCTGTTGCTATAATACTTCCAATAATAATAAAAATATCTTTCTTTTTCATATACATCCTCTTTTCTTAATTATTATATTTTTCAATAAATCTTTTTTCATACATATCTAACATTTTACTTGCTTTATCTAAATTACTTTTTATATCATTAAAATCTTTAACTTTATATAAACTTTCTAATTCTTCTACAACATCTTTAGGTAAATGATCACTTATATGACATAATTCATATCCATAATGTCTTGGTGTATAAATAAGTCTTGCAATTACAACAAGTGGATTTGCAACATTTTCTATATATTTCATATAAGCCTCTAAATACTGGTTTCTATGTATATATTTCTCAACCCTACTCATTTGTAAGATTCTATATTTATTATTTTCAAAAACACTTTTTATTTTATTTAAATCTAATTCATATTCTTCTTTATAAGTAATAATACCATTTTTATCAAACAAAACAAGTGGTAATTCCGCAATATCATTTTTAATAAAACAAGTAACATCAAGACCTCTTATTTCATGTGATTGAATACATATATCTAACGTTAAATACTTAGATGTGTTTTCTAAATGAATATTGCTTTGTGCAATCACATCTCTTATTTCATCTACTCTAGAATCAATCCTACCTAACTTTTCTAATTCACTAATACACTCATACAAAAATGATTCTTGATGTTCTTTATCAACATCAAACCAAAAATCAATATCCGAATATTCATCAACCTTATCAATACCATCTGCTCCCTCTAACCACATAGCATTAACATAAGTTTTACTTTCACCAAACTTCTTAAGAGTATCTATTATCTCATATCTATTAAGCATATTACTATCCTCCTACTAATAGTATAACACAAAATAAAAAGTCCGAAACCGGACTTTTATTTATTCAAATATTACTTTTAAAAATACCTTTTTACCTTTTTGAATAACTATAAAATTATCATTTAAATCTTCTAAATTAATAACTTTATCAACACTTGAAACTTTTTCTTGATTTAAACTAATACCATTTTGTTCAATTAATCTTCTTGCTTCAGATTTAGATGTAACTAAATTTGTTTCTATAAGTAAATCTATTATATTAATCCCTAATTTATCTTTAGAAATATTAATAAAAGACATATTATCAGAAATACCTTTATTACTGAATAATTCTTCTGATACTTTTCTTGCATTAATGGCTTCTTCTTCTCCATGTACTAATTTAGTAACTTCAAACGCAAGAACCTTTTTAGCTTCTCTTATATCTTTTTGACACAACTTTCTTACCTCATCCATTTCCATTCTAGTAAAGAATGCTAAACTTCTCTCAACATCTTCATCAAATGAATTAATCCAAGCTTGAAAGAAATCAAATGAACTAGTTTTTTCTCTAGATACCCAAAGTGTCCCAGTTGCTGTCTTACCCATCTTTTCTCCATCAGCTTTTAATAAAAGCGGACAAACAAATCCAAATAAAGGATCTATTTTTACTCCTTCACTAAATCCAATTTTACGAGACAAATCAACTCCAGCTAAAATGTTACCCCATTGATCAGAACCACCTATTTGTAACTTGCATCCAAATTCTTTATTTAAATGTACAAAGTCAAATGCTTGCATTAACATATATCCCATCTCTAAAAATGTTAATCCACCTTGTTCTAATCTTTTCTTGTAACACTCCGCACTTAACATATTATTAACATTAAAATGAACACCTATATCTCTCATAAAATTAACATATGTCTTATCACAAATCCAATCAGCATTATCAACAATAATCGCAGGATTATCTCCATCAGTTCTTACAAATCTTTTAACTAATTCTTTTACTTCTCTCTTATTGTAATCAACTTCTTCTAAAGATAACATCTTTCTCATATCACTCTTACCAGTAGGATCACCAATTAACGCTGTTGCACCACCTACTAGAATAATACCCTTATGTCCAAAATCTTGTAACCACCTAAACATAGTTAAAGCAAAGAAATGTCCTATATGCAAACTATCCGCTGTAGGATCTATTCCCAAGTAAAAAACAAAAGGTTCCCCATTTATTAAATCAATTATTTCTTGTTCATGTGTTAAATCTTTTACATATCCTCTTTCTTTAAGAATATCAAATAATTTCTTTTCCATTTTTATTTCCTCCATAAGTATTTGTACAGCTAATTAAATTATGATTATCAAAGTAATAATAATATTCACTATCCATACAAACCACCTCCTATAGAAATAAAAAAAGACAAGTTCATCCAAAAGGACGAACTCGTCGTGGTACCACCTTTATTTGTAATAATAAATATTACCTCTTCTTGATAACGGAAATTATCCGATTAAAATCATCACTTGTAATTCATTATTTTAACTTTACTTATTTCCACCAATCATAAGTTCTCTATAAAATATTTAAAATAACTACTTTGAATGAATCACTTTTTAATTAACTGGCTACATTATAACACCAATTATTAAAAAAGTCAAAATTCAAAACTTATTCAACTCTTTATAATTTAAAAATATAACTTTATTTTTATATTCTTCTAATCTTTTTAATTTATCTTTTTCATGTTTAAAATATAATCTAGCAACTCTTAACATATCATAAAATTGAAATAAATTAGGAGGATAATTATATTTTTCTTTACCAAGTCTTTGTCTAAACCATCTTTTTATTACTCTAGCATAAACTCTATATTTAGAAATTTTCAAATAATAAACTTTATCACTCAACTCAAGTCCTTTAGTAAATCTATTTCTACCAACATCTTCTATAATCCAAGACTTTTTCTTTATAATTTGATTAAATAATTCATCTATTTCTTCATCACTTCTTCTAATATGATCATGTTCATCATCATATACCAAACAATCAAGTTCATAAGCATTAGTTTTATATTTTTTAGCTAATTTAATAGAAAGAGTTGTTTTTCCACTTCCAGAAGGACCAATAATATATATCCTCATACTTATCACCACTTATTCAACTTTATATTTCTTCATCATCTTTTTAGTACGATCAGAATAAGAACTATCTAATTCTACTATTCCATAATCATGTACAGCTTCCGCAAATTCACCACCATTGTCATAATATGTATACCATTTTTCAGGATCAGTTACAACTTTCATAGACAAGTCACCATTTATTCTTCTAGTAACATAACCATTAACTAACTTGTATGTTTCTAAAGAAAAATCATTACTACCATCTATAATTATTCCAAAATAAGATTTATTAACAATCATTCTTTTAATTTTTGAAACCAACATATCAGGCATTACAAATGGAACTTTTACATCACATATATTAGGTAAAGAACTACTACCTGATATTAATTTATCATGATATAAAGAATAGAACTCTTGTGAACTAACTAAATCATTTTCAAAATCATCTAAATTACTATAAGAAGAATGATCAGATGTAATAGAAGACAATTGATTCAAAAACTTCAATACATTTTCATTAGACAACATATCAGATTTAGATTTAATTCTTGTAAGTATATTTCTAACAAGTGATAAATTGAAATACTCTCTACTTACTTGATGTAATCTAAATTTATCAATATCTTCTGAAATATCAACTTTAGGGAAATAATAATTTTTCATATAAATTGCAATTGGTTTGTCTTCTCCAATTACTACATCAAAATCTTCTTCCAAAGATTTTAAAAAAGAAGTTCTTTCATCCCTCTCATATCCATATATAAATAAATGTCTACTTTGCCCCATTATTTCGTTTTTTAAATTTTCACCCATATAACCACCCACAAATCATAATATAAATATATTAATTATTTTTCTTATTAATATAATCGGAATATACTTTAATTAAATCTCTATCCATTAAATTTTCAGGAACTTCATTAAGATCAAAAAATCTTAATTTTTTTGTTTCAGAATCACCTTTCAAATTAGACTCATCTATCATTGATACATCTGCAAGATATAATGATGTATTATTATATACAATATCACCATTAGGATAACTATTCTTTCTTGAACTTCCTGATAAAGTATCAATTAATTCTATTTCATTTGGATTTATTATAATTCCCGTTTCTTCGTATGCTTCCCTAACAGCAGTATTTCTTAAGTCTTCTCCTAAATCTTGACATCCTCCTGGAAGTCCCCATTTATTTCTGTCAGTTCTTTCTTGCAAAAGAATTTGACCTTTTTCATTTCTAATTATAATTGCCGCACCAGTTTGAATAAAAGGAATATGACTAATTCTATCATCAAGCGCCATTCTAAATAAAACAGGATAACCACCATAATTAGCACTTAATTCTAATAATTCTTCTTCATTTAAACTTAAAACTAAATTCACAAACTCTTCATGTGTATATTCTCTCATCTTTTTAAATTCCATATTCGTCACTTCCTATAACAATTGTATCATAAATAACAACCATTTCATAAATAAAAAAGCCAGACATAAGTCTGACTTTTGAAACATATATAAATCTTAACGTTTTGAGAATTGTGGAGCACGTCTTGCTTTCTTTAAACCTGGTTTTTTACGTTCTTTAATTCTAGCATCTCTAGTGATAAATCCTTCAGGTTTTAATAATTTTCTGAAGCTATTTTCACTATCTGAATCAGTTGTAGAATCGTATTCAAGTAAAGCTCTTGTAATACCTAAACGAATTGCACCAGTTTGTCCTGAGAATCCTCCACCTCTAACTTCAACAACTACATCAAAGATTTCTCTTGTATTAGTAATATCTAAAGGTTGAGTTAAATCCATAACTAAAGTTTCATAAGGTAAATATTCATTAACATCTTTACCAT
>SVAL01000016.1 GCA_015059405.1 Bacillota bacterium
AAAATATATTATGATTAATATGCATAAGATAAACCTTATGCAGATGAACACTTAACGATCATATAATGTTAAGTGTATTCAACCAAAACCCCCTGAAGAGACGTCGAGAGACGTCTCATTTTTGTTTGTAGAAAAGAAAAAACAACACAAACCAACTCCTTCAGGGGGATTTGGTTGTTTAAAAACGTTTAATTTATATCTCTGACAAAATTACTGATAAACATTAAAATATCAGTAATTTTGTCAAGGTAATTAAAAATTAAAATTTTAAAGTGCAAAAGATAATTTCTAAAGTGCAAAAATTGAACTTTGAAATTATTTTTTTATTTGTATAACACTGACAAAACAATTAATTGACTGATATAATGAATAATGAAATGGAGTTGAGTGAATGATAAAAAAAGTTAAATGGAAAGAACACCCGATATTAGGAAATTTAGAACTTGATTTTTCAAAAAACGACGGAACTATCTATAACACAATTATTCTTGCAGGTGAGAATGGGACTGGAAAAACAACAATTATTGAGAACCTATCTACATTTTTGAATCTTGGAGCACTTGATTCGATTGAATATATTGATTATATTATCAATGGTGTTGAATATAGTATTTTTCCCCAAGATGATAATAATGGGATAAAGTATGGTTTTCATCAAAGACAAAATAAAAATGATGGAAAAATTGTTAAAATATTTAATGGTACAAATAGTAGTAAACAAAAAATAGAAGAAGATTTGGAGGATATTCGTCATTATGGTTGTGCATATTCTAAAGCTAGGTCAGGATTTGAAACAAAAAAAGTTATCTCTACAACTACACAACAATTGGATGTTGAAAAATATGAAGACGATGATGCAAATGATTTTACTTTTATAAAACAGTTGATTATTGACGTTGAGACTCAAGATAATTCAGAATGGATGGAAGTGACAAGAAAACGAACAGGAAAGTCTTTTGAAGAATTTAAAAAAGAATCAAAATTATATAGATTTGAAAAAGCATTTAACGATTTTTTTGATAATGTTACCTTTGAAAGAGTAGATAATACTGATTCAGTGGAGAAAAAGATTATATTTGAAAAACATGGAAAAAAAATAAATATAGACAGTTTAAGTACTGGTGAAAAACAAATTGTATTTAGAGGAGCACACTTATTAAAAAATGTGAATAATATATCAAATGGAATTGTGTTGATTGATGAACCCGAATTAAGTATGCATCCAAAATGGCAAAGTAAAATATTGCAATTCTACCGTAACCTTTTCACAAAAGATGGTAACCAAAAAACTCAAATACTAGTAGCTACACATTCAGAGTATGTATTAAAGTCTGCATTAGAAGATAGAGATAATGTTTTAGTTATTACATTGCACGATGACAATGGTGTCATTAAAGTGAATAATATTACAGCACCAATTATTTTGCCAACCATTACCTCTGCCGAAATTAATTATCTGGCATTCGGAATTATCTCACCTGATTTACATATAGAATTATATGGTTACCTACAATCTAAAACTAATCAAAATTATTTGGATGGTTGCGATGCATATATATATGGACATCATAAGTTTGATAGTGTTAAACATGAAAAAATATCAAAATTTAGAAAACATACTTATAAAACACTTCCAACTTTTATTCGTAACTCGATTGATCATCCATCAACTACAATGCCATATACAAATGATGAATTAAAAACATCAATTGAGTTATTAATAGAGTTATGTAAATAATTTAATATTTTGTACTTTTGATAAAATATGCATGTGAACGATAGTTTTTTACAATATTGTTTAAAATACTTATTTTTTATGATAAAATATTATTAGAAGATTTACTTTGATAGAAATAGAAGAATAAAAAGACGCTAGTACAGATACTTAATTTTTATAAGTTTTTGTAGTGGCGTCTTTTTTAGTAGGTGAAATAATGATAGAAGAAACATATAAGGAATTTAAAGTATATAAAAATAAAGATAACAATATTTTTATTCATATCAACATCGAAAGTGATAAGTTTTATGATGAATTAATAGAGTTTTTCTTTAAAGAAGAAAAATTATTATCTTATATTAAAAATAAAACATCTATCAAATTTGATGCTAGTATTCAGCAATTTGTTTCTTTGTATAAAACACTTAATGGATTTATAGATGATGAAAATTTACAAATAAATATAAATGATTTAAAAAAAGAATTGTCAAAATATATTGATTGGGAAAATTATTCTGATGATGAACTGCTTAAACTAAGAAGGGATAAAATAGGGAAGGTTGGAGAATATATTTTTCATAATATTTTGGCTGATTATTTTAAATTTACGTGCATATTACCTAAATTAATTTTAACTACTAATAAAAATATGAGTATATTTGGTATTGACGTTATTTTTTGGAATAATGAAGAAAAAATGCTTCTTTTTGGAGAATCTAAAGTGAGTAAAAGTTTAGACAAAGGAATAGCATTAATAAATCAGTCATTATCAAACTATGAACATCAAATTAAAGAAGAATATAGAACAATTTTATCATCTGAACTTCTTAGTATAAATTTACCAGAGGAAATGAAAAGTTATATTGGAAAAGCATTAAATTTCGATAAGTTTATTAAAATAGCAAAAATTAATAAGATTGGAGTACCAATTTTTATAATGAATGGTAACGATTCAGAACCCGAAGAAATATCCAACAAATTAAATAAAATAAATAAAACTAAGTTTATGAATTTAGACACAATTTACTATGTTATAAACATCCCAATTATCGATAAAAATATCTTTCAATCCAAAATAATTAATTATTTAAGAGAAAGGTGTGATTATTATGAGTCAAAATGTTAGTGACACATATAGCATTGATGATGTTATTGATATAAGTGAATTAAGAAAAGAATATATCCGATTATTAGATAAAGGTATTTCAGAACAGGAATTAGTTAATATATCAGATGACTTGTTTTCCTTAGGATTAACAGTTTACTCGAAAAAATATAGTTTCGACTCAATAATTTATAATTCAGTTTCCAATTCTTTTTTAGATTCAAATATATCTCTATATCCAGAACAAGTGAAACTAATTGCAGAAATAAATAATTCAGATGCTTTAATAATCAGTGCTCCAACAAGTTTTGGAAAAACTTTTTGTGTTTTTGAATACATTGCTAGACATAAACCGCAAAATGTAGTTTTAATTGTTCCAACTTTAGCACTAGTGGATGAATATTTAAAAAAAATTATATCCAAATATAAAGAGTCGTTTAAAATTTATAAAAAATATATTAACTTTGATCCAGAAACAAAGATAGATTATGATGCATATAATTTATTTATTTTAACACACGATAAAGTAGTGGAAAATAATAGTTATAATTTAATTAAAAATATTGATTTCTTAGTAATAGACGAAGTTTACAAGCTTCAAAAAGAGGAAAATAATGATAGGGTTTTAATTTTAAATTTAGCTTATTATTATCTATCCAAAATGGCGAAGAAGTATGTTTTGTTAGCTCCCTTTATTTCAGATGTTGAGGATAGAGATAAATTAAATAAAGTACCAAAACTATTTAAAACAAATTTTTCCCCAGTTGTAAACGAGTTAGAAATAATTGATGTAAAAGACAAGGACGAAAAACAAAAGTATGTTAATCAAATATTAAGTCAACATACGAAAGAGAAAACATTGATATATTTTCCAACAGTAGTTGAAATACCTAATTTTGTTAACGAAAATATTGTGAAAAATTTCCCTAAAATTAACATTAAAGATAAGAATATACTTAGCTTTATTAAATGGGTTAAAGATGAAATTCACGAAGATTGGTATGTTGTAAAAGCAATGGAAAGAGGTTTTTTGATACATAACGGCCAATTACTAAATAATGGGTTTAGAATGTACCAGTTAGATTTATATGACAAGTCTAAAGAATTTTATAATTTGTTATGTACTTCAACTATACTTGAAGGAGTTAATTTGTCTGCGAAAAATATAATAATAACATCCCCATCTAGATTTAGAAATAAGTTTGATGCTTTCGATTTTTATAATTTAGTTGGAAGAACAGGAAGATTATATCAACATTATCTCGGATATGCATTTTATTTAAAAGAAAAAGATGATCCAAATTATAATATAAATGATGCAATAAAAAAGATTAAATTCGAAGCTACTGATATTAGTGAAGATTTTGATTTCTACACTAAAGATGATAGTGAATGTGTCCAATATCAGCAGTTTATTGAGAAACTAAATATTACTTCGAATGAATATAAGGAAAATATAGGTGCAAAATTTAAAATAAAAAGAATATCTGATACATATGAAAAATTTATCGCAGAAAAAGATAATTTAATTCATGAATTAGAAATAATAAAAAACAATAATGAAAGAACTCGTGGAATATTAATTGAAATACTATATAGGATAATTAATTATAATGAAAATAGAAATTTTGTAATAAGATTTAACTCTTTTATAATAAATAAGTTAATCAATAAGAATAGATTAAAAGTTAAAACTATAATAAATCATGCGCTTACATACAATAAGAATAGTCCTCCTAATATTGATTACATTATTTCTACAACATTGAGGTTGAAAAGTAGTTATATTGAGCATGAATTTTATAGTATGTGTAAAATTATTATGTTTTTTATGAAATGTAGTAATATTAATGAAGACCTAATTGAAATAATAAATCAAAAAGTACTATCTGGAATAGAATTTATTTATTTTTCAAATTCGAAATGCAAAAAAACGCTTAAAGATTTAGGAATTTATGAATATGATATTGAAAAAATAGTTAATGTAATAGGAAACAATTTAGATAATGTAAACGATATCTATGAAGCGCTAAAAAACAATAATTTTGAGGGGTTGAATTTTATATCAGAATATATTATAAGCAGACTTTAGAATTTTATACAAAAAAGAACTTGGTCGCCAGACTAAGTTCTTTTCTTATTTCTTATTTCCCAAAATTATATTCTTCTCCATGATTTAATTTCAAACCAAAGAATCTTTCAATTTCAATTAAAGCATTTTCTTGTGAATCAGATCCATGGATAACATTTTGATTAACAATTTCTTTATTACCATAATCTCCTCTAATAGTACCAGTAGGAGCTTCAGCGCTTTTAGTAGGTCCCATTAATTCTCTCATACCTTGAACAGCATTTTCTCCATATACGATCATTGGAACTACATAATCAGATAACATAAATTCTTTCATTTCAGGATAGAAATCTCTATCTTTAACATGAGCATAATGTTCATCTAAAACTTCACCAGTTAACTTTCTAACATCAAATAATTTAATTTCAAAACCCTTACTATGAATTCTTCTAACTATTTCTTCAGTTAATCCCATTCTAACACCATCAGGTTTAATCATTATATAAGTATATTCTTTCATATTTATCTCCTTTATAAAAATTTCTAAATATATTATAACTTATAGTTAATAATTAGTATATAAAGAATTACTTAAAGTCTTATTTTAATAATATGCTATAATCATTATAGGAGTGGTAATATGGAAAAATGGGAAATAGCTTTAAATAAATTCTTAGAACAATATATAAATGAAGATTATTTCTTAGGAGCAATCCTAACAGGTAGTTATGCTACTGGTAATAATGATATTAATAGTGATATAGATGTCTTTATCGTAACAAAAGATACTACTAACTGGAGAGAAAGAGGAAATAAATTAATAGATGGATACTTAATAGAATATTTTATAAATCCAGTAAGACAAGTATTAAAAGAATTTGAAGAAGGATTTAAAAATAATGGTATCGCAACAACACTTATATTTGCTGGAAGTAAAATATTATATGATAAAGATGGGACTATCGAAAGCCTTGTAAATAAAGCAAAACAAGATTTAAATAAAGAAATAAATCAAATACCAGAATTTAAATGGAAAATGAACTGTTATACAGTATGGCATTCTTTTTATGAATTAAACTCTAAATATATAAAAAATGAAGATATAGATTATACATATAATATATATTTAAATGATATTATAAAAGCCCATTTCTTAAATAATCAAATACCAACATTACCAGTACATAAAATAGAAAAAATATTAACTAATAAAGAATATAGAAATAGATATAATATAAAGAAATTACCAGAAGATATATTTATAGATAAACTATTAAAATGTTTTAAAGAAAAAGACTATAATAAAAAATATGAATACGCTAAAGATTTATATGATTACTATATGAATCAAAATAAAGACTTTGATATAAATAATTTTGAATTAAGAAGTGAGATATGAGAAAAAATAGAATTGTAAGCAATTTTATTTATTTCGTAAATGTTTTTGTGATAGAATGAATTTAGTGAGGTTGATATAATGGAAAAATCAGTACAAAGTAAAATTGATGCTGTTTGGAATACATTTTTTGCAGGTGGAGTAGCTAATCCGTTAACTGTAATTGAACAAATAACATATTTATTATTTATGAAAGCTCTTGATGAAGTTGAAACTAATAATGAACAAACAGAGCAACTTTTAGGGGTTAAATTTAATAGAATATTTGATGAAGAACATCAAGATTGTAGATGGAGTAAATTCAAGAATATGTCCGCTCCAGAAATGTTTAAAACAGTTTCAGAAAGAGTATTTCCTTTTATTAAAAATTTACAACCGAGTAAAGAATCCTCTTTTTCTAGATACATGGAGAGTGCAATATTTGTAGTTCCTACAGCATTAGTGCTTGAAAAGGTAGTTACTCAATTAGATTCTATTCCTATGAAAGAAAGAGATACAAAAGGTGATATTTATGAATACATGTTATCTAAACTTTCTACATCAGGTGACTTAGGTCAATTTAGAACACCAAGACATATTATTAGGATGATGGTTGAGTTAATTAAACCAACACCAAATGATACAATTTGTGATCCGGCATGTGGTTCTGGTGGTTTCTTAGTTGAAGCAGGAGAATATTTAAGAGAAGAACATAAAGATTTATTTAATACTGAAAGTTTGAAACATCATTATAACAATTCTATGTTTTATGGTTTTGATACAGACTCAACAATGTTAAGAATTGGTGCTATGAACATGATGCTTCATGGTATTGATAATCCTAACATTGATTATAAAGACTCAGTATCAGAGGATAATAAAGATGAAGAAAAATATTCAGTTATCTTAGCTAATCCACCATTCAAAGGAACTATCGATACAGAAAGAACAGCACCAAACTTATTAAAAGTTTGTAATACTAAAAAGACTGAATTATTATTCTTAGCATTATTCTTAAGAACGTTAAAAATAGGTGGTAGATGTGCTTGTATCGTTCCAGATGGAGTTTTATTTGGAAGCAGTAATGCTCATAAATCAATAAGAAAAGAAATAGTTGAAAACAATAAAATAGAAGCTATCATTTCAATGCCAAGTGGTGTATTCCAACCATATGCTGGTGTATCTACAGCAGTAATGATATTTACTAAAACAACAACAGGTGGAACAGATAAAGTATGGTTCTATGATATGACAGCAGATGGCTTTAGTTTAGATGCTAAGAGAACAAAAGTGGCTGAAAATGATATCCCTGATATTATTGAAAGATACAACAATCTTGATAAAGAAATTGATAGAGCTAGAACTGATAAATCATTCTTTGTAACAAAAGATGAAATAGCATCAAATGATTATGATTTATCAATTAATAAATATAAAGAAATAGTTCAAGAAAAAATAGAATATGAAAATCCAAAAGTTATTTTAAAACAAATAATGGATATGGAAGAAGAATTCAAAAAGCAGTTAAAAGAGCTAGAGGAGTTGTTATAATATGTATGAAACTTTAAAAGATTTTTTAACAGATGATTTTTGGATTATGCCTGCAACTCCAAAATATATAGATAAAGGAGTTCCATATATAACTTCCAAAAATATAAAAAATGGAAAAATTGATTATAATAATATTAATTATATTTCGAAAGAAGATTATGAAAATATATCTAAGAATAGACCTATTAAAGTTAATGATATTTTAATAAGTATGATAGGTACAATAGGCGAAACGGCAGTTGTAACAAAAGCTGATGGCGATTTTTATGGTCAAAATATGTTTTTAGTCAGATTGAATGATAAGAAAATTAATCAAAGATTTTTCTTAAATTATTTCAAATCTAGTTTTGTTAAAAATCAATTATTTAATAAGCAAAACAAATCAACTCAAAGTTATTTAAAAGCTAATCATATCGAAGATTTAAAAGTCCCAGTTATTAGCATTGAGGAACAAATAAAAATAGCGGATAAACTTGATAAAATTCAGATGATGATTGATGAAAAAAAAGAACAAATTAGCTTACTTAATCAGTTGATCAAATCTCAGTTTGTCGAGATGTTTGGTGATATTGAAAGTAACTCAAATAATTACAAAATAGTAGAATTATCAGAAATTTCTGATTATTGGAATGGCTTGACTTATAAACCATCAAATATTGTTGATAAAGATGGAACAATAGTATTGAGATCAAGCAATATTCAAGAATCAAAAATAGATTACAAGGATATAGTTAGAATTGATTGTAATATAGGTGAAAAAAAGTTTGTAAATGAAAATGATATTTTAATGTGTTCAAGGAATGGTAGTTCAAGACTTGTTGGTAAGGTAGCATTAATTCCAAGGACAGACGAAAAAATGTCTTTTGGAGCGTTTATGATGATAATTAGAAGTAAATATTATCCTTATTTGTTTACTTATTTCCAAACAAACGCTTTTAGAAAACAAATTTCTACAGGTGCGACTACAACTATTAATCAAATAACAACAAATATGATGAATAAAGTTAAATTACCGTTACCATCCGAACAGGATATAGAAAAATTTAATATATTACTTAAACAAATCGATAAACAGAAATTTGAATTTGAAAAGAGTTTGAAAAAGCTAGAAGAATTACAAGCCTCATTAATGCAAGAGTACTTTGGATAAAAAGTACTCTTTTTTTAATGCAAAAACATAGCGATTATTAGGAAAAATTAAGATTTTGTGTTAAAATTATATTGTAATGATTACTTAGGAGTTGGGATGTGTATGAGAACAAATTTTGATTTTATTGTTGATACCAGATTAGATGATATAAAGAATGCTTGTATCGAAGCAGAGAAAGGTTTAATTGTTACTTCAGCAACTTGTGCTATCATGTCAAGAAAAGCTCTAGAATTGGCTGTTAAATGGGTTTATGGAGTAGATGGAGAACTAACTATACCGTATCAACAAACTCTTGCTACGTTAATATATGATAGAAATTTTAAAAGCATAGTTGATTCAGGGTTGTTACAAAAGATAATTTATATTCAAAAACTTGGAAATCAAGCTGTCCATAGTAATGTTAAAATTAGTAAGCAAGAATCATTATTAGCATTAAAAAATCTTCATGACTTTATGTTATGGGTTACATACTTATATTGTCAAAATTATATTGAGCATAAATTTGATGAAACAATTATTCCAGATCCTGAAAACAATAAAACTTTGGAAAAAGAAAAATTAGAATTATTAGAAAGATTAGAAGCTAATGAGAAAACAATTGAACAATTACAAAAACAATTTGAGTTATTAAGAAAAGAAACTCCAAAAGTTAGAAAAGCAAAGCAAAGTAGTATTCCATTTGATATTAAAGATATATCAGAATTTAAAACTCGCAAACAATATATTGATTTGGATTTAGAAATAGCAGGATGGGAATTTAATAGGAATATAGTAGAAGAATTAGAAGTTACAGGAATGCCTAATAATGCTGGTATTGGATATGTAGATTATGTACTTATGGGTGCAAATGGAAAGCCAGTAGGATTAGTTGAAGCTAAAAGAACTTCTAAAGACTCTAGAGTAGGACAACAACAAGCTAAAATATATGCTGATTGTTTAGAACAAAAATATGGACAAAGACCTGTTATTTATTACAGTAATGGTTTTGATATATTCATGTGGGATGATAGAAGTTATCCGCCAAGAAAAGTATCAGGATATTATACTCAAGATGAATTACAATTAATTATTGATAGAAGAACATTAAAGAAAGATTTAAAGAATATTTCTATAGATGAAAATATTACTAACAGAACATATCAACAAGAAGCCATTAAAGCTTTTTGTGATGATTTAAGAAATAATCAAAGAAAAGGTTTGTTGGTAATGGCGACTGGTACAGGTAAAACAAGAACAGCTGTATCGATTGTTGATGTGTTAACTAATTGTAATTGGGTTAAAAATGTATTGTTTTTAGCAGATAGAACAGAGCTAGTTAAACAAGCTAAAAAATCATTTAATAAATTAATTCCATCATTATCAACAATCAATTTAACAACAGAAAAAGATAATGCTGAAAACGCAAGAATGGTATTTTCGACATATCAAACAATGATGAATGCAATCGATGATGTTAAAACAAAAGATGGAAAGAAATTGTTTACTGTAGGTCATTTTGATTTGATAATTGTTGATGAAGCACACAGAAGTATCTATAAAAAGTATCAAGCTATATTTGATTACTTTGATGGTTATTTGTTAGGTTTAACAGCTACACCAAGAAGCGACATTGATAAAAATACTTATAAAATATTCGAATTGCAAGATAATATTCCAACATATTCTTATGAATATGAAGAAGCAGTTAATGCTGGATTCCTTGTTGATTATCATACTATAGAGTGTTCAACAGGATTTATAAGAGAAGGTATTAAATATAATGATTTATCAGAAGAAGATAAAGAAGTATATGAAGAAACATTTAAAGATGATGAAGAAGTAGATGATACAATTGCTCCAGGAGCAATGTTTAGTTGGTTATTTAACGAAAACACAATAGATCAAATACTTAATTTGTTAATGACTAAAGGACTTAAAGTT
Organism: Bacillota bacterium; assembly: GCA_015059405.1. Taxonomy (GTDB): domain Bacteria; phylum Bacillota_I; class Bacilli_A; order RF39; family UBA660; genus RUG11788. The sequence goes on from SVAL01000016.1 coordinate 10,890, forward strand.
GAAAGTAATGACAAATTAGGAAAGACTATTATATTTGCTAAAAATCATAGGCACGCTGTAGCAATAGAAGAAAGATTTAATTTATTATATCCACAATATCATGGAGAATTTGCTAGAGTAATTGATAATCATGTTAATTATGCTTCAAGTTTAATAGAGGATTTTTCTGATGTTAATAAGATGCCACAAATAGCAATATCAGTAGATATGATGGATACAGGGATAGATGTTCCAGAAGTGGTTAACTTAGTATTCTTTAAAGAAGTAAAGTCAAAAGTAAAATTCTTACAAATGATTGGTAGAGGTACAAGATTATGTCCAGATTTATTTGGATTAGGAAAAGATAAAAAGGAATTCTATATATTTGATGCATGTCAAAACTTTGAATTCTTTGAACAAAATCCTAAAGGTAAGGAATCAACTTTAGGGATTAGTATTTCACAATTTATATTTGAATTAAAAGTTGATTTATTAAAAGAATTAGAAAAAGTACAATATTTAAATGATGATGATTATGTTAATTATAAAAATCTTATTCTTGAAGAGTTAGTCGATATTATTAATTCATTAAATACGATGAAATTTGATGTTAAGCAGAAAATGCAATACGTAGAAAAATACAGAGATGCTGTTAATTGGAATAATTTAACAGATCTACAAGTAAAAGAAATAAAAGATAATTTAACTCATTTAATTATATCTAATGATAATGATGAGTCAGCAAAACAGTTTGATAGATTAATGTTTGCAATAGAATTATCTAAAATGCTTAATATTAAATTTAATAGGGAAGCAAGCAGATTAAATCATATTGGTGAAGGTTTATCAGGATTGATGAATATTCCTCAAGTTCAGATAAAAAATGAAGATGTTAAAAAGATAATGCAATCATCATATATAGAAAGAGCAGATATCTTTGAAGTAGATAGAATAAGAGCTTCTTTAAGAGAATTGATTAAATACTTGCCTAAAACTACTAAAAAAGCTGTATATACTGATTTTAGTGATGACATCAATATTGTTGAACATGATGATAGAAGAATAGAACAAGAGGAATTTACTGATTATAAAAAGAAAATGAATTTTTATTTAAAAAATCACCTAGACAATGATATAATCATTAAAATTAGAAATAATGAAAAAATTAGTCCTGATGAAATTAACCAATTACAACAAATTTTGTTTAATGACTTAAATTCAAATCAAAATGAATTCAATCTAAATTATAATAATGAATCATTAGTTTTATTAGTAAGGAAAACTGTAGGTTTAACTAAAGAAGCTATTGATAGAGAATTCGCTAAATACATCAATGAAAATGAATTGAATGTTGAACAAACTAGATTTATTAATTTAATAAAGAATTATATAATGAAGAATGGTGTTATAGACAAGAGAATACTAAATGAAGATCCTTTTACAAGTTATGGTAATATTCTTCAAATATTTGATGGGCAAATAAACATAATACAAATCATCATAATGATTATTGATTTAATCAATGGAAATGGCGGTTATAAACAACAGGATGCTTAATATAAAAAAAGAAAGCTTGGGAACACTTCCAAGCTTTTTATAATACATTTCGCTATTAAAAAAAGTAAAAATATAAGTAAATAGTGATGTTTTCATTTAAATAATATTTTAAAACAAAAACAAGTGTTGACACGTGTTTGAAAAAGATGTATAATTTGAAGAGAAAGGAGGAAGATTTATGTCCTATAGGGACGTAGCTAAGATCCTAACTAAGAATGGATGGCATAAGAAGAGGCAAAAAGGTTCGCACGTAATATTCGAAAAAGACGGCAAAATCGTTCCTCTAGCTTTTGGAAAAACCGACATTCCTAAAGGGACATTGGCTAACATTTCTAGAATAACGGGAATTATTTTTTAGTTCCCGTTCCTAGAGATTGATAGGACAATATTATAATATGGAAAAACAAAAATATTTTTATCCGGCAAGATTTAAATGGGAAGATGATAAGGTGCTAGTATCATTTATAGATTTTGATTGTGCATTTACTGATGGTAATGATTTTGAAGATGCATATTATATGGCACAAGATGTTTTGTATAATATTTTACCTGAATATAAAAATAACTTGCCAAAACCTACACTGAATTATATGAATTTAGAATTTTGTGAAAATGAAATAATTTCTGTTGTTGAATTAGATATAAAAGAACACGAAAAAAAAATATCAAAAAAAATTGTTAATACAACTGTTACTATGCCGCAATGGTTAAAAGAAAAGGCAGAGAGTAAAGGAATAAATTTTTCAAAAGCTTTACAAGAAAAGTTAAAGCAAGAATTAGATATATAAATTTTTGATTTAATAAAAAAATAAGTGTAGAACAAAATAAATCTTCCCCTTAAAAAAGATAACATCGTGTTATCTTTTTTATTTAAAAATAAAATGAAAAGTAGTATAATAATAATTAATTTTATTCTATGTGTGTTTAAAAAGGAGAGTTTATGTACAATAAAATAGAAGAATTATATAAAAAGAAAAGCTCATATAATATAATTAAAGTCAGATTATTTATTGCTTATTTTATAACAATAGGTATTCTTCTAATATTAAATCATTTTAAATTATATACATTTATGATTATAGTAGCAATCTTAATGTTTATAGTTATGAAAATCATATGTGAGAAGGAATTAAAAACTAAGTTGTATATTAATTTGGATAGGAAAGATAAAACAGGTAAACCTTTAGGAGAATTAATCAACTTGAAAGAAAGATACATGTTTAAAGAATTTCTAAAAAAAGAAGCGACATATAATGAAAAGATGCTGTTGTGCATCATTGAACATTATAGGAGCTTACTAAAAAGGAATGTAGTTGGAGGAAATTTACTTGCAATTTTATCTTTAGTTATCCCGATAATATCATCATTTGTAGATCAAAAGGGATTTAATATGGAAAAATTTGTTAATGCTATACCTTACTTAGTGATTTTTTCATTATTTGTAATAATTATATATTTCACTTATAGAAAAATTATTGAGTTAAAAAGTTTTTTTAAAGGTGAAGATGGAATGGTTGAAAGGTTAGAAGAAATTTTTAGTGAAATATACTTTGAATTAATAAATGAAGAAGAAAAAATACGTTTAGAACATATGAAAAGTAACAAAATAAAAAATAATGAAAAAAGAAAAAGAATAAAAAATAAAAAATAATCTTGTTTGCTCCAAACTTATTATCTATATTACAATCTATTCATATAATCATATTTATCTTAGGTGGTGGCTATGAACATAACTAAAAAAGCTGGTTGTATTGTACTTGATGTTAATGATAAAACTATCGCACTTGTTTATCGTGAAAAACAAAATGATTATTCTTTTCCTAAAGGTCATTTGGAAGAAAATGAATCTTTAGAAGAATGTGCTATTCGTGAAACAGCAGAAGAAACTAAAAGAGATGTTATTTTATTAGAAATAGATCCAATCTATATAGAACACTATAAAACAACTAGTGGTGAAAAAGTAGAAATGTATTATTATCTTGCTAAAGATATTGGTCCTAGTAATAATACATCTACTGATACTCATCCAACTTTATGGATACCTTTTAATGAAGTCTATGATAAATTAACTTATCCTAGTTTAAAAACAGTGTGGACTAATGTTAAAGATAAAGTTGAATCATATTCAAAATAATAAATTGATGTGATATAATAATCGTGATGATAGAGTATTATCCGTTTAAGATGGATAATGCTCTTTTTTAGATTGGAGGAAGAATATGAAAGAAATATTAGATTATATAAGCACCAATAGTTTTTTAACAACTATAATTGGTGCGATAGTTGGAGGTTTTTTTAGCACATTTACAGCAATATATATAAGTAATAAAGAAAGAAAAGAAAGAAAACAAGATGAGTTAGCGCGTGAAGAAAGAGAGGAATGCAAAAACAAACCAGAGTTTAGAATAGTAAATAAAAAGAAAAATAAGAGACCAAATATTGAAGTTTTTTTATCACCATATTGGACAAAATTTAAAGATGAAGAACAAGATTATGAAGCTATATTTCCAAACGATATTTTAGATAAGAGTAAACACAAATTTATAGATTTTGAACTTAAAAATATAGGTAAATCAGATATTAATCATATATATATTTGTGCATCTAATCAAGTAAATACAATGTTGGTAGCATACGATGAACTAGAAATGTGGGTTAAAGATAAATTTGCTTTTTATAGCGCTATATACGAACAAAAAATATTTAAAGGTGAAAGCGTTATATTGAGAATTTATTATTTAGAAGAATATCAAGTATCATTTTTATTTAATTGCACAATTTCGCTAGTTTTTGAAGATGAATATAAACACTTATGGTCACAACCTTTCTTTTATGAGAAAAACGCATTAGAACCACCTTATAAAATTGATTATAAAAGGTATAGAGAACATGTGACAGCAGATGCAATAACAGATTATTTTCAGCAACAATGGTATTTGTGGAATAGAAAAAGAAATGAAGATAAAAAGAAGTAATCACTTAATTTGCATCTTTCTCACTTTTATGTTATAATGTGCCTGTAGTAAATCAATTAGCCCATTCGCGTTTTACTACCAGATAAACTTTAAGTTTAAAGGAATAATGATGAGCCTTAAGAATCTCCTCATGAATGGCAAAAAACAAATCACAGTAAGAATTGTGATAGTTTTTGCTGTTTATGAAAGGAGGTTCTTTTTTATATCACAAATACTTAAGGAGGAATATATATGAAATTATTTAAAGAAGTAATAAAAAACAATTTAAAAATGATAATCTTTTATGTCTTAATAGGAATAATAATAAATTTCTTAGATTTATATAGTGTTACATATTATCAAAAAATATTAGATTCATTTCAGTTTAAAACTCTAACCCTAACACCTCTTATAATCTATGGTCTTTTATTAATAATATCTACTATCTTAGGTTACATAGAAAATTATCCCGAACAACAAGTTAAAAATAAATTATATTTAGATTTTAAACTACAATCTCTAAAGAAAATGAAAACTATAGATTATTTAGAATATCAGAAAATTGGTACTGGTAAATTAACTCAAAAAGTAGAAGATGGATCTATCGCATCAAGAGATATCTTAATCGACTTTTATTTAAAATTATTTAGATATTTAATCCCAACAGCTTTATTTAGTTTAATCTTTATTTTTAGAGTAAAAAAAGAATTAGTATTATTTGTCTTTCTAGGATACATAATCGTTATAATAGTATCTAATTTAATATTAAAAAAATTATATAAATTAAAAGAAAATATTTTATATAATCAAGAATATTTAAATAAACATTTAGTACGTGGTTTTATGGAATTAGTAGTCTTTAGAACTAATAAAAAATATGATACTGAAATAGAAATATCTAATGAAGGTATAAAAAATATAGTTAATAGTAAAACTAAAATAAAACTAGTTCATGAAATCTTTTTTACAGCGTTTGAACTCATAGTAAGTATCTTAAAAATAGTTGTTTTAGGATACGCTGTCTTAAAGTCTGATTTATCAGTAGGGGCAGTTGTAACTGTATTATCATTACTTGGAAAAGCATATCAACCAATCGCTATATTTAATGTTGAATATGTTGATTACAAATTAAACAAAGTAACTGTTAAAAAGTATATTGATTTCTTAGATACTACTGATGATGAAAATTTAATCACAGGTAAAAAGATAAAAGAAATAGATGGAAAAATAGAATTTAAAAATGTAACTTATTCATACTCTGATTCATCTAAAAACATAATTGAAGATTTATCTTTTACTATCAAGAAAAATTCATCTATTGCCTTAGTAGGAGAGAGTGGTTCTGGAAAGTCTACTATTATAAAATTAATAATGGGATTAATAAAATATAAAGATGGATCTATTCTTATTGATAAAAATGAATTAAAAGAAATAAATTTAAATTCATTCTATGACAGTGTTACTTATGTATCACAAGATTCTCCAATCTTTGATGGAACATTAAGAGAAAATTTAATATTAGATAAAAAGATAAAGGATGAAGAAATAATAAAAGTATTAAAACTAGTAAACTTAGATAAGTTTTATGAAAGATTAGAAAAAGGTTTATCAACAGAACTTGGGGAAAAAGGAATAAGAATGTCTGGTGGTGAAAGACAAAGAGTAGCACTAGCTAGATTATTCTTTGATAATTCTAAAATCATAATTCTAGATGAAGCAACTTCAGCGATGGACAACATCACCGAAAAAGAAGTAATGGAAAATGTTTTAACTAAATTAAAAGATAAAACTATCATCATAATTGCTCATCGTCTAGAAACAATAAAAGATGTTGATAACATATTTGTCTTGAATGAAGGACAAATAGTAGAAGAAGGAAAGTATCAAGAACTATTAGATAAGAATGGATACTTTAAAAAACTATATAAATCAGCGAAATAATTAGGAATTATTTTTCAAATGAATAATAATACTATTAAATGGATAAAACAATTACATAATTAAATGTAGAAGTTTTATATTATTTATATATTGTATAAGTAAATTAAATAGTGTATTATAGTTATGTAATTGATTGCATTGTGAAGAGAAATCGATTGACATATTAGACAATCAGTTTTATTCATCTATGAGTAGCATTGTGACGCTTTAAGCTAGGGACATATAAGACTGCTTTTGGTAATAAGAGGAACACTAGTTCCTCTTTTTTATTATCAGGGGGAATTGATGAATTATTATTTTGTTGATGGTACATTGTATCATATTAATTTTAAAGGAAATGTTGGAAATGAAATAAATAGTATTCACTTAGGAGTACTTTTTAATTATCCCGGAATAGATGGACTGGTACTTTGTATTCCACTAACAAGTCCTAAAGAAAAACATTTTAAAACAAAGGAAGATTTTGAAAAAAGAAACTATTTAAATACTAAACACTATGGTTGGCAATATTTAAAACAAACTGATTCTATTGCTTTACTAGAACAAGCAAAGTCTATTTCTAAATTAAGGATAAAAAACTATTATGAAAATCAGGATGGTAAAATAATTATTTTAGATGAGAAACATAAAAAATTATTAAATGAAAAGTTAAATAATTACTTAAAAATAGTTATGAATAAAAAATAAATTTTTTATGCTATAATCATACTAGGGAGTGATCCTATGGATAAAAGAAAAAAAGGGTTTTTAATTTTATTAAGTATAATATTAATAATATTATCTATTATGGGGATAAAGAATTATCGTATTAATAATTATTTATCTAAAGAATATGAACCTAAATATATTATTAATGAATTATATAAATCTAAAGAAATAAATTATCGAATGGCACTAGATGATAATGAAAAAGCAATATATGATGTTCTTATTGAAAACTTTTCAAAGTTTAAAACTAATTTTGGAATAGACTTAGAAAAATATGATTATAATTATTCGTCTAAATACCTACAAAAAGTCGCAGATATTATTGGCGCAGTACTTATGGATCATCCTGAATTAATTCAAGTAGGATTAGTAACACTTCAAATACAAAATGGTAGTGAAATGGTTATTATTTCACCTAGTTATGTTATATCTACAGAAGATTATCAAGATAAGATTAATGAAATAAAAATAATAATAGAACAAGTAAAACAAGAAACAAAGAATTTAAATGAATTTGAAAAAGTTAAATATGTATATGACTACATTGGTAAAACTAATCGATATGGTAATCCAGATGAATCTATGGCTCAATCTGCTTATTCAGCTTTTAATAGTAATTTATCTCCTGTATGTGCAGGATACGCTAGAGCGTCTCAAATCTTATTTAACAATATTGGTGTTAAATCTTTATTGGTTTCTGGTAAAGCGGAATATTCACTATTCTTAGGTACTTCTCATGCATGGAATTTAGTTTCTATTAATTCTAGTTTTTATTTATATGACGTTACTATGAGTAGTGATGCATATTCAACTAAAAGTTTTTATAGAGGATTCTTAATAGATGGAAATAAACATAAACCAACTTTTAAAAAGTCTTATCCTCATTTAAATGGTTTTAAATATAAAGAAATTTATTCAAAATAACGACAACTTAATATTGTCGTTTTTTATTATCTTATTTATAATTAATAATAGAAGGGTAGTGTAAAAATGAATCAAGATAATAAACCTAATTTAAATGATTTAAATCAAGTTAATAAAACAGTTTTAAGTAATGAACAACCTACTATTGAACCAGAAATTAAAAATAAATTAGAACCAAATAAACCTAAAAAAAGTGACTATGTAATTATCTATATTATCGCTTTTGTTATTATTGGTTTAATTACTGCTATTGGTGTTTTTGCTATTAATGATTATTCAAACTCTAAAGATAAAGAAAGTTCTATAGAAGAAAATACTAATAAACAACCAGAAGAAACTCCTGAAGAAGAAAAACCAGTCGAGAAACCAAAAACTATTATTGAAGAGGAAGAAGACCAATCTAATGAACCACAAAAAACAATAACATATTATAATGCTTCAAGTCTAAGTGTAACTGACAAACTAGCATTTACATTAGAGTCATCAACTGTACAAGGTAACGGTATTTTAATTGGTTTTTCTGGAAAGAATATTGCTAAAAACTTAAAAGGTGATTCTTTATATTTAAAAAATGAATTTATATCTATTAAGACTTATAATAAAAGAGAAGTATCATTAACTTATAACGAAATTCCATTTGAATTCCAATTAAGTAAAGCAACATATAAAAAAGACAATTCTGGTGAATATTTGGATGACCAATTAATCTTACATAAAGACAAGAACTTTATAATTGTTAAAGGAAATAAGATCGAAAATAATGAGTATAATCCTTATAGTTTATATTACTATTATGGTATTGATAATACATATCCTAATACTTGGGATCTTGTTCATCTTGAAAATGGAAGTACGATAGATGATTTAAAAAGAATTATAAATGCTTTGCGTCAAGACTTTACTTTTTGTTCTTATAACCAAAAAACAGGTCCATCTAATTGTATAACTGAATCTAATAAAAAAATAAATTATAATAATTATAAAAATTTTAATGATGTTATAATTGATTCTTTAATAGATTATAATTTATATATTGATAATTATGAATATATTACTAGTTTTAGTAGTGGTAGACTTGAACTAGAAAAATATATTTATTTAGATGATGCAATTGGTAATGATAAAGTTAAATATCATATAACATTCCCAGCTTGTTCTACCGAAATTGAAAAAGTAGAATTAATAACTACACTAAATGGTTCAGACTTTAAACTAGCAAAACCATATAATTCTTATACTGGATATTTAACTACTCCAAATGGTTGTCCTAAAATATTAATAGCGTTACCATCAGGTGTTTCAGTAAATCCTAATAACGCTATGAAAGTAGTAAGAATTACTTTTTCTAAAACTAAAAAAGATTGAATCATTAGTCTTTTTATATTGTAATCTATTTGTATTTATTTTTATAAATTTAAACACTAAAAAGATAACTTGATATTGTCGTTTTAATTTATATTATTTATAATTAATAATAGAAGGGTAGTGTAAAAATGAATCAAGATTTTAATAATCAAAACTTTAATAACCAAAATAATAATATGAATTATAATCAACCACAATTTGGTACACCTGTTAATAATTTTCAACAACCAGTACCAAATAATATGAATAATAATTTAAATCAAATGCCTAATCCACAACCTAAGAAAAATACCTTGCCATTAATTATTGGTATTGCAGTAGCTGTTGTAGCAGTAATTGTTGTATGTGTTTTAGCTTTTGGTGGAGACTCTAAATCAGCAAAGAAAAAAGAAGAAGAAAAAGCAAAAGCTAATTTAAAAGAAATTACTTACTTTAATTCATCATCAAAAAATGAAACAGATAAACTTATCCTATCTTTAGAACAATCATCTGAAACTGGCAAAGGACTTTTATTTGCTATTGATAAAAAAGGTATCGCTAAGAATTTAAGAGGTGATAGTTATTCTCTTGAAAATGATGAACTTTATATTAGTAAGTATAGTAAACATGATGAATTTTCAATTGCTTTTAATGAAGAAAACTTTATCTTTGAATTAGAATCAGAATATTATGTAAAAGATGAAAATGGTGAAACTTTAGATAGTCAACCAATTGTTTATAAAGAAAATAACTATATTGTAACAGAAAATAATATAGATAGTTATACATTATATTATTTATATGATGAAAGTTATTATAATAGTTATAGTGATGATGAAAAAAGAGGTAGTTGGTCAGTAGTTCATATATCTTTCCCAGACACACTAGATGAAGCAAAAGCAAGAATTAAAGAAATAGAAAACAACATGGATATATGTATCTATAATAAAGAAGATGGTTATGATAATTGTCTAACTGCTGATGGTAAAAAAATCAATTATAAAAAGTATAAACATATTGAAGATGTATTAGTAGATACTTTAATTGATTATGATTTATATGTAGATTCATATGAAAATATTACACAACTAAAATCAGGAGAAATATATGTAGAAAAATATATTCAACTAGAAGGTGTAGATAATGATTATAACACTGAATTTGAAATAGAATTTGGTAGTTATGATGTAGATGAATCTAAAGTAGTCGCAACTTCAAAACTTAATGGAAAAGAAGTTAAATTTACAAAACCATATTCTCTTCATTATGCAAATATAAAAACAAAAAATGGAAATATTGAAATATTAGTTAATTTGCCATATGGCGCTGAAGAAAGTAATGAAAATGCTATTAAAGTATTAGAAGAAACTTTTAAAAAGACTAAATAATTAAAAGACACAAACTATTGTGTCTTTTTGTTGTATAATAAATGTAATGGGATAGAGGTGTTTATATGTTTAAGGATAAGGTTTTATTAATCACAGGAGGTACAGGTTCATTTGGTAATGCCGTACTAGATAAGTTTTTAGAAACAGATATTAAAGAAATAAGAATATTTTCAAGAGATGAAAAAAAACAAGAAGATATGCGTATTAAATATCATAATGATAAGATTAAATTTTATGTTGGGGATGTAAGAGATTATAGAAGTGTCAATGATGCGATGAAGGGTGTTGATTATGTCTTTCATGCAGCTGCTTATAAACAAGTTCCCACTTGTGAATTTTTTCCAATGGAAGCAGTTAAAACTAATATTATCGGAACTGAAAATGTCCTAGACTCAGCAATATATCATAAAGTAAAAAAAGTAATTGTTTTAAGTACTGATAAAGCAGCATATCCAGTAAGTGTTATGGGTATGACTAAAGCTTTAATGGAAAAAGTTGCAATTGCTAAAGGAAGAAATAATAATGATACAATTATTTGTCGAACTAGATATGGAAATGTCATGGGAAGCCGTGGCTCAGTAATACCTCTTTTCTTAAAACAAATTGAAGAAAATAAACCTATCACAATAACTGATCCTAATATGACTAGATTTATGATGTCTCTTGATGAAGCAGTAGACTTAGTAATATATGCTTTTGAACATGGAAATCAAGGTGACTTATTTGTTCAAAAAGCACCATCTGTAACTATTGATACCCTAGCTAAAGCAATTAAGAAACTAAAAAAATCTGATGTACCAATCTCATACATTGGACCAAGACATGGTGAAAAAGATAGTGAAGCATTAATTACCAAAGAAGAAATAGTTTATGCAGAAGACTTAGGTGATTACTATAGAGTAAGTGTCGATGTTAGAAATATGAACTATCAAAAATGTGCAAGTGATGCTAAATTAATAGAAGAACATCATCAAGAATATTCATCAAGTAATACTAAAGTATTAAATCTAAAAGAAACAATGGAATTATTAAAGAAACTAGATATGTTTAAAGACTAATCACTTAGTCTTTTAATTTGCAAAAATTCATCTTTTATGTTATTATATGGAGCCAAGAGGTGAGAATAATCATGAAAAAAGATTATAAATCAATCGCATGTCCTGAATGTAAATCAACTAGTGTTGATGTAAAAACAATTTATAGAAATAAACATACAAAAGATGTAATATATGGTGGAGAAGATGCAGTAGAATTCTACCAAGAAAGAGTTATGAAATGTCATTGTTCAAGTTGTAATAAAGACTATTCAGTCAGTCAAGGAAAAGATATTTATACTGTTTTAAAAGAACCACTACCACAAACATCCTCACGTGATATTCAATTACTAGCAATCTACGATAGTAGTTTCGATCACGATTTTAAAATCGTAAAAGCATCAACTTATAATGGATCATCTATTACTATGGCACTTGTAGAAAATGATGAATATCCAGTTATCTTACCTGAACAACAAGATGTATCTGATTTACCTAAAGTTAAAAAAATATTATTTAATACATGGATGGATCGCCATCGTTAAAATCATAGTTTTATCTATGATTTTTTTGTTATAATGAAATTAGGAGGTCTTATGAAAAATAATATTATTTTAAATTTATTACCAATAAAGACAAGTCGTTTAACTTTAAAAAAATTATCTCTTGATGATGTTGATTTACTTCTTAAAACAGATAAACAAGAAGAAACACAAAAATATCTTGGTGGAGTAAAAAATAAAACTAAAGAAGAAAGAATTAAATTCTTAGAAAAGAAATTATTAAAAATGGAAGAAGGTACTTCTTGTACTCTAACAGTCTATCTAGAAGAAACCCCTATCGGTTTAGTTGGATTAAGTATTAATGAACATGATAATAATGCCGAAATATCTTATATCTTTGATCAAGATTATTGTGGTAATGGATATTGTACTGAATCAAGTAGAAAACTATTAGAAATATGTTTTAATAACTTAGATCTACATCGAGTATTCGCATCTACTATTGATGGAAATATCGCATCTTCTAGAGTTTTAGAAAAACTAGGATTTATTCATGAAGGTACTAGAAAAGAAGCTGCTTTTGTAAATACTATTAATACATATTCTGACTTTTTAGATTATGGTCTATTAAAAAAAGATTATTTAAAAAAATAAAGAGTAGATGCTATCTACTTTTTTTATTATCAAAAATTGACTTTAAACTACTTTTATGGTAAAATATTCCCGATTTTAAGGGGGAATATATATGTGGTTTGTTACTAAAAAGATTTATGATTATTTAATGCGTAAAGACATCTCAGACGATAAAAAAGACAAAATAATCACACGCTTTAAAACTATTTTGTTACACCTAATTAAAGAAATGCCTGCATCTAAATATGTAGCTTATTTAACTAACCATAATTTACCAATGAAAGTAAGAGAAATGATTGGTAATGAAATAAATACTCTCTCATCAAGTAAAGAATACTTAAGTAATGAAAAATTTAAAGCAATAAAACCATATTTTAATGATAAAAAATATTATAAAGAAGAATATCTAAAACTTCCATTTTTCCCTAACGAATTTAAAAAAATAATAATTGATAATGTTTATGATGATTCTATTGTTGATTTAATTCATAAATCTCACTTATCTATTACTTTAAAAAAAGTTTTAGTTGATTTAAAACTAAGTATGGATGATGCTAAAATCTTATTAAGTAGAAATATATCTACCGTTATGCGTGATTACATCATTGATTCTAGAATAAATACTCCATCAGAAATAGATGCATGTTTATATAATCGTGATATATCAGAAGATATAAAAGATAAAATTGTAAGACAAAAAATAACTAAAGATAACTTATTCCAAGTATTAAGATATTCATTTTCTTCAGAAAGAGAAAGAATATATAAACATAAATCTAAAGAAATAGAAGAATTAATCTCAGAACTTAATGAAAATACAATTATAGAAACAATAAATGAATACTATTTACCAGAAGAGATTTTAAATAAAATAATTAATACTAAACTAGATGTAATTAAAAACGCTATTAGTACACAAAATAAAAAACAATTAGAAGATATTTTAAATGGAGAAAAAGCTAAAATATTAACTGATATAATTTTAGAAAAAAGACCAGATACTGTATATCAAATAATTAAAGAACTAAGTCCGTATCGTTTATTAAGCTTCTTAAACTTAAAATATTTACCAGATGAATATAAAGATTATTTACTTACTTGTCATAGTAATAAAATAGATAAAGCAATCAAAGATTTAACACTAACTCAAGTAACTTTATATTACTTAAGAACTGATTCAAATATGCCTTTATCTATTCAAGAAAAAATGTTTAATCTTCATAAAGAATCATTCTTAAAAGAAATAAATGAATACTCAGAAGAAGAATTATTAAAAAATCTAAGATATTATAATGAGCATCATCTAGTAAATGAATTAATGATTGATATTAGAATAAATAAAAATAATATTTTTGAATTATTAGATAATGATTATTTAAAAGAAGACTTAGTTACTTATCTTTTAAAAACAAAGAAAGATATTTTTATAGAATATATAAATAATCATGAATTAAAAGATATATTTAGATTAAATAATCGAAAAATACCATCTTATATAAGAAACAGAATTATTGATGAAAATAAAGATTTAATATTAGAAAAAATAAAAGATTTTGATAAAGAAACTTTATATGAAAAACTAAATGATAATCGTACTTTAAAATCAGTTAAAAAAGTTATTCTACAAAGTTTTGGTATTGATGAAAATGATATATCTGATTGTATGGAGTTGCTTACAAATGGTAACGCTAAAGACTTATTAGAAAACTTTAGTACTATTAAAGACTTTATTGAAAAATCTAAAATAGATTTTGCATCTTTCTTACAATATGGTAGTGGTAGTAATAAACACTCTAATTGGATAGAAAATGTAACTACTATAATTAAAAATAATCAAATAGATGAATTTATTAAATGTAAAGAATATTTTGATAATTATTATTATGATGAAGATAAAGAAAAAGAAAATAGTATATATACAATATCTAATTACTTAGAATTAATTGATAACTTTAATAAATATTATAATTTATGTATGAATATGACCAATGATAATAAAACTTTATCTAAAGAAGATAAACTAAATATATCTTTCTTATTTAATATAAATAATACAAGTGATTTAGAAGTACCAAATTCATTAGAAGAATTATCTAAATTTAAAATGGATTTATACCAAGGATATATAACTAGAATAAAAGAAGGACATATATCTGAGTTTGAAGTAAAAGACATTTTTAATGATTTATTATTTTGTAATGCCAAAGAAATATTAGAATATATTGGTGGTACAGGAGCATTAAGAACATTAAAGAAAGATAACTCTAATTCTAAAGTAATAAATGACTTAACTGATGAATTAATGTTATATTCTACTATTATTGAAATGGTTAATGATTCTAACAACAGAGAAGGATTAAAGAAAGTATTAGAATATACATTTAGTGATATAAATGTTTTATCTAAAATGCAAAACTTATTCTCTGAATTCGATAAAAAAGTATTGAAACTATATGAACTAGATTCAAAGAATAATTTAACTTCTATAGAAAGAGTAAAAGAAATAGAAGGAGTATATAATAGAGATTTATCTGAAAAATATGGTGGGGAAGTATATGATTTCTCTAATAAAAATTATTGTTTATATGCCCATGTATTAAGTCATACAGAAGATATTGAAAATATGTTAAGAGGACAAGCAACAGGAAGAAGTAATTTTATTTCTGTAAGTCCAATTAGTTATCGTGGACAAAAGTACTATTGGGGAAGAGCAGAAGTAATTCTTGCTTATGATAATATTCCAAGTGGTAGTTTTGTATGTAGTTCTATCCATAATATGGGAAGTAATAGAAGAATTAGAAAAAATTCTTCAGAAGTAGATACTATTCAAAGAATTCAACGGGGGATTTTAGAAACAAGTGCAGTAACTGAAAATAATTCAGAAGCATTACTATATAGAGAAGGATTAAAACCATGTGGATTAATCTTACCAGGTGGAAGAGAACCAACTAAAGTAGAGTTAGAATATCATCAAAAATATGGATTGCCATTTATTATTACTCAAGAAATAAATAAAGCAATTGAAAATCCACAAATGGTTTTAGATAGAATTGAAGATAAAAATACTAAATCAAAACAAAATACTAGTTTATTAGAAATATTAAATATGTTAAAACCAAATATAAGTATCTCTAAAGAAAATAGTATATATACAGGTAGAGAAGTAGCAATATTTACAGATTGTCATTCTATGTATGAACCAACGCTAGCAGTTTTAGAAGATATCAGAAGAAATGGAATAGATGAAATTTATTCTTTAGGAGATAACGTAGGTCTGGGACCAAATCCAAGTGAAGTATTTGATTTGTTAGAAGAATATAATGTTAAATCAGTTGCTGGTAATAGTGAATACTATAATACTCTAGGATTAGCACCATTCCCATACTTTTATAAAGAAAAAATAGAAGTACAAGAATGGACAGAAAGACAACTAGGTCCATCTAGAATTAGTAAATTAAAATTATTTCCAGCATCAATAGATTTATTCTTAGGTGATCAAAAACTTGCTTTATGTCACTTTGCAAATGACTGTCGTTGGGACTTTAGAGAAAGAAGTACCCACACTTATCAAGCAAACTTCTATAGTGGTAATGCATCAGAACAATTCGCATATACAAATAGTGATGAATGTAATAAAAAAATAAATGATTGTATTACTAGTTACAAAAAAGGAGATCCACATGCAAGAGGATACATATCATCTAAAAATGAACCTTTATTCCAAGGAAAAAAAGTAACAGATTATGATGCTATTATCCAAGGACATGTTCATTTTCATATGGAAGATGAGCTGGAAGATACTAAAATTCACACTCTAAGAGCTGTAGGTATGGGATATGAAGATGATGAACCTAATTCAGCATGTTACTATGTCTTAAAAGAAAGAAAAGATAAAACTTTTGATATTGAAAGAAGACTAGTACCATTTAATAAAAATAGTTTATTATCAAGTATCTATACTAGTGGACTACCAAATAAAGAATTAGTATTAAGATATGTAAAGACTAGTAAAGATAAATAAAAGAACCAACGAGAGTGTTTTATTAAAAAAGACATTTTCAAAAAAAGAGCTATTTAGAGAACTGAAGACGATATTGAATCGGTGTCAGTTCTTTTAATTTTTCTTGAAATCTATCATAATTATAATATTTTATAT
>SVAL01000017.1 GCA_015059405.1 Bacillota bacterium
AAACAAAAATGAGACGTCTCTCGACGTCTCTTCAGGGGGTTTTGGTTGAATACACTTAACATTATATGATCGTTAAGTGTTCATCTGCATAAGGTTTATCTTATGCATATTAATCATAATATATTTTTCTATATTTAGTCAATTGGTTTTTTGTTTTTTTTATTTTTATTTTTTTATTTTTAATCTGTCTTTACACTTTGGATTAAATTTATTTTAATTGGATCATTATCATAGTCTTTATCTTTTAAGAATTCTAGTGAATCTTTTTTAGCTTGTGATAAGATTTTGTAGTCTGATTTTAAGTTTGCGATTTTGAATGACATATCTCCACTCTGTTTTGTTCCAAAGATATCTCCTGAACCTCTTAGTTTAAAATCTTCTTCTGAAATAACAAATCCATCATGTGTACTTTCCATTATTTCTAATCTTTTTGTATCGGCATTACTAATAAGGATACAATGTGATTCTAGATCACTTCTTCCTACTCTTCCACGTAATTGGTGTAAAGTAGATAGTCCAAATCGATTAGCATCAAATATAACCATCATAGTAGCATTAGGTACGTCTACACCTACTTCTATTACTGTAGTACTTATAAGTATATTAACTTTATTTTGTTTAAATTCACCCATGATTAAGTCTTTAGCAGCAGGTGCCATTTTACCATGAACGATATCAATTTTATATTTACTACCAAACGCTAGATTCATTTTATCTCTTAAGTTACATACTGTAGTTAAGTCTACATTTTCACTATCTTCAATTAGTGGTGCGATTACATAGATTTGATGATTATTTTTTAATTCTTCATGCATTCTTTCAAGTACATCTTTAATTTGTGCTTCGCTTCTTACGATTGTCTTAACTGGTTTTCTTCCCTTTGGCATTTCTTTTATGATAGATACATCCATATCTCCATATATTGTTAATGCATAAGTTCTTGGGATTGGTGTTGCACTCATATATAGTACATCTGGTTTAACACCTTTATTTTTTAAGTTAGTTCTTTGGTTAACACCAAAACGATGTTGTTCATCAGTTACAACTAAACCTAAGTTATTATATTCTACTTCATCTTGGATTAGGGCATGTGTACCAATAACTATATTTATACTTCCATCTTTTAATCCTTTATAGATAGGTTGCTTATCTTTCTTTGTGATAGATCCTGTTAGTAATTCAATATTAATATCCGTATCTTTAAATACTTGTTTCATATTATTATAGTGTTGAATAGCAAGTATTTCCGTTGGTGCCATTAAAGCACTTTGATATCCACATAAATAGTTATAATACATTGCCAAGAAAGATACGATAGTCTTACCACTACCTACATCTCCTTGAATAATTCTGTTCATTCTTTTATCACTATCTAAATCTTCTATTATTTCATTTAATACTTTTTGTTGATCATTTGTTAATTCATAAGCTAAAGATTTAATTATTTTATCTAGATCTTTTTTATTACCTTGTCTATTTATACCTTGTTCACTTTTTTCTTTTTCTAGTCTTAAATAATTTATTTTAAACATAAATTCAAATAATTCTTCATATTTTAATCTCATACTAGCTTCTTTTAATTTTTCAAAGTTAGGTGGATTATGGACAATATTTAGAGCTGTTTTTTTATTTAAAAAATCATATTTATCTAATAAGTATCTTGGTATTTTATCTTCGATATCATTACCATGTTTTAATAAAACATTATTTATATATCCACTTAATGTTTTTTGATTTAGACCACTTGTAGTATGATATACTGGTTCTATTTTTTCTGTACTTGATAAACTTCCAAATTTAATATCACTAGCGTTTATAATATTCTTTTTTTGATCAAATTTACCTAAAACAATAATATTAGTACCAATCTCTAATTGAGGCTTTAAAAAGGCTCTATTAAAGATAGAAACTCCTACTGGTCCTTGAGGTGTTGCTAATCTAAAATTAAGCTTATTTAAGCCACCTTTGAACCTTACAATTAATGGTATACTTTCTACTTTACCATCAATAACTATTTTATCTTCTTCTGATACTTCTTTAAGATTACTTCTTTTTAATACATCATATCTGAATGGATAATGTGTAACTAAATCATCTATATTAGTAATTCCTATTTTATTTAAAAGCATTTCTGTTTTTGGTCCAATACCTTTTACTTCAGATAACTCTAACATTCCCATCACTTCCTAGGCGCTATTATAACATATTTTGTCTTATTTTGGTAGTTTTTTTGGTACTTATTTTTTTATTTAATTTTATTTAATTTTTTGTTGACTTTTTTAGTCTTTTCGATTATTATAGAAACTACCAATTCGAAATTGGCGAATTGGTCGCTAGTATCACACTAGCCAACCCCTTTTTATTCTTTTTTATGAAGTGGCCCTTCAGGGGGGACCACTTCTTTTTTTATATTTTTTTATGTTATAATGATTATGGTGATTATATGGAATTTACTGAAGAAGAATATGTAGCACTTGCAAGATATCAAGATGAAGATTATAGAATTATTAATTCTTTACTTAGACGTGGTTTTAGTAGTGAGGCTGAAATAGATAATCTTAATACTGGTGATTATCCTTTTTTAACTAAAGATGATATGAATAGTTATTTATCATGTATTAGTCTAATTTATTCTGCGATTTTAAGAAGTTATCAAGCAAATGGATGTGTTACTCCTAATAAAACAATTTATCGTGGTACACAAACACACATTGCAGAAGCAATGGATGGAGAAGAATGTTCTTTCTTATCCACCACTACTAGTCTATCTCAAACTAGATGTTTTTCTGCAGTTTATACAAGAGAAGGTTTTGATGGAAAAAGACGTGCTGTTGCACTTATTGATGGGCATGTTCCTTGGATCAATATAGATGAACTTATGGGTGGTATGGAAGAAGAAATTATTTTTGTACCTGCTAAAGTTAAGGTTGAACCAATCGAAACCGATATAAATCCACTACGTGGTAAAACTTATAAGATGACTTTAACTGAGTTAGATATTCCAGAAAAGACTCCTGAAGAGATTGAAATGATGAGAACATCTATCTTAGATAAAACTGATACTATGAGTAGTTATTTGAGATTAATTTTAGAAGATAAAAGAAAACCAGGATCTATTGATAGTAAAACTGTTGAGTTTGCAACGCAAGAATATAATAAATGGAAAGATTTAGTTGTCTCTTATAACCATCAACAATATAGAATACTTAGAAATCAAATAATTAATAATGTTGAAGATAAAAAAAATATTAGCTCTAAATAGAGTTAATATTTTTTATTTTATTATTTATATTTATTATTTATATTTATTATTTTTTTGTATTATCCATACTTTTATAGAATTCATATCTTTCAATAGCGTTCTTTTTGTTTTGTTCATATAGTTCGTCAGCTTTTTCTGGATTTAATTTCTTTAAGGCTTTATATCTAGTTTCTCCTAATAAGAAATCCATATATCCATCAAAGTCTGCTTCACTATCAAGTTTAAATTCATTTGTTTCAGGATTACGTCTAAAAATTGGGAAGTACCCTACTTTTGTTGCTTGTTTTTCTTCTTCTATTGAATTAGACATTCCTTTTAAAATACCTTGAGCAATACATGGAGCATAAGCAATTATAATAGATGGTCCATTATAATTTTTAGCTTCAGTAAATGCTTTTATAGCTTGTTGCATATTAGCTCCAAGAGAAATAGTAGCAACATATACATGTGGATAAGAAAGTGCGATTTTTGCTAAATCTTTCTTAGCATTTTCTTTTCCATTAGCAGTAAATTTAGCAACACTTCCGGCTTTAGATGATTTAGATGATTGACCACCAGTATTAGAATATACTTCTGTATCAAGTACTAAGATATTAACATTTTCATTAGTTGATAATACATGATCAAGTCCATTATATCCAATATCATATGCCCATCCATCTCCACCAATAATCCAGAATGATTTAGTTTTAATGAATTGTTTCATATTTTCTAATTCTTTTATTTTAATACTATCAACCGCTTCATATAAAAGACAACTTGATTCATAACTTAGTCTCTTATGATAACTTGCACATATTTCTTGATAAGGAGATGGAATAGTATGAATATTTTCTTCAATAATATTTCTTATCTTATCTTTTCTAATTCGATCTGATATAGCCATACCAAAACCAAATTCTGCATTATCTTCAAATAGTGAATTAGCCCATGGAACACTATAAGGGGTACTTGGTACACTACCTCCATAAATAGATGAACACCCTGTTGCGTTAGCAATTACTAATTCATTACCAAATAATTGACTTAATAGTTTTAAGTATGGAGTTTCACCACATCCAGCACATGCTCCATGATATTCAAATTTTGGTTTAATAAATTGGCTTCCTTTAACAGTTAATGGATTAAATACAATCTTTTCTTTTATATTTTCAAATAAGTATTCATTATCTTTAACACTTTGTTCATTTTTAACTTCATCAACTGGTTTCATAGTAATTGCTTTTTCACCACGTTTACCTGGACAAACATTACTACATAGTCCACAACCTGTACAGTTATGCATATTTACTCCAATAGTAAACTTTAAGTTTTCTTTTGGAATGTTGGCTGGGATTAAATCTTCTTTAATAGACTCTGGTAAATCTTTTTCTTCTTCTTCATTTATTAAGAATGGTCTAATTACTCCATGAGGACATACAAAACTACATTGATTACATGTTATACATTTAGTCTTATCATAGCATGGTAACATATCTGTGATATTTTTCTTTTCTTCTTTACTTTTACCACCTTCAAATGTTCCATCTATAAATTTTTCTAGTTCACTAACTTTTAATTTATCCCCCATTTTACAATCAATAAGTTCAAATAAATCTTTCTTTTCTGCCTTATTAGTATTTGTATTCATGTTTTCTAAATTTACTTCTTCAAGCGACTCTAATGCTCTATCAATAGCTTTAATATTTTTATCTATTACATCTTGTCCTTTATTAGTAAACATTACTTCTAAATTATTTTTTAATTCTTTTATTGCAAAGTTAAATGGAATAATTTTTCCTAGTTTAAAGATAATAGTTTCCATAATAGTATTTATCTTATTATTTAGTCCTACTTCATAAGAAATCTTACTAGCATTAACTATATATACTTTTACATTTCTTTCTTCAATTATCTTTTTATCACGACTTGTGAATAAATCTAGAACTTCTTCTTTTGATTTAGTTGTATTAAGTAAGAATATTCCATTTTCTTCTATTTTATCTAACATATAATATCTATTTAAATATGTATCTTTAGTACATACAACTAAAGATGGATGATCTACATAATATGTACTTCTAATAGGTTTATCAGAAAATCTTAAATGACATCTAGTAAGTCCTCCTGATTTTTTAGAATCATATTCAAAGTATCCTTGAGTATATGCCTTAGTATTAGCACCTGTAATCTTAATAATATCTTTAGAAGCTGATACCATTCCATCAGATCCAAATCCATATATTAACATTTCATGAGCTTTATTATCAAAATCAAAAGGTTTTTCTTTTAGACTTAGTTTAGTTACATCATCATATATACCAATAGTAAATCCATTAAATTTCTTAGGATTATCTAAGAAGTCATATACAGCTTTTATTTGATATGGAGTTGTATTTTTACTAGATAATCCATATCTACCACCTATTACTTCAATATTTTCTCTATTATTTTTAATTACTTCTAATACATCTAAATATAATGGTTCATGACTTCCACTTTCTTTAGTACGATCTAGTACAGCAATTTTTTCTACAGTTTTTGGTAGAACATTTAGTAAATATTTCGCACTAAAAGGACGATATAAATGTACTTCAATAAGACCTAGTTTTTCTCCTTGAGAGTTTAGACAATCAATTGTTTCTTTGATTGTTTCACAAACTGATCCCATCGCAACAATTATCTTTTTAGCGTTCTTATCTCCATAATAATTAAATGGTTTATAATCTCTTTTAGTAATTCTAGATATTTCTACCATATAATCATTTACAATATCTGGTAAATTATCATAGTATTTATTTCTTGCTTCTGCGATTTGGAAATAGATATCATCATTTTGATTAGTACCTCTAGTTACAATATTATTAGAAATTGCTCTATCTCTAAATTCTTGTAATTTTTCAGTATCAATAAGACCTTTTATTTTATCCATATCTAATAGTTCTACTTTTTGTAGTTCATGACTTGTTCTAAAACCATCAAAGAAGTTTACAAATGGAATTTTACCAGCAATAGTTGATAAGTAACTTACACTAGTTAAATCCATTACTTGTTGAACAGAAGATGACGCAAGGGATGCAAATCCTGTTTGTCTAACACTATAAATGTCTTGATGATCTCCTAGTATTGATAAAGCATGAGTTGCGATAGATCTTGCTGCTACATTTATTACACATGGTAACATTTCTCCTGCGATTTTATACATATTAGGAATCATTAATAAAAGTCCTTGGCTAGCTGTATAAGTAGATGATAACATTCCGTTTTGAAGTGAACCATGAACAGCAGCAATAGCTCCTGCTTCACTTTCCATTTCCACTACTTGGACTTTATCACCAAAGAAGTTTTTCTTTCCTTCTGCTGCCCATTTATCTGTATATTCTGCCATGGGAGATGCTGGTGTTATTGGATATATTCCTGCTAGTTCAGTAAAGTTATATGCTACATAACTACAAGCTTCATTCCCATCCATAATTTTATATTTCATATTATCACTCTCTTCTTATTCAATTATATAATATTTTTCTATTAATTTACATAAAAAAGAGACTTTTTAGTCTCTTTAATTTTTATTAATAAATATTTACTAGTAGATATTATTTATGTTTTTTTGATTTTTATGATTAATTTTTTCTTATGTTAATCACTATATTATAGGTAATGCAAGTATCTTATTTAGAATACTTTTATTTTATAAAATATTATTTGAAAGGAGTATAATATGATAAAAATTAATATTGTTGAGTTGTTAAAGAAGAACAAAAAAACAAAGTATTGGTTATGTCAAAACATGAATATAACTTCTAGAAATATTAATAGAATTATTCGTGGTGATACAACTTCAATTTCATTTAAATACATTGAAGAATTTTGTACTTTATTAAATTGTACTCCGGGAGAATTAATAACAATAGAAAAAAATAACACTACTAGTAAGTAGTGTTATTTTATTTTTTTATTTATTCAGTTACTATCCAAGCATCTGGTACTGGTCTTGTTTTAGCAACAAAATTACCATTTCTTGGGTTAGTAATTATTTTTCCATTAAGTGTCATAGAACTTGATGTACCACCATCTAGGTTAGCAGCATTAACAGCACCATATCTTTGGAAAATATCAACTAAGTCTCCCATGTCGGCACCAGCTGATGCTGTTTGTCTTCCATCAATTACTAATAGTAAAACGATTCCATCTGCACGTTGTCCAATAGCACTACGAGGAGCATATCCCCATCCACCATTACCTTTTACAAATGATGCTTTACCATTAACTATTAAATATGGTCCATATTGAATAGCATCACGAATACCAGCATTCATTGCTTGCTGAGCAGTCATATTTTTATCTAATATTAATCTATTATTACTATCAAATCCGATTAATCCACCATAACTTCTTCCCCATCTATTATTAGCTACTAATTTACCATTAGAGATAACATATCCACGAGGAACTCCACCCCAACTATTAAATCCTGGATCAAAGAATCCACTAGCATTCATACCAATAACAGCATTATAGTTATCTGAGATTTCATTTACAAATTGTCCTTTAGCAGTTGAAACATTTACTCCTAATTTTTTAGATGTTCCAATTTTTACTTTAGCTGGATCATATATAACAGCAAGTTTACCTCTCATAGTTCTTCCTTGTCTGTTTTTAGTATTAATATCAATTATTTTGTATAATTCGTTACCTTCATCTCTTTTTAAGATTTGTTCTTCAAATTCATTTGCATAGATAGTCCCGGCACCTTCGTTACCTCCACCTATTTGAATTAAATCTGGATTTGTGCCTTCATTTGATTCAATAACTATGTTATTACTCATTACTTCTTCTATAGTAGCTTGATCATAAAACCAAGTTGCGAAGTATTGATGTGTCATTGTAGTCATTGCTGTTGTTACTAACCAGTTTTTAAATTCAGGATTAGGTCCATATAGTAAAACCATTACAAATGTTGATAACCCTAAGTATCCTGTTAGGAATGTACCTAACATCATTTTAGCCCATACTTTTAGTTTCTTTGTCTTTTGTTTTCTATTTACTATTACTAATGTTATTCCTGCTACTAAAAGTAGTGTTGATAAACAAGTTAAACCTAACATTACTTTAGATAGTGTAGCATTTATTAAACCAGTACTATGCATTGATATAACATATAAATATCCAAATAAAGGTATTAGTAATACACTTAAAAGTATTAATCTTTTTCCTAATCTTTTACCATTTCTTTGTTTCTTTATTTGGGCTTGTTGGGTTGTTTGTATGGTCTCTTGTTGTGTTTTTTCAACCTTTTCTACTTGTTTTTCTATTTGTTTTGTTTGTTGTTCTTCAACATCGTATCCTACTACTTCTACTTCTTTATCCATACTTACAACTCCTTACTGCTTAACTGCTTTTATTTTTCTTTTACACCTTCAAATACACCATCATTATTTACATCTACATATTTTGTATAAGAAGATACATATTCTTCTAATTCAACAACTTGCGCTGTTGGATAAGTTTGTTTTAACCAATCATTATATAATTTTACTTTTTCATTAAAGTTATTAACGTCTTGTATAAAATAATTAACTGCTTGTTCATAATTAATTACAAATGCAGATATTTTATTATTAATAGTTACTTCCTTAAATTCTTGTTCAAAGCAATTTACTTTTAAATCTTTACTTACTTTATCTATTTCTTTTAAAGTTTCTTCATACTTTTTATATTCTTCTATTAAAGAAGCATAATTAACTTTAATATCTGTAAGATAAGTTATTTTATTTAAACTTTGATAGATATTAGTTCTTTCTTCTGAGAATACTTCTACCTTTACTTTAAAATCTTCATAATCATTAACAATAGAAGTTTTTAATGCTTCTAGAGCTTTTTGTTTACCACTTTCATTTTTATACATTATTCCTATTCCTATACCTAAACTTATAATTCCAGCTATTAAGAATATTATTGATACTACTTTTTTCATTTTACCACCTATTATTAAATATAACATTTTTTAATATTTGCTACAAGATTATTGTTTTGAAAAAACAGATAAAATTTTAGCAAATATTTCTACTATTAAATTAGCTTTTGCAGCAGATACACCTTTACCAAACGCTTTACCACCAATTGTTAATGCAGCAATTACTGATGATATTATTAGTGAAGGTATTATTGCATCCACTCCTAACTCTACTACAAGTATAGCAGCAATTGCAGCACCACCAGATCCACTTATGATACCACAGATATCACCTATAACGTCATTACATATCGTTGATAATTTTGGTGCATTTTTAATCATTAAAAGTGCCATTTTTGCACCCTTAACTTTTTTAGCAGCCATAGCATTAAATACTTTTACATCTGCAACTTGTACTGCCATACCAATCATATCAAATAGAATACCTATTAATATAATTACAAATACTACTATTAAACTCACAATTACATGAGCATTAGGAATAATCGCTTGTGATACAGCAGAGAAAGCTAAAGATATTAAGAAAGCTAGAATTGTAATAATTCCTACCCACTTAAAATCAAACAGACTTTTCTTTTTTTTCTTATTATCCACCTTACTCGGTTTTGGTTTCATTTTTAATTCTCCTTAAATCTATATAAAATATTTTCATATTTATAAACAATAAAAATGGCAATTACTGTGATTAACCTTGCACCTTAGGTCAAGTTGGATTTCCCCCATTCTTACTTACCGTTACCAGTAGAGCGGTTCCCCTTTAAAAGAATGGATAGTTAGTTACCTAAACTATGACTTGATTGCCACTTAGTGTACACTGTAAACTCACTTTAATCTACACCCTAGGAGATTTCCTCAACAATAACCCCTTATTACTAGACTTTTTTGCAATAATGGTTTCAAGGAGCAATACTTAAATAAATGGTGCGCACCCAAAATTTAAGTTGTCTCTGTCCCCCATTACCACTCAAGTCAAGCTACTCTACCCATAGCTTTCGCCACATGGTAGGTTCAATCCCAGGTCATAGACATAGCTTCTATCTTTGATGGAAGTTTTATCTATATCTACAAGTCTAGGTCTCCGCGAGAAAATGGAACGGTTGCCGTATGCCGTTACGATCGCCCACAATCTCTTCATATCCAGCACTCACCCCAAACTGGGCGAATGAAGCAAGCACCAGACGCTTCATAGATGTGCTCTTTAGCGAATTTTTAGGCTCGCCTTCATAATAATGTATTGACTAGGATAATGCGCCATTTCGTGTTACATTATAACACATTATATTAAAAAAAGCAAATTTTATTACTTTGCTTTATTTTTTTATACTTCTATTATGTCATTTCTTCGTAAATAACTGTATACATAACCTGCACAACGTTCTAAGTTATCTTCGAATTCTTTTTGATTTATAAGTGTATATTTATTTTTATTAAATATTAAGAAATTTATTTTTTTCTTTTGTTCTTTTATAAGTTTATTATATTCATATATTTTTTGATCTAATTCTTCAATAGTTATTTTTATTTCATCAAGATGAGGAAGTGCTAATACTTTTTCTTTTATAGAATCTACTAAATTTTTTCCTATTAAATAGTTATCATAGTTATCATAAGTTTTTTTCTTTAGTTCATATATAGATTCTTGTGATAGATTAACTTCTTTTTTTCCTTTAGTTTTTATTCCAACTACTTCATTTTCATTATTATATAAATATACATTATTTAACATATATTTATTCCAATATCTATCTGTTAATAAGTGAATTAGATAGCCTATAACAATTGGGTCATTTAATTTATCTTGATACTTACTAATATATTTATCAGGATTAGATAATCCTTCTATTCCTTCATGTTCTTCTTTAAAATGTGATATATGATATTCTACATTAGTCCAGTTTGTCATTAAACATCCAATATATAGTAAATCTTCTTCTAAAGATAATTTTTCATTTACTTTTTTAGCTATTGCTATATGCATCATTGGTGTTGGCATACTACTTCACTCCTACATCTTTTTATATATTTTTATCGCCTCTAAATTCTCTTCTTCAACTACTTTAGTTCTTTCAGATACTTTTTTATTGTCTTCAAATTCTTGTTCTATTTTACTTAATGGAATATATCTTAGTTCAAACTTTCCTATTTTTTCTGCTTCAGTATAATTAACTTTACTTAAATCAGGTTTCTTATCAGTATTAACTACATAATAATGATATTCATAACAACTATTAGAGTTTTCTTCTGGATAATCACGATAGTATTTTTTTCTTAGGAAGAATGGAGTTATTTCTTCTTTATCTATTTTTATACCGGATTCTTCTTCTACTTCTCTAATTAAACCATCTATAAGATCTTCTCCTTCTTCTAGATGTCCACCAATAAATTGATAAGTATTATGAGAGTATCCTACTAATAATTCACTATTAGAATTAATAATTAATGCTTTCAAACGAATACTTCTATATCTAACATCTTTTTCTTCTATATTGTCTTTGTTATATACAATTGTTTCCATGCTATCACCTTAATTTATTTTATCATTATTCTTTTTATTTTTAAATAAAAAAATAAAAGGTATTTCTACCTTTTAAATTAGTTCTATTTCAATACCTACTACGCCAAAGTTTGCTTGTTCTTCTTTTGAGTAATATTCTTCCATATCTTCAGCTTTAGCATCATCATTTTCTTTATATCCCATTGATACTTTATCATGATGTTTATATAGTTCTTCAAAGTTAGGATATTTATGTAATCTTATTACCCTTACAGTTATCTTTTCCTCTGTTGTTCTATTAGTAAATTCAATAAGATCATTTTCATTAATTAAACTTCTTTTTTCATCTAATAGTCTAAGTTCAATAGTTTTTGTTTTATTTTGTATACATTTAAATGGACCATCATGTAGTTTCATTTCATGTTTCATAGTATCACTCCTTGTAAGTAATATATTAGTCTTTTATTTTTAATGCTAGATCAAGTGCTAGTAACATTACTTCTTTTTTCTTATCTAGATTAACATGACCCATTAGGCTTCTTTCATCCCATTCATTACAGTCTAAGTTATCTCCTGCATAATAGAATGTAAAGTAATCCAAGTTCTTTCTTTTACATACAGCAGCAATTGTTGCACCTTCCATTTCAACGCATACTGCACCTTTTTCTTTAAAGTAATTAATCTTATCTCTTGTTTCACGATAGAAGGCATCTATTGTCCAAGTATATCCCATTGTATAATCAAATTTATATTCTTTTAATAAATCAATAAATTCATTTATATATTTTGGATTTAATTCAATTGTTTCAGAATCAGGCCAGTAATGTTGACTTGCTCCTTCATCTCTAAATGCCATAGTTGGAATAATAATGGAACAGTCTTCAATCTTAGAATCTAATACTCCACAATTTCCGAATATAATAAATTTTTCTACACCTTGAGCGTGTAATTCTTCTATATCATCACAAATATATGGACCACTTACTCCAGCCATAAAGAAAGTTATTTTTTCTCCTTTATATTCTAAAATATAAATATCTCTTTCAAAGTTAGCTGTTTTCATATATCCTACTTCTTTACAACTAAATCTTTGTATTACATCACGGAATAAATGATGAGAAAATACTCCTACTGCGACTTTTGGTAAGATTATATATTCATCTTGACCTTCTCTAAATCTTATACCTGTTGGTTTAATAAAACCTTCTTCTTCACTATATCTAATCATATGTTGCCACCTTCTTTGTTTTAATTTTTTATACGTTCTATTATATCTTCTAAATAGTAATTTTCATAGTATTTTTTATTTTTTACTTTTCTTAACCAATTATTAATATTACTTTTTAATTTAGTATTTCCTTTTCTATAAGATATTCTAAGAGGCATTTCTAATGCTAGGAGCGCATCCGCTGTTTCCATACTATGAGAAAGACTATCAGTATCATTATATGCTTCTACTATTGCTTTTACGATTTTAAATGCTTCTTCATATTCATTACTTATCATGTATTGAACCATTTTATTTTGATAATCTTTTAATAGTTCATTTCTATTTATATTTAGTTTTAATCTATTATATAAATTATTATAGTAATAATTATATTTTTGTTTTGGATAATATCTTATAAAAGTATCTTTAAATACTTGATCATCTAATTCAAGTTCTTTTCTTTTAACTTGTTGCATTATATATTGTTTTAAATCTTGTGCTGGTATTACTTTTAAAATATTTTCTATAGAAGTATCTCTTTCAATTACTTCTTCTTTTAATTTTACTTTATCATAATTCTTATCTTTAATAGCTAGTAATGTTGCATATATATGTTTACATTCAAATTCGCAAGGACAATCACAAGTAAATTTTACTTCTTCATCTATTTCAATAGTAATATTATATGTAACATCTTGACTACCTCTTACTTTGGAATAATAAATATTATCATCTTTATGACAAGAGATAACTTTGTTTTGTTCATAATAGTTTTTACCACGTTCTTTTACAGAGTCATCAAACAAGTATTGGTAATTATTAAATAATTCTTCTTCATTTATATTTTTTTCCATAGTACCACATATCCTTTTATATTCTATTTATTAATACACATTCTCTTCTTGATACTTCTCCTAAAGAAAAGTCTTTTTTAGTTTCTGAAAACATTCTTTTTAAAGATACTTTTCTATTATGTGTAAATGGTTTATTTAGAATAATTTTAACCTCTTTATCTTTTAAAAATTCTTTTTTATCTAAATAATATGGATCAAATATATAAGCATATTTCTTATCTATTTTAGTTATAATGACATAATGTTCTACATCCTGCCAACATCTTAAAAATATACAGCCATTTTCTTTTAGACATTCATTCATTTTATCTAGTGTTACATCTTCTTGTTGAAGATGAATACATTTAATTTTAAAATCATGTTCATTTGTATATCTGGTAATCCAATGTGTTAATCTATCAATTGCTTCTCTACTTGTTCCACCTTGACCAATATTTCCTTCTTCATCATAACAATCTAATGTATACTTATGAATTGCTTTTACAAGAGCTGCGGGAAGTTCTTCTCTTTCAAATAAATAACTAAATACATTTAATAAAGAAATAGTTCCACAATCAAATTCTGTTACTTGAAATCTTAATGGGACTTTCATATTATCACCTAATTTTATTATATCAAAAGTAATAAAAAAAGAAAGGGATTAGCCTTTCTATAAATGTAAACTATCTATCATTTTACAAAAATTGTTTTAACTTCTCTACTGCTTCTTCTTGCATATCTACATATTCTTGAACTAAAGATTCTACTTCTTTATTAGTACCTTTATGATTAAGTAATCTTCTTCCTTCAATTATTCCCATATTTGTACCTTGTAGTAATAATTCTGCAATTTTAGAACTTGTTTTATCCATTAAAGTTTTCATTTCAATTCCATACCAAGTCATAGCTTTATTCATTACAGTTGTTTCATGTGGTTCATCACGACTATATTCTGGATATAATTTACATATTTTATTGTGGATTTTTTGATATTCACTATATTGTCTTATTAATTCTTGGTTTAAAGAGTCATCTTCTACTTTATCCATAATAAAATGAATAGCATCCATTCCCATACAAGCACCTTTATTTAATTCATCTAATACGTTTACTTCATTTTGATTTTTCATATTATTCCTCCTCTATTATTTTGATAATTAATTTAAATGTTTATACATATTATTTATTATGAAAAGAAAAGATATATTTATATTTGAAATAATTAGTACTATATTTATAATTTTTTTAGGATTTATTTTGCACTTTTTGTATGAGTGGACAAATAACAATATAATTGTTGCTTCTTTTAGTGCGATTAATGAAAGTACTTGGGAACATTTAAAATTATTGTTTTTTCCTATGTTAATTACTATTATTATTGGTACTTTTATTTTTAGAAATAGTAATTACTTATGTGTTAAAACTAAAGGTCTTTTACTAGGACTTAGTTTTATATTAATATTTTTTTATACATATACAGGAATACTTGGATATAATATTCCTATTTTAGATATAGGAAGTTTTATTATTAGTGTTTTAATTAGTGAATATTACTCTTATAAGAAGTTTAAATATGAAAATTGTAATAAAACTTTATTTTGGATTATTCTTTTCGTTTTATGTTTTTCTTTTGTTATTTTTACTTATAAGACTCCTAAGATAGGTATCTTTAAAGATCCGGTAGATGGTAGTTTTGGAATAAAAGAAAAAGAAAGGAAATTCCTTTCTAATTAAAATTACAACAAGATCCACATTGAATATTTGTTACTTTGTCTTCACTACAACAACTGTGTGTTTGTCTAAAAGTATGCTTAAATACGTGATTATTTATAATTCTAGTTCGAGTTGGACATACGTGTGGAACTTCATGGACGATTGTTCTTTGAATCACTCTTTCACGCATTGGTTCAATAATAGGGCTCATCATAGTACCTATTTGATTATTTGGCATCATCATTTGACTTGACATTTGATTTGGGTCAAACATGTTGATATTGTTATTTATATCTATATCATTTACATTAGATATTTCATTTTGTCTATCAAAGTTCATCTTATTCCTCCTATCTAGTTTATCTTATTCTTATTTACATATGAGGAATATATTATTGCCTATACTTGACAATAAAAAAAGAAGATTTACAATCTTCTTAACTGTCAATTCTACTCATTAATTCTGGTAAGTCTTTAATGCTATCGATATAATATGTAGCTTCTATATTTTTACCAAAGCCATATTTAGCATGGACAAATTCTAATCCTGCGCCTTCTGCTGCTTCTTTATCTTTAGTAGTATCACCAACATAGATAGCACTTCTTACTCCATCTCTTTCTATCGCTAGTGTTATTGCATCAGATTTTTTTAAATCTTTTTTTCCTGCTGCAACAATATCATTAAAATATTTTCCAAGTCTTGATGAAATCATAAATGCTTCTATATATCCTTCTAAGCAATTACTAACAATACCTAATTTATATCCTCTATTAACAAGTTCTTTTAAAGTATCTTCCAATCCTTCATATACTTTTCCACCCTTTATCAATAAACTTTGTGTTGTTAAATCTAGTGCTTCTTCCAAATATTCTATTGCTTGTTCTAAAGGAAAGTTTGGATATAATAACTTTGCACATTCTTCCTTTGTTGTACCCATACATGCATCTATTTTTTCTTTTGGTACAGCATCTAAATTATACTTTTCTGCGACTTTATTTGCACCTTCATAAGTTACTTCTGTTGTATCCCATAAAGTTCCATCTAAATCAAAATATATAGCTTCGTATCTCATATAAATCCCTTTCTATTAAAATGGCATTTTCATATTTGGTGGAAGTTTCATATTACCACTTGACATTTGTTTCATCATTTTTTTCATTTGTTCAAATTGAGTTAAAAGTTTATTTACTTCTTGAACACTTAATCCACATCCTTTAGCAATTCTAGTTTTACGACTTGCTTTTATAATATCTGGATTTCTTCTTTCTTTTGGTGTCATAGATAATACTATTGCCTCAATATGAGCCATATCTTTTGGATCAATTTTTACATTATTTAATCCAAGTTTACTAGCACCTGGTAGAAGTTTAAGTAAGTTTTCTAATGGTCCTAGTCTTTTAATTTGTTTCATTGATGATAAGAAATCTTCTAAATCAAACTTTCCTTGTTGCATTCTTTTAGCAGTTTTTTCTGCTTCTTTTTCATCAATTGCTTCTTGAGCTTTTTCAACAAGAGAAATAATATCTCCCATACCAAGAATTCTTCCTGCCATACGTTCAGGATCAAAATAATCTAATCCATCCATTTTTTCACTAACACCAATAAATTTAATTGGTACATTAGTTAAGTGTCTTACTGATAATGCTACCCCACCACGAGTATCACCATCTAATTTAGTTAAAACAACACCAGTTAATGGTAAGGCATTGTTAAATCCTTCAATAACATTAATCGCATCTTGTCCCATCATAGAATCGATTACTAATAATATTTCTTCTGGATGAACACTATCCTTAATATTATTCAATTCTTCCATTAATGGTTCATCGATATGAAGACGACCTGCTGTATCAATAAGTACATAATCAAATTTATTTTCTTTTGCATATTTGATCGCATTATTTACTATTTCAACTGGATCTTTTTTACCTTCTTCATATACTTCTATATTAAGTTGTTTACCAATTTGCTTTAATTGATCAATTGCTGCAGGACGGTATACATCGCATGCTACTAATAATGGCTTTTTAGCATGTTTTTTTCTAAGTAAATTAGATATCTTACCAATAGTTGTAGTTTTACCACTACCTTGAAGACCAACTAACATAAGTAAAGCAGGATTCCCTACTAAGTTTAGGTCTTTCTTTTCTCCACCTAATAATTCAGTTAATTCATCTTTAACTATTTTTACAAAGACATCTCCTGGTTTTAGACTTTTTTGTACTTCTTCACCTAAAGCTTTTTCTTTAACATTATTTACAAATTCTTTTACTACTTTATAGTTAACATCAGCTTCTAAAAGAGCTAATCTTATCTCTCTTGTCATTTCTGATATATTTTCTTCTGTTATTTTTCCATATCCTTTTATCTTGGACATGACTGTTTGTAATCTATCTCCTAGACTTTCAAACATATTATCACCTTGCTTTCTATATTATGTTATTTATTACCCCAGAACTTAATAACATTACTATTACTACTTAATGGAGCAGGATCTGGCATATCTAATTTAATTATTACTGGTATTTTAAATGCAGAACCAAATCCAAGACAAGTACCTGATTGTAAAGTTTTTTGTTTTTCTATTACTTCTGCGTTTATATTTGGTACCATTTGTCTTATATATTCTGAATCCATTGGATTGTTTATTTTAAATATTAAGAAATTAGAACATTGAGATATAACAGTATCTGAAAGTTCTACCGGTCTTTGAGTAAGTATTCCAAGTATTACACCATATTTACGACCTTCTTTAGCAATTCTTTCAAATATATTATAACCAATTAAGAATGTATCTTGGTCTTTTCTTACATATCTATGTGCTTCATCAATAATAATATGGAACGGAATAGATCCACGATTAACTACTTTTTTAGAATAATCAAATATAATTCTTGAGAATATTTTTGTGATTACAGCTGCCACTTGGTCATCAATATCATCCATATTTATATTAATAATTTGATATTTCTTTTCACCTTGAATAATTAAACTTGCTAGATATTGTTCAACTGTTACAAAAGTATCATAATCAAATAATTTACCATATGGACCAGTAATTAATGAATGTAATCTTACTTTGATAGTAACAGCATCAGAATAAGTTTGTTCATTCTTATACCATCCATCTGAAATTAAAGTAAATTTTAATGCTTTTTCTAAATCTTGTAAATCATATTTAGCATCTCCAGTTGGTTCATAATCATCAAAAATTGGATTAATAAATTGAGTTACATATTCAGTTATTAAAATACCTTCAGTAAAGTTACCTGCTTTATCTATATTAAAACATTCTCTAAATAATCTTGTATAACCTAAACCTTGAACTTCAGCATCTAAATAGAAATTATTTGTTTTACATTCTTCAACAATTGCAAAGATATCATTTTTCTTTTGAGCTGGTGTTGCATCACTAAACAATACTGATACGATTGCCTTTGCAATTAAATGGTTTTTATAAGCTTCTGCTTCACTTCCATTTTCAGCAAATGCTTTAGCTAGTTTTAACATTCTTTCGATAATAGGTATTTGAGTATGACTATTACATGCAAGAAGTAATGCTAAGTCGTTACTATTTAATAACCATATAGGTATTCTTAATGGCTCTGTATTAGGTTCATTATAGTTACTACTAAAACATCTATAATGGTAGTACGAATTATCAGAATTTATATCTTGAAATGCTTGGGCATATTCTCCAGATATATCAAATAAAATGAAATTAGCTAAATATGGTTGAGCTGTATCATTTTGAAAAACATTTTGAATAAGTCTAGCTATACCACAAGATTTACCACTTCCACTATTACCAAAAATAGCAAAATGATTACTAAAGAATTCATTTACATTTAAATAAACTGGGAAATTATTATAGAAAGGACTACCTCCTAATAATAATGATTCATCATTTTTTTCTCCTAAAATTAATGGTATTTCTTCTTGTTCAATAGTTCTAACTTGAGCATCTAATAATGGTTTTCTAATAACTCCATTACGTAATTTACCATTTTCAAATTCACCAATTAAACGTATTTTAGCTTGATGTTCATTTATTTCAACAATTTCACCTAATGTATTTTTTTCTTGATCTGTTATTACTACATGTCCACTTAATAAATTAGTTTTTAATTCTACTCCATCTTTTAATCCAACAAAGACATGAGTATCATTCATAAAATTAATTTTATCAAACATAATCATTTCTCCCTTTAAAGTATCTCATTTATTTTGTCTAAAACTTCTTCATCTATTTTATTACTTAATAAATCAATAACTTCTTCTTTTTTTCTTTTTAAACCTAAAACTTTTTCATAATGCATAATCTTTTCTTCTACTATTTTTAATTGATTATGGACTGCATTACGACTAACATTATAGTTTTCAGCAATTTCACTCAAACTTAAATCATTCATATAATAATCTTCAAAATACATTTGTTGTTTATCTGTGAATAGATCTTTATAGTAAATATAAGTTTCATTTAAATTTATTTTATCCATTTTACATCATATCCTTAAATAATCCATAGATATATTTTTCAATATCAAATGTTTGTAGATCTTCTTTTCTTTCACCTAAACCAATATATTTAACAGGAATACCAACTTGTTCTTTAATAGCTAGAACAATACCACCTTTAGCAGTACCATCTAATTTTGTTAAAACAATACCTGTTATATCAGTTATTTCTTTAAATGCTTTAGCTTGACTAATTCCATTTTGACCAGTAGTTGCATCAATTACTAGTAATGTTTCGTGTGGTCCATCTGGAATAATCTTACCAATTACTCTATTAATTTTTTCAAGTTCATTCATTAAGTTAGCTTTATTTTGTAATCTACCTGCAGTATCTATTAATACTACATCTG
This sequence comes from Bacillota bacterium, assembly GCA_015059405.1. GTDB lineage: Bacteria > Bacillota_I > Bacilli_A > RF39 > UBA660 > RUG11788. Next base: position 20,338 of record SVAL01000017.1, read on the forward strand.
TACCATCATTTAAAGCCTCTTCTAAACCATCATATATAACACTAGATGGATCAGCACCTTCTTCTTTACCAACGAATGTTGCTCCAACTCTTGTTGCCCATTCTTCTAATTGTTTAGTTGCTCCAGCTCTAAATGTATCTCCAGCAACCATTTTAACTTTTTTACCTTCAGAAATCATTTTATCCCCAAGTTTTGCAATAGTAGTAGTTTTACCTACACCATTTACTCCTACAAATAAAATAACTGTTGGTTTATTTTCACTAAAATTAATCTTATTAACAATTACTTCATCATTAACATAAATAATAAATAGTTCATCTACAATTAACTCTTTTAGATACTCAGTATCTTCAATATTTTCATGTTTTACTCTTTTTCTAAGTCTATCCATAAAATCCATAACTGTATTAACACCAATATCTGCCATAATTAGAATTTCTTCTAATTCTTCAAAATATTCTTCAGTAATTTTATGATATTTATTAGTTAAATTAATTAATTTAGATACAAAATTTTCTCTACTTTTAGTAAGACCTTTTTCATAGATTTTAACATCTTCTTTTTTGTGTTTTTCTTTTTTAGTGATAACTTCTTCTATCTCATCATCATCTAATTCTTCTTTTATTTCTAATTCTTTTTCTTCAACCCTGGGTTCTTTTTCTTCTTTTGTAAACATTTTTTTGATTTTATCAAATAATCCCATTCTTATCACCATTTTCATTATAACAAAAAAAAAGGGTTTTTACACCCTTTATTTACACATTATTTTACTTCTTCTAGTGTTCTGTAATATGTTTTTTTAACAAGTTCATGTTCGCTTTTTAAATTTTCTAATGAAATAGTAGGATAACCACTCTTCATACCATATTTTACTAGGAATTCTTTTTCTATGTAATAATCATCTAATACTTCTATACCATTTACCATATAATTATAAAAAGTCGCAGTTTGAACATTATCTCCAGTTAGTTTTTCATCAGTCCATTCAGATACTTTATATATTATATAGTTTTCTGTTGTTTTTTGATTATAAATATAATAATCACTACATTTAAATGTTATATATCTTTGACGATCTACAATTTCTATTTTACTTTCATATAAGTCACAGCTTTCACTTTTTTCAAAAGGACTAGGCATTTCTTCAATATAATTAAGTTCAATTGTATCATACAAATATACTTCATTTTCATATAAAGCTTCTGTATCTCTCAATCTTGCTGCTTCATCGATAAAAGATGTAGCTAGTCTTTTAAAATTGGCCATTTGAGTAACCGTATTATTTCCTAATATTTTATATAAACCAAAGGCTAAACCTGCAAAAATAATTAATAATACTAACATCATTTCTTTTTTTCCAAGACCTTTATTGTTTAATTTATTTTTTAGCATACATATTCACCACTTTGTTTTTTATATCTTTATCTACTATTTCAATAGCATTCATAGCCGTAGTTAAAGCTTTTTCATAGTTTCCTTTATAGAATAATTGTTCAGCATTTTTTAAACCTTCATCTATTCTAGTATTACTACTTCTATATTTATTACCATATACGATAACATTTTCAGTAACACTTGCTGTTTTTACCATTTCTGTTGTTGTTTTATGTAGTTTTAATACTAAATCTCTTGCAGTATCTACTCTAGTATTTAAAGTTTTTATCGCAATTGGTTTTTGTTCTAACTCCTTTATAATTTCTAAAATTGCTTCATTAGCTTCATTTAATTGAACAAAATATATATTACTAATTTTTGGTAATTTATATTTTCTAATACGTATTTTAGAATCTTTTAATAATTCTTGAATTTCATCTAATTGTTCATGTGCACGCATTTCATCATCATACATATTCCCTAATGATTTTAGTGCTTCATCTAAATCAGCATCAATTAAATTTAATGATTCTGTATATTCTTCTAATTCTTTACTTATTTTAGAATAAGGAGTTTTACTATTTGATAATTTCTTTATTGATTTTTTATAGTCTTTCTTTAATGCTGTTAATCTTACATTAACATCATCTATTATTTTTACATCTTTGTCTGTTAAATCATACATATTTTTAATATCTTCTATTTGACTATATACATCTTTAACAACACTAGCAAGTTTACTTAGTTTATCTTCAAAACTACCTTTTTCATCTTCGTATTCTTTACGAGATATTTTTTCTTTATCAAATTCATTAAAGATGGAATCTAAATACTCTAACATTGTACGTAGTTCAAACATACAATCTTCTAGATTAAGTACTTTTATTCTATCAAATATTTTATTAACATTTTTTAAAGATTCTTCTATATTATATTCAACATTTAAATATTCTAATGGATAGTTTTCGTTTTTCATTTGTTCATATGTTTCTGTAATTTGTTCAATACGTTTAGGTATTACTTTTGTTGATAATAATACTAAATCTGGTGCTTCTTCAATAACAACTGACATATGATCTATCATTGTATCGATAGCTTTAACAATATGAATAACTTCACTATATTCATTTTTTTCCATGAATTGTTCAAAGTCTTGGAATCTTCTTTCAATATTTTCAAATTGTAATTCAATAATACTTTCAATTCCTTCATATGAATCTTTACTTACTTCAAATTTAGAATTTAATTCTCTATATTTAGTTTTTAATTTAATAATAATATCACGATATTTTTCTTCACTTTGATTTATATCTTGAATTTCTTCTAATAAATTATTTATTTTTGTTCTTATTTTATATAAATGTAATTCAGCTTTTGAATATTCTTCATCAAATCTTTTATACTCTCTATGTTCTAAAATAGTATCTAAATTAAAAATATAATCATTCATATTAGATATATCTTCTTCTTTGATTTTTTCAAAAGTATCTTGCCAAGACTTATATTTTTCTTCTAATTTTTCATTTTTTATAATAGTTTCTACTTTACTAAGTTCGGCAATTACAGGTGCACTTTCTAGTTTGTTTTTTTCTTTATCTAAGAATGTGATACTCTTCTTATATTTATTATTTTTTTTATTTTTTAATACTACTAATAGAATAGTGATAGAAATAATTGCAACTATAGAAAATGTAATTGTTTGCAACACCATAGGATTCAACTTAAATCACCTCTATTTTCTTCTAAAATTATTCTAACATATAATACAACGTTTTTAAAAGATAAAAAAGAATTATCTTGTACGTGGAGAAGTTTCATAATTATAAGCAAGCGCTAGTAAAGATGTATTAAATTTTTTTAATGAAACAGAATTTTCTCCAAGAGTATTATGTTTACCTACCTTTATTGATGTTATCTTACTTGTTGATAAATCTCTTACTATACTAGGATCATCTAATATAGTTGGTTTTCTTCTAATAGCACGATCACTTGGATAACGAACTATTTCTTCTTCCAAATCAATACCATCTTGAAATTTTTCATTAACATAATCAGATATTTTTTGAAGATTTATTTCAAACATTAATAATCTAGGATATTTTTGTGTTTTTCTTTCTCCAAGTTGACCAAAGATCGATTCTTCTTTTTGTTGTAATGTTTCATCTTGAGAAGGTACTCGTTTAGATAAATGTAAATAATCATCTATATTTAAAACAAGTTGTGATGGATTAATGATTGATATTGAATCACCAGATACATGTTTGTTTTCCATATCTAAACCTCCTCTATTATATTTTTATTATAACATAAAAACATAAGATGTGCTTTTTTTTTATATTTCTTGAATGTTTTGTTTTTTTTATGATATGATTTATTTAATGATAAGACTATCCGGGGGGATTTTTTTATGAAGAGAAATGGTATTATTAGTTTTTGGAAATTTCTATTTGCAGTTATGATTGTGTTATTTCATGGAAAACGTTTTTCTAATGGAAATGATTTTGTTCTTTTTAATGGCGGATACATTGGTGTTGAGTTTTTCTTTATTGTTTCTGGAGTTTTTTTAGCTGCATCAATTTTGAAAAATTGGGATAAAGATACTTCTAATTTAGGGTGTGAAACTTTAACATTTATTTTTAAAAAATTCTGTTCATTCTTCCCTTATATGATTATTGCATATTTTTTATTATTAGGAACTTATATATTAACTGATGCTATTCCTGTTTATAAAATGTCTTCTTCTATTTGGGAATTATTTTTATTACAAAAAGTAGGTTTAAACTATTATCCAGTTAATGCGCCCAGTTGGTATTTATCTTCTATGTTAATGTGCATGTTTTTGATATATCCTTTAATGAGAAAATTCAAAATGAATTATATATATTTTATTGCTCCTATATCGATAGTTTTTTGTCTTGGACTTATGGGAAATAATATCAAAGGTTTTAATCACGTAGCTGATTGGATTGGGTTTACAAACTTTGGAAATATTAGAGCCTTTGCTGAGTTAAATATAGGTGTATTGATATACTTTATATCTAATAAATTAAAACAAATCAACTTTACTAAACTCGGTAAATTTGTTTTAACAATCATTGAAATAACTTGCTTATTTTTACCATTTTTTATAACTAATTTTATAAAAAGTTCATATAGATATGATTATGTAATGCTTTTAATGATATCTATTGGTATTTGTATAGCAGTAAGTAATATTACACTTGAAAAAGATATTTTGAATAATAACACTGTTTATTATTTTGAAAAATTATCTTTACCTTTATATCTATTTCATTTTGTAATATTAAAAATTATACAAGCAATTCTTTCTTTATTTTCATTATCATTTAGTTATCCAACTAAATTATCATTATATTTAGGTGTTTCACTAGTATTTTCAATGATAATATTAAAAATAGTAGAAAGTTTACGTAGTAAAAACTTTTATATTGATAAAGTTAAAAGACTATTCATATCTGAATAGTTTTTTCCTTATAATAGTTGACTTTTAAGGGTTTCTTTTGTATAATTAAAAACGCATATTCAATGAACAGCACTTTTATATTATTTATAATGTGTCTATTAAGTTTATTAGTAACTTGGCTGTTCTAGTGAAAATATTAAAATAGACTCCCTATAAATAATTAAAAGAAGTCTTTGTTTATGTTAATAAATAAAGGAGGAAAAAAAGATGGCAAGATATACAGGACCTGCTTATAGAAAAGCACGCCGTGTTGGTTTCTCACTTTTAGAAAGTGGAAAAGATATCGCTAGACGTCCATATGGACCTGGTCAACATGGTGCAGATAGAAAAGGTAAATCTTCAAACTATGGTACACAATTAAAAGAAAAACAAAAAGTTAGATTCATGTATGGATTAACTGAAAAACAATTTAGAAAGACATTCAATGAAGCTAGTAAAATGGAAGGAATTCATGGTGAAAACTTCTTAAAATTATTAGAATCAAGATTAGATAACGTAGTTTATCGTATGGGAATGGCTTCTACTCGTCGTGCTGCTAGACAATTAGTTAACCATGGTCATATCTTAGTTGATGGAAATAAAGTAGATATTCCTTCATACAGATTAAAACCAGGACAAGTAGTATCTTTAAAAGAAAAAGACAAAGATATGGTAGTTGTTAAAGAAGCATTAGAAAAAGTTATTAATAGAGTTGAATTCGTTACATTTGATACTAATAAATTAACTGGTACTTTTGTAAGATATCCTGAAAGAAGCGAACTTAACGCTGATATCAATGAATCACTTATCGTTGAATTCTATAACAGATAGGAATAATAAAAGATTGCATTTGCAATCTTTTTTGTTTTGTAAAAAAAGAACTATTACGAGAGTGTTTTATTAAAAAAGACATTTTCAAAAAAAGAGCTATTTAGAGAACTGAAGACGATATTGAATCGGTGTCAGTTCTTTTAATTTTTCTTGAAATCTATCATAATTATAATATTTTATAT